>JABJJO010000200.1 GCA_018660825.1 Planctomycetaceae bacterium | reverse complement strand
GGTCGTGTGGATCAAATACGCAGTGAAATTGCTGTTACCGATAGTGAATATGATCGCGAAAAGCTTCAAGAACGGTTAGCGAAACTCGCTGGCGGTGTAGCTCAAATTAACTGTGGTGCAACGACCGAAACCGAAATGAAGGAACGCAAAGCGTTGCTCGAAGATGCCAAAGCAGCAACTCAAGCCGCACTTGAAAGCGGAGTTGTCGCTGGTGGTGGAGTAGCCTTGATTCGATCAGCCAAAGCGATTGATGGCTTAGAGCTAAGCGGCGATGAAAAACTTGGCGGATCGATTATTAGGAACGTATTGGATTACCCGCTACGAGCAATCGCTGAAAATGCAGGCCTTGACGGCGCGGTCATCGTAAATCGAGTGCGCAAGCTCAAGGGCAAAAACGACGGTTATAATGCTGATACAGATACCTATGGCGACCTTGTCGAAATGGGAGTCATCGAACCAGCGAAGGTAGTCACCACAGCATTGCAAAATGCAGCAAGTGTCGCTTCGTTGTTGATTACTACCGAATGTCTCGTAACTGAGATTCCTGTGGAAGACGACGGTGACGATCATGACGATCACCACGACCACGGCATGGGCGGTGGCATGGGCGGTGGCATGCCTGGTATGGGCGGCATGGGCGGCATGGGCGGCATGCCTGGCATGATGTAGTCTAGACGCGGTTGACCAACTTGTGCAGTTAACGTCGAAGCAAACAACAATCAACAAACAAAATACTAATTCATTAAGTACTAAGTTATCAAAGGAATATTCGAATCATGGCAAAGATCAAAGTTCGTCCATTGGATGATCGTGTGGTTATTCGTCCAGCAGCTTCAGAAGAAGTAACAGCTGGAGGAATTGTGCTTCCCGATTCTGCTAAAGAAAAACCTCAACGCGGTACAGTCGTTGCTGTGGGAAGTGGCCGTTTATTGGAAAGCGGTGATCGTGCTTCGCTTTCAATTGAAGTCGGAGATATTGTTATTTACGGAAAGTTCGGTGGAGTGGACATGGAAGTAAATGGCGAAGACGTGAAGATCCTGCGAGAATCAGAAATTCTTGCGAAGGTTCTATAACGAGCAGCAAATCATTTTCATAATCAGTTGAATCATTGAATATTCAACGCTAGGAGTTTGAATCGTGGCAAAACAACTTTTGTTTGAAGACAACGCGCGTTCTCGGATGTTGCGTGGTGTAAATAAACTAGCTGACGCTGTAGCCGTCACCATGGGACCTACGGGGCGCAATGTCATTATTGACAAATCTTTCGGTGGCCCGACGGTTACCAAAGATGGCGTTACGGTTGCCAAAGAAATCGAATTAGACGATCGCTTTGAAAACATGGGCGCTCGTTTGGTCGTTGAGGTTGCTCAAAAAACTTCAGATCTTGCTGGCGATGGTACAACAACTGCAACCGTCTTGGCACGTTCTGTCTATAAAGAAGGCTTGCGGAACATTGTTGCTGGTAGCAATCCAATGTCGATTCGCAAAGGTATCGAAAAAGCAATCGCAGCTGCCGAAGGCGAGTTGTTGCGGATGGCTCGTCCCGTTTCTAGCAAAGAAGAAGTCGCTCAAATTGGCTCTGTTAGTGCCAATAACGACGATTCGATCGGCGAACTATTAGCTGACGCTCTGCAGCGAGTTGGTAAAGATGGCGTTATTACTGTTGAAGAAGGTAAAACAGCTGACACAACCGTTGAATTTGTTGACGGAATGCAATTCGACAAAGGCTATATCTCTCCATACTTCATCAATCGTCAAACTGAAATGGATTGTGAACTTGAGGATGCTTACATTCTTATACATGAAAAGAAGATCAGTAATTTGCAAGCGTTAGTTCCCGTGCTTGAAAAAGCAAGTGGCACTGGCAAACCACTTTTGATTATCGCTGAAGACGTTGATGCAGAAGCATTAACACTGCTCGTTGTCAATAAACTACGAGGTGTCCTTAATGTTTGTGCTGTGAAGGCTCCAGGGTTTGGTGACCGTCGTAAGAATATGCTTGGTGATATCGCCACGTTAACCGGTGGAACACTCGTTAGTGAAGATCTTGGCATGCAGCTTGAAAATCTAACGCTCGAACAACTCGGCCAAGCCCGCAAGATTACGGTCGACAAAAGTTCGACTATTTTGGTTAATGGTGCAGGAAAGCGAGCCGACATCGACGCTCGTGTTGAACAAATTAACAACCAAATGGGCCAAACTGAAAGCGAATACGACAAGGAGAAATTCCAAGAACGTTTGGCGAAACTCTCCGGTGGCGTAGCCGTTATTTCTGTTGGTGCTGAAACTGAAGCCGATATGAAACAGAAAAAAGCTCGGATTGAAGACGCCTTGCACGCTACTCGGGCTGCAGTTGAAGAAGGAATCGTTGCTGGTGGTGGCGTGGCACTTCTTCGTTGTCAAAAGGTTGTCGAAGAAATGCGAAGCTCTGTTCGCGGCGACCAAAAAATCGGCGTCGACATCATTCTTAAAGCACTCGATGCGCCACTGCGGCAAATCGCTGACAATGGCGGAATCGATGGTTCCGTTGTTGCCGATAATGTGCGAGCTAAAAAATCGATAGTGTACGGATACAATGCGAACACTGGCGAATATGGCGATCTGCTAGCTGCTGGAGTTATCGATCCTGTAAAAGTTGTGCGTACCGCGTTGGCCAACGCGGGTAGTATTGCTGGGCTGATGCTAACGACCGAAGTGTTGGTGACAAACTTCGATGCAGATGACAAAGATAAGCAAAAGGTTGAGGGCAGCGTAAGCTAGTCAACACTAGACTTGCGTAACACTACGATCAAGCCTATTGCAATTTGGTTTAACGAAGCCGCCTCCCTCTTGGATGGGGGCGGCTTTTTCAATTTCAAGTATTCGCTGCGGCATTAGAAGTGCGGTGCCTGAACAAAAGGTCGCTAACGACCGGAACTCAATTACGCCAATACATGGCCGTATGACAGTAAGGCAAACTAGGATTGTGATCAAATAGCTATGGCTCAAAAACGCGATTTCTATGAAGTACTTGGCGTTGCTCGCGATGCATCTAAGAGTGTGATCTCAAAAGCCTACCGTAAATTAGCAATTAACTATCACCCGGACACGAATCCAGATGATGAAGATGCAGTCTCGAAGTTTAAACAAGCCGCTGAGGCCTATGAAGTTCTGAGCGATGCTGAAAAACGTCAACGCTACGATCAATATGGCCATGCCGGATTGGAAGGCATGGGCGGTGGGGCGGCATCGAGCGTAGAAGATATTTTTGAAGCTTTCGGTGATTTATTTGGTGGCGGCGGCGGTATTTTCGATGGTATTTTTGGCGGCGGACGTAGACAAAATCGCGTGCGGCGAGGTGGTGATATTCGCTGTGACGTGACGCTTGATCTCGAGGAAGCTGCCACGGGTTGTGAGCAAACATTGGAAGTTGTTCGCAATGAGATTTGTGATAGTTGCGAAGGGTCTGGCGGAGCTCCTGGAGCAGAGCCAGAGGTCTGTGTGCGGTGTGATGGAATAGGGCAAGTAATTAAATCGGCCGGTATTCTTCGAGTGCAGACTACATGCCCAGCTTGCCAAGGACAAGGCAACGTGATTTCTGCTGCCTGTGAGGAATGTCGCGGGCAGGGTGTTCTGCCGCAAACAAGTGAAATAACGATAAGCATTCCGGCGGGAGTTGATGATGGGATTCGCGTGCGGATGACTGGACAGGGCGAAACGAGTCCCGATGGCGGACCCAATGGGGATTGCTATTGCTTCATCGAGGTCCGCCCGCATCAAGTGTTTCAGCGCCATGATGAACATCTTATCGTTCGTCTGCCAGTAACGTATGCGCAATCCGTGTTAGGCGCTGAGGTCGAAGTGCCTACGCTGACAGGGCGTGAAATATTGACGATTCCTGCAGGCACTCCCTCCGGCGAGACATTTCGGTTACGGGGACATGGAGTACCGCATGTCCGTTCTGGGCGACCAGGCGATTTGTTGGTGCAAACCTATATTGAAGTGCCGGAAAAAATCAGCGACCAACAACAACTGTTGTTGCGGGACTTAGCTGAAATGGAACAAACGGAGGTTGCTCCGCAACGCAAAGGTTGGCTGGACCAACTAAAAGATTTATTTACTACATCCGATTCTCAATAATCGACTAATTGAGTGCGCCAATAGATTGAGGCAAATGACATGATCAACCAAGAATTTGAAGAAAATGAAATCCCAAGTGCAAGTGATTCGCAGTTCGATGATGTCATCGAAGATGTTGTTGATGCGCTTGCCGCAGAGTCGGAAGCGGAGTCTGTGCAAGAAGACATCGAAGAACAGGCAGAAGAAATAGTTGAAGAGTTGACTGTTGAGCAACAGTTGGCGCAAGAGTGTGACAATAACATGCGATTGTTAGCTGAAATTGATAACTTGCGAAAACGATCGCAGCGAGATATGCAGCAACAAATGAAATATGCAGCAGTACCCGTGATTTCAGAAATGTTGAGCGTGATTGACGATTTACATCGAACGTTAGAAGCGAGTCAAAGTGGTGGTGATGTAGAGGCTTTTACTGGCGGAGTTGAGATTGTTGTTCAGAGTTTTATGACCGTTCTTGAAAAGTACCAGTGCCGTGTAATCGAGGCCGCTGCCGGTGTCGTGTTTGATGTGACGTTGCACGAGGCGATTAGTATGCAACCCAGTGATCAATTTGATGCGAATGTGATAATGACGGTGGTACAACAGGGATATCAAATGCATGATCGGTTAATTCGTCCGAGTCAAGTTGTTGTTTCCAGTGGACCAGTAGTGGATGAAACGGCGTCAGACGAATAGATTTATTGGTGACCGTGCCCGGTGTTTTAGAGAGAAATATACTATGCCAACCTATGATTATGAATGTGACGCCTGTGGGCACTTGTTCGAACTGTTTCAAGGTATCAATGACCCGATCAAACGTAAATGCCCAGAGTGCAAGAAGTTGAAATTGCGGCGGTTGTTTGGAACAGGTGCGGCGATATTGTTTAAAGGTTCGGGTTTTTACGAAACGGACTACCGCAGCGATTCGTATAAAAGCGATGCCAAAAAAGCAAGTTCTGCGGAAACAAAGTCAAAATCGGACACTAGCTCGAGTAAGAAATCTAGCAAAAAGTCGGATAGCAAGTCGAGTTCCTCAGACAGTTCCTCCGGTAGTTCCTCCGGTAGTTCAAAATCATAATGAGACTTTGAGTGGATTGGATTTGAGTTTGGAGAGTTAGCGTGGATTTTTTTTATCAAAAAACAGTAGAATACGTATCCTGAAGTGGGCTGCAGACAAGTACGGAGTAAATGATGGCGGTAATTGAATGTGGGACCTGTCAAAAAGAATTTGATACGCAAAAGTCACCGGCAGCGCCATTTTGTTCAAATCGTTGCCGCCAAATTGATTTGGGGCGGTGGTTGAATGAAGAATATGGTTTACCTGTCGAACCGACCGAAGAAGAACCACTGCATGATTTGCAAGACGTTCAAGAGGAGGTAGAGTGATGCGTGAGTTTCTCACGTTAGGCCCTTACTTGAATAGATTCTCGGTTTGATTAAACAGTAGCAAGGAATGTAATATGGCACAGCAATATGAAGTAGTCAAAGGAATTGACTGGCGGCAAGTGTTTCCCGCATCCGTGCTCACTCGCTGTTTTCGTGTCGCTATCAGCGTCTCTGTTTTGTTGCTAGCAACGCTGGGCGTTTGCTTGACCCAAGCTGGGTGGCAGTTGTCACAATCTGTGTTTGCACCGGCGGATAGTGTCCCAGTTGAAGTTCTGCCTGTTGATTTGACAAGATCGGAAAATGCAGAGGATGAAGCGAAATATTTCTGGGATGCAATAGAAAACGGCAATGGACCAGCGTGGGTGGGTCGGCAGGTTTGTGATTACGTCCGTAAAGAGCATTTGGCCAATGGCTTGATTCAGGGTAAAGACGCATGGGCCATTTGTGTCGTAAATGTGTTTTGGCTGCTTTTGGTGTGGTCTTTCGTTGGTGGCGCGATCACGCGAATCGCCGTAATGCAAATTGGTCGCGGGGAACGAATTGGATTGAAGGAAGCGTTTTGTTTTGTGCGTGGCAAATATGTCTCCTACTTAATGTCCCCCTTATTTGTAATTGTCGCCTGTGCTGTCTTGTCATTGCCGATTTTGGGAATCAGCGCTCTGTTGAACTTTGATATAGGCGTTGTGTTGGCCGGTTTGTTGTGGGTGTTGGTAGTCATTGCGGGTATTGCGATTGCTGTGTTACTGACGGGCCTGTTTTTTGGCTGGCCGTTGATGTGGCCCACGATCAGTGCGGAAGAATCTGGAGATGTATACGAAGCGACAAGTCGTAGTTTTGCTTACACTTTCCAAGCGCCGTTGCAATACTTAGGCTTTGCATTGGTCATTTGTGCGATCTGGGTCCCGGGAGTTGTACTTGTTCAGAGTTTCGCAGTTTTGGTCGAACAGATCGTGTTTGCGGTCGCCGGTATAACCGGTGGTAGTACGATGGACGATGTCCAGCAATTTATCAAGACAGGCGCGATGGATAACGACAGTCCCGCGGGCACTTATGCGTTGGGTGTTAATATAATTGGCGGCATCCACTGGATTGGACATGTTGTTGCGGATGTATTTTGCGTTAGTTTCTTCTTTTGTGCATCCGCTGGCGTCTATTTGCTGCTGCGACGATTTGTCGATCAAACTGAAATTGACGAAGTTTTCGTAGTGGATGAAAAAACCAAATATGGTTTGGAAGATTTGTTGCAGGAGAAAACCGAGAAAACCGAGAAAACTGATAGTCCTCCAACGCCTGCAACCGCTGAAGGGACTGACTAATCGATGGCGCAAGTACTTTTTCTGTCGGATGATTTGATGTTTGGTTCGCGAGTGGCACATGCTGCCTTGATGCAAAGTGTATCGCTGCAAACAGTGTTGCAGTTGGATCAATTACCCGAGGCGCTGCAATATATCGATGTTGAACGAGTTATTCTTGATCTATCTTGTGCGGTATTTATTCCGCGGCATGTAATGGAAGTCGTCGAATCTTCGGACCGCGAACCTCATACCATGGCATTTGGATCGCATGTTCATCTCGCGAAGCTGGATGCTGCGAGTGAAGCTGGATTTGATCAAGTTGTCAGTAATGGGCAATTCAATGAAATGCTGTCTGGTTTATTTAGCCGAGATTGAACGCCCACGCAGTGAATGGTTATGAGCGTTAGCGAGGCTTATAGTGCTGCGGGACCGGAAATGGCGGCGCCTAAATCATGGGCTTCGCCGAGTGGCAGCACGAAGATTTTTCCATCGCCAATATTGCCTTCTTGCCCCGTTTTGGCTGCCTTGCATATCGTATCGATCGTACGTTCAACAAAATCGTCGTTAACAGCAATTTCTAACGTTATTTTGCGCAGTAGGTGCGTTTTGTACTCCATCCCGCGGAACGTCGCAGTTTGTCCGCGTTGCCGAGCAAACCCGTGGGCATCACAAACGGTCATGCGGGATATGCCCGCTTTTTCTAGCGCTGCTTGCACTGCTGCTAGCCGTGTCGGTTGTATAATGGCAACTACTAACTTCATTTGGTTCGATGCTTTACCGGCTGGTTCTACTTAATGTCTGATTCAATTATACGAGTTCTGCAAAATTATGATATCGGGCATGCATCGTCTAGCCCGAATAATCAGGAGATGGAAACACTGGGCGCCGCCGGTGGCTTTAGTGGCGCGGAATTTTGGAAGATCACTGTCGGGGCGATTGAGTATTGCTTGCGACGTTGGCCAAACAACAAGCCGACTCGCTCTCAAGCTAATGTGATCTACCCGACACTAGAGCATGTTCGACGGTACACGGATTTACCGTTAGCGTTCCCGATTCAAACCGTTCACGGAGAATCCATGTGCCGCGCGGATAATGCTCATTGGGAGTTGTCCCGGTGGATGCCAGGCGAACCAATAGTGGAAACAGAAATCAATGATGACCAATTGCGAGCGGCTGCGAAGGCGCTCGCTGAATTTCACAATGCGACAAGTTCTTTGTCTCAGCAACAGCGAATGTCACCGGCAGTTGATTTTCGCTGTAAGATGATTGATCGTTTGTGGGCGACGCAATTCGAGCAGTTGCAAGGGACTCAAGACGTATCGGGCGTTATCGACAGTGGTGTCAAGAAGATGCTTCTAGACCAATTTCGATGTCACGCACATGCACTGCGACAGCAATTAGAATTGGTGCGCACTGTGCCCGTGTTGCAAATCCCAATTTTTGGCGATATTTGGTCCGACCATGTTTTGTTTAACAACGATGAAGTAAGTGGAATAGTCGATTTCGGAGCGATGAAGCTAGAGAGTCCCTGCCTCGATATCGCTCGCCTGTTTGGAAGTTATGCCGATTATTCGTCTGAAGCATTACGACGCGGAATTAGCTATTACGGCGAGTTTAGGGAGCTAAATGAACTGGATCTTAGCCTAATCGAACTTTATGATCGTGGGTACGTAATATTGGCGGGCATACAATGGTTGATCTGGCTTGAGCTGGAGCAGCGAATGTTCTTGGACAATGATTCGGTTCGACAGCGATTGCAGCGACTTGTACGGCGGTGTGACGCTGCAATTTAACAAGGCAATAATGGACAATTCTCTGCAGCGATAGCATGGTTTATCAGATGGTTCTATTAGAATGGACGTTTCACTGCTCGTCGGTGGATATCGCAATGTTGGTTAGCAAATGACAATTAGGAGCGGAAGATTGAATATTAAAGGAAATAGCTTGCAGCGATTTGCAATGATGCTGATTGCACTGCTGGTATCAGTAGCTGTTGCAACGGATGTCGCGCTGGCTCAGTTTGGCACTCCCGATACTGACAAACCTATTGTCACGGGGACGGCGAGTTTCAAAATGCTCGCAGACTCAAAAACCGAAGGTCAATTGACCGTGCAGTTAAAGATTACTGACGGTTTTCATGTGTATTCGGTAACTCAAAAGCCTGGCGGTCCGATACCCAGCAAAATCAAACTCGGCAAGAATAGCATCAATGTGCAACTTGGTGCAGTCAGCCCCACCGAACCTCCTGAACTGCATGACTATGATGTGTTTCCTGATTTAGTTGTTGAAGAGCATAAAAGATCCGTGGCGTGGAAGGCTTCATTGCAGTTTGCTGCTGCTGTGGAAAACCCCGCGGAATTGAAATTAAATGTGAGCTACAGCGGATTAGCCTGTACGGATGACCTAGGTATTTGTCAACCGGCGGAGCTCAGTCTGACAGCGGCGTATGCGGGGGAGATTAAAACTACAGACCCTGAACCTGCTGTAGATGATGTTGAGGATCATCCAGACGAGATAAAATCAATTGGCGAATTAATTGGTGATCCACCGCCGGTAGGAGCGTTTGGTGGATTAGGCGATGGGTTTGGTGCTCCCGCCGGCCCGCTAGTTAGCGGCAGTGCGACTTATTTCGTTGATTCAAAATCTGGCGCAGGACAAATTCGATTTACAGTTACTGTCGTGGATGGGCATCACATTTATTCATTGGGGCAGAAGCCCGGTGGCCCGTTACCAACGCGACTCATTGTGAGCGGCAATGAAGGAGTTGAAGTTGCTGGCGCAGTTCGTGGTGACAAGAAACCCGAAATACATCATTACGACGTTTACGATGATTTAGATGTTGAGGAGATCAAGGGAACGATGAATTGGTGGATTCCAATTCAAGTGGACAAATCGTCACGAGCGGCAGGTGAACAGTTAGAAGTGGTTGTTGCCCTTGATGGACTAGCGTGTACTGATGACCTCGGCACGTGTACTCCACAAAATCTGCGGATCGTTGCCGAATTAGACAGTTCACTGGGCGACGTTTTTCAGTCGTTCATGAGCACTCAGCCAAAAATCGCTGCGGTCGATCCGCCCGACGCGCTCCAAACGAATGGCGAGTCGACTAGTCCTACAGTAGCGGTTGCGGGGACACCACCACCAACAACACAGCGGTCATTAGCAGGAGTCTTAGCGTTTGCATTGCTCGGTGGTTTTATTTTGAACTTCATGCCTTGTGTACTGCCCGTGATCGGATTAAAGGTGATGTCATTTGTGCAACAAGCAGGTGAATCACGGCGCCGCGTTTTCACGCTGAACCTGTGGTACGCGCTGGGCCTGATGAGCGTCTTCGTAGTGTTTGCGACCTTAGCTTTATTCGTGGGGCTCGGTTGGGGGCAACAAAATCAGAATGATAGTTTCAACATAGTCATGGTCGCTGTTATTTTCGCGATGGCCTTGAGTTTCATCGGTGTCTGGGAAATCCCGATTCCAGGATTTGTGGGATCTGGCAAGATCGCTGAAAAATCAGAAAAAGAAGGCCCGCTGGCCGCCTACACCAAAGGAATTATTACGACACTGTTAGCCATTCCTTGTAGTGGTCCTGGTTTGGGGATCGCGCTTACTTATTGTGCTAAACAAATGGCCGAAAACCCCGGTGCTAGTGGCATGATCAACGTCTATGCAGTATTTGTTGCTCTGGGCTTGGGCATGGCGTTTCCCTATATCGTGATTGGTGCCTTTCCCGCGTTAATCAATTTCCTGCCGAAGCCAGGTGCCTGGATGGAAACGTTTAAGGAACTAATGGGATACATATTGTTGGGAACGGTTGTTTTCATCATGACTTACATCAGTTTTGGATTAGTTGTTCCAACGCTGGCCTTTCTGTTTGCTTTGTGGGCGGCTTGCTGGTGGTTAGGGCGCATTCCGTTTACAGCAACTTCCGCGGCGAAGTTGCGCAGTCGCACGTCAGCATTAGCCTTTGCTGCTGTCGCCGGATGGTTTTGTTTCACACTGTTTGGAGATTACATGGAAGAGCAGTTTCAGTCACGAATCAAACAGGAGATTGCTTCGTTGGAAGGTGATGGCAAGTTGATGATCGACGAAGAGGGAGACAATATATATACATCTCAGAGGCTGGAAACACTCTTGGATTCAGGGCGATATGTGATGGTCGACTTTACAGCGGACTGGTGCCTTACTTGTAAGACACTTGAAAAAGCAGTGCTCAAGACCGACACTGTGCAGACTGCGTTACATGAGCGGGGAGTCGTTCAAATGGTTGCCGATTGGACCAAGCTTGACACGGTTATTGGGAAACAAATTGAAACAGAGATTGTGAAGTTAAAGACAGGCAAACAATTGCCGATCATTGCATTTTATTTTCCAAATGATCGCGAGAACCCGAGAACACTCGTCGCGGCTTATACCACGGCAGGCATATTAGAGATTCTCAAGGATATTCCGGTGGCGCGTGATGCTGCGAGTAACGCGTCAACAGCTGTCGGCAGTAAGCAATTCGTCGACGACAATGCCGTTTCAGTGTATTCCGCACAGCGATAGAATCCCCTATTCGATTCGGGAATGCAAAATTCGTTTTTGAGGTTTTTAACCACGAATTTGCACCGCTGCAAAAATTCGATAGGTAATATACCAATCTCCTAGCTCTGTCTCCTCCCACGCGATTCAAAGAGTTGTTAGAATGACGTTTCGATATTCATTAAAATGAAACGAGCAATTCAAGGAACTCAGTACATGGCGAAAGCCACCTACAAGGACGCGGGAGTTGATCTCGAGGTTTATGCAGAGTCGATGGCCCGCTTGCCAAAATTGATGCAGCGCACCTATTCACCTCGAGTCATGCGGCTCGATGGCGGCTTTGCTGGATTGTTTCAGGTTGATTTTAACAACGGCCTGTTTGCTCGATCGTACAAAAACCCTGTGCTTGTTTCAGGCACGGACGGTGTGGGTACGAAACTAAAATTGGCTCAAATGACCGGCAAGCATGACACGGTTGGCGTTGATCTTGTGGCAATGTGTGTCAACGACATTATCTGTTGTGGTGCCGAACCATTGTTCTTTCTCGATTACGTGGCGATGAGCCATGACGATCCAGGTCAACTTGAACAGATTGTGCAAGGGATTAGTGACGGTTGTGTTGATGCAGATTGTGCATTATTGGCAGGTGAAACAGCGATTATGCCCGATCTGTATCAAGCCGGCGATTATGACTTAGCAGGTTTCTGTGTTGGCATTGTTGAAAAAGACCAATTGATTGACGGTAAAGCAATTGCTGCGGATGACGTCGTTATCGGTGTGGAGTCCAATGGCGTACACTCAAATGGCTTTAGTCTTGTACGAAAAGTCGTTTTTGAAATTGCCGGGTTAGCTATCGATGATCATGTGGAATCACTGGGAATGACGGTTGGTGAAGTTCTGCAGCGTCCCACAAAGATCTACGCGCGTGCTTTGCAGAAGATCCTGACCCACTATAAAGTCAAAAATGTGGTACATGGTATAGCCCATATTACTGGAGGCGGCTTGTTAGAGAACCTTGAACGGATATTGCCTGATAATATTACGGCGACGATCAAGCGGGACAGTTGGGATGTCTTACCTGTATTTGATTGGATTCGTGATTTAGGTGAGATTGAAGAAGACGAGATGGATCGCGTGTTCAATCGGGGTTGTGGTTTGGTGTTGGTAGTGAGCCCCTATTACGCTGGCAAAATTCAAAAAATGTTGAAAGACAGTGATTTGAAGAGTTGGGTGATCGGTTCGATTCAGGCGGGCGAGGGCCAAGCTGTCTGGCAGTAATGGTTATCTAACGACCATGTGTACGCCATGTTTTTTTAGAGTGGATTGCCAGGAGTTTTTAAATAGCTAGTAACGCGTTTGCAAAAACATATTTAGTTGTTTAGGTGTTACCGATAACGGTACTGCCGGCGCAAAAGCAATGTTAAAAAAGTTTGGAGAGTCGTTATTCGCAGGAACAATCGCTAAATGAAGTGGATCAGTTTACGCATTACCGAATTGTGCTGCCCCGAAGAAGTGCTGTTGATACGCAGAGAACTTGAGGGATCTGCCGGTATAGGTGGGCTGGAATTTGATGTTTTTAGTCGCCGATTGAATGTTCAACACGATGATACGATATTGTCGATCAAGGGGCTGATTCGGCGACTCGATGCGATTGGAATGACAGCCAATCCTTGGCGGGAAGTGCGACACGAAGCTATCGTCCGCACACGAAAAGACATTATCCGCACCGCGACCACATGGTTATCAGGATTAACACTGCTAGCAGGCATAGTTTTTCACGCGATGGCGTTTATTCCTCACAAGGGATACATCGATTGGATCACTGAAGATGTCACTCCCTTTACTCAGGTATTTTACGGTCTGAGCATCGCCTTGGGTCTGATTTGGATTCTACCCAAATCGTGGCGGGCAATTGTGCGTGGTTGCCCTGACATGAATTTGTTGATGTTCGTGGCGGTAATTGGTGCGTTGGTGTTAGGTGAGTGGTTTGAGGCTACGATGGTTGTTTTTCTGTTCGCCGTTTCTAATGGGCTCGAACAATGGAGTATGAATCGAGCTTTGGTTGCGATGCGGACACACGTATTGCAATCGCCTTTGATAGCGAGATGTTTGGAATCGGGACATGCCCAAGCGGTTGAGGTCGTAGTCGAGCAGGTTGAAATTGGAACGTTGATTGAAATCTGGGCCGGCGAAATGATTCCGCTCGATGGGGAGGTTGCCAGTGGGGAAACATATATCAACGAAGCATCGTTGACCGGAGAGTCGTTACCGGTTACACGGCGAGTGGGTGACAGCGTGTTTGCCGGAACGACAAATATTGAAAGTACTATTCAAATCCGCACGACGCGGCGCGTCAACGATTCGACTTTCTCGCGAACGATGAGCATGGTGAGTCAAGCGAGGTCAAAGCAAGCACCAATACAACGCTGGGTTGATAAGTTCTCATTCTATTACACACCGGTGGTCATGTTGATTGCTTTGAGTTTGATGGTGATTCCCCGGTTAATTTTTGGTGAGCCGTTTGATGAGTGGTTCAAGATTTCTCTGGTCGTATTAGTCGTTGCGTGTCCTTGTGCCTTGGTGATTTCGACGCCAGTCGCAGTGGTTGTGGCAATGACTGAGTGTATGCGACGTGGTGTTATCGTTCGTGGCGGTCAGTTTTTGGAAGCGATGGCCTCGATCGACGCGGTTTGCTTGGACAAGACGGGGACGTTAACTGAGGGAAGTCCACGATGTGAGGATGTTTGGACCGCTAGTGATGTAAGCCAAGAAGAATTGCTGGGGTATGCCGCGGCGTTAGAATCGCAGAGTTTACATCCATTGGGTAAGGCAATCGTGGCGTATGCGAAAGCCCAGGGAATCACCCCGTTGTCGATAGAGCATTCTGAATCGGTGATTGGGTGTGGTGTCCAGGGAACGGTCAATGGCACCGCGATGTGGATTGGAAGTCTGCGGTGGGCACAACAACTGTTGGGTCAAAGTGACTTGGTTAACCCGTCGGTAGATGAAACCGACACGGTAGGTTTGACAACTGTCGTAGTAGGGCAGGGGACAACGTTGTTGGGAATGATTGCAATTTCGGATCCCCTGAAAGCAGGCGCAGTTGGTGCGATAGAAGAATTAGAAGCTTTAGGAGTACGGCAGATCGTGATTCTAAGTGGTGACGAACAACCGACGGTTGATTGTATTGGTGATCAGCTTGGAGTGACTCAGCGGCACGGAGCGTTAATGCCCGCTCAAAAAATGGAGCTGGTTGTCGAGTTGAGCGAAGGACATAATGTGGCAGTGGTCGGTGATGGGATCAACGACACGCCCGCGCTGGCTCGAGCTCAGGTCGGAATTGCCATGGGGGCGTTGGGAGTGGATGTTGTCTTAGAATCTGCGGATATCGCACTGATGAGAAATGATATAACAAGAGTGCCTTGGTTGATTCGCTACTCTAGGAGAATGAAACGAACTATACGCAACAACATACTGTTCGCCTTGGCGTTAAAAATAGTCGTTTTAGGATTGGCGGTGTTTGGGCACGCTTACTTGTGGTTAGCTGTAATTGCCGATACGGGGGCGACGCTGTTGGTCGTGTTGAATGCTCTGCGGTTGCTGGGCTCAGTAGATCGAGATTGATAAATGCATGAAATTAAAGGACCACACCCCGCTACGCTGCCGCTGGAAGATTTGCTAAGTCAATGTAAATCACGCAGGCAACGTCGCAGCGGGCCAGGAGGACAGCATCGTAATAAAGTTGAAACGGCTGTAGTGTACACTCATGTTCCGACAGGCGTTTCAGCAATGGCGAGTGAGCGGCGTGTACAGGAGGAGAATCGAAAACAGGCGATGTTTCGATTGCGTTTACGATTGGCTCTCGAGGTGCGATGCGGTGCGGTGTCCAACCTCAGCGCATGTTGGAACGAGCGTGTGCAGGCCCAACGGATCACGATCAGTAAACACCACAACGATTTTCCGGCGATGTTGAGTGAGGCGCTTGATTACATTGTGCAGGAGCAGGGGGATTTGCAGGGTTTTAGCGACCTTGTTGGTTGCTCCAAGTCTCAATTGGTGAAGTTTTTCAAATTAGACCCAACTGCTTTACAATACGTTAATGATCTTCGCCACCAGCATGGCCATCACACATTGCGGTAAGGGTGTTACCGACAGATTGATCAATAACTCTGCTATCTCCCCGAATCATCATAGGTGTGACGTCCTAGAAAAATGGGGAAACTAAAGATTTGCCGCCTTCAAGATGCGTAGGTGGGTGCGGTATAATAAGCCAAAGATCCATAGAGAAAAACCTCTACGAATAGCGAGAAATAACCGTGGTGTCCGATCAAATTGATGTTGAATTCGTCGTGCCGCAGACCCATCGTTTGCGATTTACCACGGATGTCTTTGGGCAAGATCGTGACGTTTTGGCCGCAGTATTAGAATCGTCTGAGGATCAAGCAGTCCGTGTGCAATTTTGGGTTGATCAGCACGTGGTTGACGCTACACCGGATTTACTCGACAAAATAAATCGCTTCATCGATAGTAACGCCGACCGTATTAAACGTGTAGGCAGTGTTCAACTCGTACCGGGTGGAGAAGACGTTAAGAACGACGTGCATGTCATTGAACGCATGTTGAAAGTGTTCAATGCCGGGGATTTGGACCGCCGCAGTTATGTGATTGCTATTGGTGGCGGCGCCGTGTTAGATGCGGTAGGGTTCGCCACAGCGATCGCGCATCGGGGGTTGCGATTGGTGCGATTGCCGACGACGACGTTGGCTCAAGGGGATTCGGGCGTCGGCGTGAAAAACGGTACGAACTTGTTCCAAAAGAAAAATTGGATGGGAGCGTTCGCTGTGCCGTGGGCTGTGATCAATGATGCTGAGTTGTTGACGACGTTATCCAATCGAGACTTCATCAGTGGGTTTTCGGAAGCCGTGAAAGTTTCGTTGCTTAAGGATCCAGCACAGTTTGAAAAGATTTGCAACGGCGCGGTCAAAATCCGCGAGCGTAATATGGAAGTCGCTTTGCCGGTCATCAAAGAATCAGCAAAGATGCACTTAGACCATATAACCCAGGGAGGCGACCCATATGAAGCTTTGGAGGCGCGCCCCTTAGATTACGGACATTGGTCGGCGCATAAAATGGAAGTCATGAGTGGGTTTGCCTTGCGTCATGGAGAGGCAGTTGCCATTGGCGTGGCCATCGATACCGTTTATTCTTCGTTAGCACACGGGTTAGATTCCACCGTACCGGAAAAGGTTCTCAAATGTTTGACGGATCTCGGGTTCACTTTGACCGATGGGTCATTGACGGACGTGGATACGTTGTTTTGTGGGCTGGAAGAATTCAGGCAGCATCTTGGCGGTCGTCTGACGTTAACCATGTTACGCCATGTCGGCGACGCAATTGATGTGCATCAGGTGCAACGTGACCAAATGGTTAAGGCGATTGAGTACGTGATGCGTTACGCCCACGTTCAATCACATTTGACATAAACCGGCTTTTTGACGGTAGGCGTCTGTGCGGCGGATAAACTCCAGCAGGCGAAATCCTCGGCACCGCCGTTAGCGTGTGTTTATGGTTGGTTTAGCGAGGACTTGTCGGTATTGCTTGGGCGCTATCAGTGAGTCGGTAAGTTCCGGATCGTAGGCGGTCCACGTTTCGCGAAACTGAGGTGCCGTTACGTGACGAAAATGTCGTCCATCTTTCCAGTTCGCTTCATAAATGTTACGGCGAAAGTCTTTGCGAGGAATTTGTTGCAGTGACTTCAGTGGTCGCCAGTCACAAACTCGGTAGCGACTCTTGCGCGGACACCACTTATAGAAAACAACTTGTTCCATGACAAGACGCCCGTGCTCATCGAAATGATGGTTGACCTCAATCAAGTCGACTGAGTCGGTGATTGTTACTTCGGCGGTTGTTCCACCAAAACTTGATAAAAGCAAGGCGACAAATTGAGTAAGTGCGGCCATGTCAAAGCTCCGTTTGGTTAAGGTTGGAGTTTGTGTTTCGTAGTAGTGCTGCCTGTATTCTATTGGGTGTCTTTGTACTCTCTCATGTTTACATAGTGGAAATTTCCACCCGTTGCTGCAGCGATCTTAATCATAAAATTTGTTTCATCTTGGAGTGGTCCAAAACCAAATTGAATTGCATGTACGGTAGTTCGCGATCCGCAGTGTCGGGTGAGGTCGCCTATTTGTGCGCGGTTTAGTCCTGGATCGCCGCCATCGGTAAGCAGGAATATTGCATCGGGCTTAAAACGCAGTGCGGCAAGTAATCCCATCTCGTGATCGGTACCACCGAAAGCGGCCAAACCATTAAAAAACGGTGATATGGTTTGGAGTATTTCAGGTGTTGATTTGGCAAGGACGTTTCCTTTTTTGAAGTACGTTGGGCGGTGATGATAGGCAATAATATTAAAATGGTGGTATTGTTCATTGAAACTCTGCAGTGTGGATGCTAGTTGTTGCTGAGCGGCCGCCATGGCATTGAGTCCTTGCCCGCCCATGCTCTTGCTGCGGTCGATGACAAAAACAAACTTGTGCCCCACAGCCGGTGCACTGCCAAACAATGAGACCTGCAGGCTTGGCCCACTAGGACCTGAGACTTGCGGTAAGCGTGCCTGTGCGGCGGCGATGGCAGCATCTGACGGGTGCTCGCCTTTAACGCCGCCCGCAAGCTGGCTTGGTGACAACGCGTTTTCGATCGATCCAAATGCAACCGGAGCGTTTAACTTTGCCATGCCAGGGAGGTCAATGTCAGGTAGTTCTAGGTCGGGTAACGCATTGGGTGCCGCTGCGCTGCCCCCAACGTTGTCGGCTTCTTGGTTGTTTTGTTGATCGTCGGTTGTCGCGGGCAGATCGGATTCTTGAAAATACTCTGTTGTACTCGCATTGGGGTTTTGGGCAATGACGATCCCAACTTTACGCGCTGACTCACTGGCGACGATTCCTGTGGGACTGCTTTGCGCCCACAATAGAGCGATCGCTACAAACAAAACGACATGGAGGATCACCGAATAGATCCAGGCGTAGTTCGATTTGTGAGGTTTGGATTGCAAGCTTGTATTTCCCTGCGTGATGATTTGCTGCGAGTTTAAGAAAAGCAGTTGCGGTGTCGCTATGGGTAATTATAGGCGCTGATTGATAACTTGGATTAGCTAATAAATCGACCAGGATGGACATGTTCACCAAAACTTTTCGGTGTTGTTGTGAAAGTGGCCTTGACCCATATGCCAAACAACATTAATTACAGCCCACAAAGGAAATTCTTGCGGAGTAAATTGTGAGAAAATTTATTGTTAAAAGTGACTGGGGGTCGCACTTTTGTAGGTTAAAACGTTAGTTTTTAGTTTTTAGTCAGTCAGCTTGGCAAAATGGTGGTTAATCCATGTTGAAGCAGTTCGCAAATAAAAGTGACCCTCACGGGAAAAAAATGAAAAATAATTCTTCTCAATATTTACTAAACGGCAACAGGAGTTTTGCATTGAAACCGGTATATCGAATTCTGATCGCAGCCCTAGCTGTGAATCTATGTTTTGTGGGCCTCACGCAACAGACCGTTGTGAAAGGGCAGGCCACGGTAACTGAGAGTAAAGCAATTCGTGCTGAAGCCGCACAATGGCTCAAGCTAGCAAGGCAAGCAATGCAACAAAGCGATTATGCATTGGCCAGCGATTATGTAACTAAAGCTGAGCGGTTGAATCCACAATACGATGCGTTGACTGTGCGGTTTGAGGATACACCGCAGAAAGTACGAGCAGCAATGCAAGTGGCAGCTCAGCAGCAACCCGCACAAGTCAGTGTTGGCGACGTTTCGCAAGTAGATCAAAATCAAGCAGCACCGCGGCTGAATGCACAACAGGCTAAATCGCAAGCGGTGACTGCTTTAAGCCAAGCTCGCAATGCGATACGAGTAGGCGATATTAAGTCTGCTGTGGGTTGGTACCATCATGCTGCTAGCTTTGGAGTACCTTTTGGTAATAATGAATTCGGTCCAAATCAGTTGGCGGCAGAATTACAGCAGGCTGGTGTTCCTCAAAATCAATTGATAATTCGACCACGGACAGCGGTCGCCAATGTTGCGATTTCGGATGCCAAACAACAAGTATTGCAGTTGTTGAGCGTTAGCCAAGTTGCAATGGACCGTGGTGATTTATCGGCGGCTCAGCAAGCGTTGGTTCGAGCGGAAGGTTTGCGAGTTCCTGATAGTGCTTTTGTCGGTAGCGAATTGCGGACTTGGCAAGTGCGATTACGTTTAGATAAAATGACACCTGCTATAGCAGCACAAGTCGTTTCAGGTCAACCTGGCGTTGGTGTTATTCGGCCAAGTATATATCGCCCTGCTCAGAACCCGAGTCAAGTAGCGGTTGCTTCGAATTCAACTCCTGCTCAATTCGGTGGTAATGAACAGGTTTCAGCTCAAGCACGCGGTTTGTATCAACAAGGTATTGCAGCGTTACAAGCACAGGATCGACCGCTAGCCTTAGCTAAATTCCAAGAGGCCTGGAGGTATCAGGCCAACGTTGATCCGGTTCTGCGGCGAGACATACAAGAAAAGATTCGTTTGATTTCAGTTGGTGTGAATCGAGACAGTGGTGTCTTGGATGCAGCGAATCCGCTAAACCGGATTGATGCAACCCAGCAATTGTTGCGTCAGAAGTTGTTTAGTGAAATTATGGCGGAACAGAAGATCGCTGAAGATATGACTGCAGACAATCCGCGCGGTGCGATGGAGAACCTGTTGGCATTGCGAAATAAAGTAGAAACCGCTGAGTTGGACCAAGCCAACAAAGGGCGTCTGCTAGCGATTGTTGACCGCAGTGTTACGAGCTTGGAGCAGTATTTGACAGCGAATCTGTCGGATATTGAGCTAGATGAAAAAAATCAAGCAACGCGGGCACGCGTTAAGCAAGGTCAGGCTGATGTTCTGGAAAACCGCGACCAGATATCAATTTTGGTCGATGATTTTAATTCATTGTTGGACGAACGGCGATACGCGGAAGCTGAAGTCATCGCAAAAAAGGCTAAAGCGATTGCCCCTAATGATGCGGTTGTGCAGAATTTGATCTGGAAGAGTAAATTTATCCGCCGGCATGCTGATCAACAATCCTTTGGTGACTTGTACGAACAAGCGACATTCGATGCACTAGAAGATGTGGATCGTTCGAAATTGCCAATGGATACTCGATTGCCTCTACGCTTTGATGCGAAAAACTGGGAATCGTTAACCGCATCTCGTCGAAAACTATTAGAACGAACGGGTTCAAATCTATCGCCGGCAGGGTTGAAAATTCAGCAGGCTTTGGCACAGCCAGTTGACGTCAATTTCACTGACACACCATTAAGTGTTGTGATTGATACATTGGCGCGTATGACGGGTGTTAACGTACACGTTGACGCTCAAGGCATTGGTGCTGAGGGAATCACGAGTGAAACTCCTGTTTCGATTACACTGTCTCAGCCGGTGTCATTCCGCAGTGCGTTGGCTTTAATCTTAGACGAGTTGCGATTGAGTTACGTTATCCGCAACGAAGTATTGTTGATTACGAGCGAACAAGCCAGGGACCTCGAGGTTTACCAAAATGTGTATAATGTTGCGGATCTTGTCATTGGGATTCCAAACTTTGTGCCTGGCTTTAATGTTGGGCTACCTGCCGCAATTCGAGCTGCTAACGAAAACTATGGAATGAATAGCAGCGGTGCGAAGATGCCAATGAACTTCGCGTCAGCAAACCTCACTGGTGCTGTATCTCAGAATTCATCTGTTCTTGGGCAAATGCCGCTAGACGGGCTTATGCCTGGTGCTAGCTCCTTGGGTAATAATCCAACGATGTCCGCTGGTGGGCAGGGTGGAGCGGCTCAAGCCGACTTCGACACGTTAATC
Source organism: Planctomycetaceae bacterium (assembly GCA_018660825.1). Taxonomy (GTDB): domain Bacteria; phylum Planctomycetota; class Planctomycetia; order Pirellulales; family Pirellulaceae; genus UBA721. The sequence continues at coordinate 85,337 of JABJJO010000200.1, read as the reverse complement.
AACCTGATTAAATCAACCATTGAACCGCTTTCATGGGACGATCAAGGTGGTTCGGGAACGATTCAGCCATTCCCAGGCAACCTAAGTTTGGTTGTAAGTGCAACGCAGCAGGTTCATGAAGATATTCGTGACTTGCTAGAACAATTACGTAAATCGCAAGATTTGCAGGTGACGATCGAAGTTCGCATGATTACCTTGACGGACAACTTTTTCGAACGAATTGGGATCGACTTCGACTTTGAAATCGATGACAACGTCGATCCAAGTCAAATTCAAGACGACAGTGGGCCATCTGCGATGTTTGGTTTGGATAGTCAAGGCCCAACCATTGACTTGGACTTAGTGTTTGACCAGAACGACGCATATGCATCGGCGATACCTCAATTTGGAGCGTATGACGCAGGAACGGCTGCTCAGTTTGGTTTCGCAATTCTCAGTGACATTGAAGTGTTTTTCTTGCTCGAGGCAGCCCAAGGTGATACTCGAAGTAACGTGCTGACCGCACCAAAAGTGACTTTGTTTAATGGTCAAACAGCATCAGTAAGCGATCTAAGTCAACGGCCTTTCGTGACAGGACTCACACCAGTTGTGGGTGACTTTGCGGTTGCACACCAACCGATTATTGTTGTGCTTGGTGAGGGTACAACGATGAGCGTGCAAGCTGTTGTCTCGGAAGATCGTCGTTTCGTGCGACTGACATTGGTGCCTTTCTTTAGCCGAATTGGTAATGTTGAAGAGTTTACCTTCGACGGTGAAACGACGACGAGCACCGGTGAAACGGTTTTGGATGCCGCGGGAAATCCAGTTACCCGTAATAACCAAGCACAAACTTCGCGTGGTACCACGGTACAGTTACCAACGTTTAACTTTACTTCAGTTTCAACCACGGTTAGTGTTCCCGATGGAGGTACTGTTTTGCTAGGCGGCATCAAGCGACTTGCAGAAGGCCGATCTGAACGTGGTGTGCCGATGCTGGCTCAGTTGCCGTACATCAGTCGCTTGTTCAAAAACGTCGGTATCGGGCGCGATACCGAAAGTTTGATGATGATGGTCACTCCCCGGATTATTATCCAAGAGGAAGAAGAGAAACGTCAAACTGGTATCACGGCCGACGATCTATAAACCGCAACAAAGCCTCTCGCAATCTATGGCGACATCCCAGTTGGGTTTGCTAAAATGGGTTGTTGGAAACAGACCTCGACTTCGGTCGGGGTTTTTTTATGCAAGGGTGTAGTTGCCGCAGGTTATAGGTGTCGGGCGGTTCTCGTTTTGATGTTAGATGTATTGCTAGTCCAAAGTGAGGCGGCCAGGCAACACCAACCAATGATGAAAGAAATTCCGCCTAATGGGACGGCGGCGATGACGATTGGTAACAACTTGGTTCCGCTGATTACGAGCGTAGCATTATAGACTAATAGTCCACCACTGAATCCGATGATACCTAGGGTAAAGAAACTACCGGCGTAGGTGAGGAGTTTCGAGCAGACGTTTGCTGATACAAGTCCGGTAAGGATGATGGCTATGCTATGGACCAGGATATACAGCACTGCTGTTGACCAATTGTCCAGAATTGTTTGTGTAGTTTGCACATCAAACATTGTGTCTGTGGCGAGGTGTGTTTTCAGGGCATGGGCCCCTAGAGCACCACAAGTGACACCAAATGCCGCAAAAAGTGAGCCGACACGTATCCATTTGCTTCCATACATAATGAAGTTCCCTCGGGTAATCGTGAATAGTTTCAACGAAAGGTCGTTGGCTTGACGATAAATACGAATAAGTTGTCATTGGTTCACGCAGAATTACTTTGCCATTAAAACCAAACAGTTCTATACTTATCGGTAGTAGCACTAACTAAAAGTAAGTGATTTATAGAGGCATTGGTACATGGAGATTAGGACAAGAAGAATTAGCTTTTGTTGTACAGTTCTATTGTGTCAGTTTGCCGCGGTGATGGTTTTTGCGGAAACGTTTCACTTGTCGACCGGTAGTGCGATTGAAGGTAAGTTGCTTAATCCTGACCAAGACCCGCGGACGACTTATGAAATTGAGACATCGATTGGGAAACTTGTTTTGTCCGCAAAGCAGGTACGCAAGGTTGTTAGCAAACCACAGGTGTTACAGCAATACGAGGAATCGTTACCCAAGGTGCCCAATACAGTTGCGGGCCATTTGGATATGGCCCGTAAATGTGCTTCAGTGAATCTCTTTGAACAACGGGATTTCCATTTGCTAGAGGTCCTGCGTCTTGACCCAGATAATGCCGCGGTGCGTGAGAAACTTGGTTTCGTGAAGATTAACGGACTTTGGCGCAAAGAAGACGTCTTGATGCGACAACAGGGTTTCGTGCGTGATGGAGGTCGTTGGCGTACCAAGCAAGAACTGGCAGTAAAACAAGCTAATGAAGATGTGGAAGATGCTGAGATTCAATGGCGCAACAAGATTATGCGTTGGGAATCTACTATTTTGCATAACCCGGCAAAGGCTGGCGAAGCGATCGCGAATATCAAAGCGATTAAAGATTATCGCGCGACAAAGACTTTGGCCGAGCGGCTTAACCAAGTGCAGTTATCACGAGACATGAAGTTTATGTACCTCGAAGTGTTGATTGCTATCGGAGGCAATGTTCCGGTCGAGGCGATGCTGAAGTGTATTTCAATGGACCCCGACGATGTCTTGCGGCAACGTTGCCTGAGTCAACTACGGAAGTGGCAAAGTCGTTCCGCGATGTTCTTCTTTATTTCGTTGTTAGATGCGAGTGATAATCAATTGGTAAACAACGGGGGCTATGCATTGGGTGAGTTAGCGATGGCGGACGCGTTATTGCCATTGATCAAAGCACTGCGTACTAAGCATACCTATACGGTAGGTGGTGGTAATAATATTAACGCGAACTTCTCGCCGAACCAACCAGGATTGGGCGGTCTGAATTTTGGTGGCAAACCAAAGGTTGTCGAGCAATACCTGACGAATCGTTCGGTGCATTCTGCGATTTTAGCGATAGTTCCGGAAGGCGTGAATTTTGGTTACGACCAAAACCTGTGGATGCAATGGTACATCCGCTTGAACACGCCTCAGAACATTAATCTTCGCCGTGACGCTCAAAATTGAATGCGGCTTTAGAAAACTAACAACACACCTAGAGACATGTTGCTAGTTAATTAAGCTTAAGTTATTTGAAGGTTTATATTGTTTGCCCAACGGCCGTTGCGGACAGTTTGTCGTAGAGTGTGTGCTTTGACTCGCCAAATGCCCGGAAGAGTCCAAAAAAGTGGACTACGCCGACGAGAAGCGATAGGTAGCCAATCTCCGGTATCGCTAAAACATAGTACTAACTCTATCGATGCGTAATGCGAATAAATCAAGGCGCAAAGAATGGCAAACCACTTATGTGAAAATTCAGCTTGCCAATAGCGTTTTTCACGTTTGACTAATTCACATGCACTGAATCTTCTCATAAACTGTCGGTTCGTTATTCCTAGGCCCTTGCTGAGACCGCACTGCTTGCAGTTGGGCAAAACGATGCGGATCAAACCCAACGATTAGCGCGAAGCGATATCGGCAGTCTCGCAGCGGGTGTGCAGATCGACGTAAAATTCCAAGTCTGGAATTTTATTTCAGCACAGGGGCAAAGGGATCGTCGGATTTGACGGTAGGTGCGGTGACTTGGCGGCGGAAGAATTGTACGGTTGGTGGTTGAGAATAACGCGTGGCTTTGAATGTCTCGGCAACGTATCGTTGGGGACGTGGGTTTCCTGGAATGCGAAAGTTGTCACCCTTTTGCAACACCGGGCGTCGTTCGGGCATAGATCCGAAACTGCGTGTTCCAGCAACTTGCGCGGGAAACCAATAACCGTTGCCAGCGCGATCTACTAAATAGAACTCGGGATAACAGTGTCCAGGAATCCATACACTACGTGCGGGGATCCCCTGGTTGCGGCAAATCGCAATAAATAAACTCGTCAGTTCCTCGCAATCTCCCTTGCCGCTACGCAGCGCCGTCAGCGCGCCTTGTAGCTCTTTGTCAAACTCGTAGCGGATGTTCTTTCGCACCCAGTCGTATATCATTTCGACATGCTGCCAATCATTTTCTGCGGTAGTTCCAATGCCTGTCGATGCTTTGACTATTAACGGATTTGTTGTCTCGATAGATGGACTGATTCCCATATACTTGCGTAGCTCAGGAGCCACCACTGCCGGAATTTTTAACTCGTGAGTTCGCTGCGGGGTGGTGATTGACCAACGCTCTACCTCGACGGTAAAACTAATTCGCAACTCTTGGGTCGGGTTGACGCGAGCGATCGTGATCAACATCTGCTTGACGTCACTGCCAATGATTCTCGGCTGAACTTTAATCCCCGCTGGTACCTCTTGCTTGATAATTGTAACCTTTTGTTCAGGCCAATCGAGTGGCAATGTGACTGTACCAACCACGCCGGTCAACACCCCCGGTGACTTAATTGTCATTCCGATTTCCCACTGTTGTTTGTGAGAATTTGCGAGACCGATGTTATCCAGTGACCGTTGATGGGTCGGTCGGGGCGGAAATGTCGCCATTTGAGCAGACAGCCCAGTTGAGAATGGGTGGAGCAGCAAGAGCATAGCGGCTAGAGTTAGCATCGGTAGAAATACTGTTCGGTTCATAACGAGCCTAGGTTTCGGAGTTGGGATCCACGGAATCTAGATCTGTGTATATTCGCGGACAAATTGGACTTGGGGTTTCGCTCCGCCGGATGCTTTGAGATGTTCTGCTACATAACGCTGTGGCGTCTGTTTCTCGGGCACGCGGAAATTGTCACCCCGCAACAGCATTGGTTTGTTGTCTGCTAATTCACCAAATGATCGACGACCGGAAAGCTCACAAGGAAACCAATGGCCTGTACCATCGGGCGCTTGTAGATAGAACTCTGCGTAGTTGTGATCTGGCACCCAGACTGTTCTGGCGGGAATTTTCAAATTGCGACACATCGCGACAAACAAACTTGTCAGTGATTCCTTTTCACCGAACCCCGCTTGTAATGTTCTCAAGGCGCTATTGCGTTTGCCGTCTTGGTACATGATATTTTCCCGAATCCAATCGTACACAAGTTCGACTCGTTTCCAAGCGGATGTCGCGTCTTGGGTAATTTCATTTGCTTTTTTTAAAATGATAGCATTGCGCGATTCAATGAGCGGGCTGACTCCTAGGAAATATCGTACGATACGAGGCAATGTTGTGGTGATTGTTAGACCGTCGACGTTGGCGGGTAATTGCACGGTGTTTTTCATGACTTCAAAGGTGACGTGTGCCATGGCGGTTTGCCCAGCAGGAACTTGAGGAATGAAGACGAGCATTTGCTTGAGGCCGTGTAGCCCATCGCGATATTTGTATTGAGTTATGTGTCTCGTGAATTGTTCATTGGCAACTTTGACGGTTTGCTCGCCGGGCCAATTTGCGGGCACATTGGCTGTGAAATAGACGTTGGCACAATAGGCGTTGGGTGCCCTCAGAGTTAGACCGATCTTATAGTGTTTGACAGTCCCCAGTTGATATACGGGGGCAAATTCTGAGATGGCGTCTTGGGCGCGGACCGTTGTGCTACCGAGCAATGCCAGTGATGTGGCGATGCCATTGAACTGCCGGCGGTTAATTGAACTTTCGCTGCTTTTGCATCCAGTGAATTTCATAGTTTTTGCTATTGCCCCCTTTGCCAAAATATTATGCGCTATGGTTAGTTTCGGCAAATTGTTGGTTAGCGCGTTGGTTCGGCAAACGCTTCTACAGTAAAAGGACGCCAGTGCTGCGCAGCAATGTTAAAATATACCGATTACGCGGTACGGGTTATTACGCGCAGCATTAAACCGGCCTCAGATTCCACGCGTTGGAAAATCAATAATAATTATGCGTGGAAATTCTGTAGAACCGGTTTAAATGGTCTGGGGGTACGCTGGTCTGCGAAAAGGGTGTGGGCAAAACCAATATTTGATTAGAATAAGCGAACCCTATTGAGCGTTTGCGTCCGCTGGTACGGGTACAGCATCGTCACTGATGATTACTCCGCCTTCATAAGAAGTCTGGCAGGGATCACAGTTAAAAAGACCGCCTCGTAGTAATGGTCGTTTGTTAAAGGGTCGGCAGCAGCCCACGGTACTGAGTACCAGAACCGCAAACAGGCCTAGTGTGAGTAGCCGTTTCATATTGAAATCTCCATCGATTCGCGTTTAAAAATAGTGGTAAGAAATAGTAGCCATGTAAAGGTAGCTCACTATTTGAGCGAAGCTGAAAAAAACGGGGCAATTAACAAGTTTTTATAGATTTCCTAATCGTTATAATAGGTCTCACAAATTAGCTCCTCCTACACCTGTAGTCGTGAAACAGTTAAACTTCCTAAATAAATATTGTTACCCAATTTTGATGTGAGTTTAAGACAGTTGAATTCAGACCGATCAAATCCGACTCCAATTGCATGGTTCAATGATGACATTGTTCCCCAGGGTCAATTGCGTATTGAATTAGATGACATTGGTTTTGTCATGGGAACGACCATCAGCGAACGGCTGCGCACATTTGGCGGTCAGTTGTTTCAAGTCGATGAGCATTTTGCGCGGCTTGCATTGAGCCTTGAATCGTTGGGCATTACGTCGGCGGAACTTTTGCCGCGAGTACAGGCTGCGGCGGTTGACATTGTTGCTCACAACATTGCATTGTGTGGTATGGGCTCAGACTTAGGATTGGCTGTACTTATTACTCCCGGTCGTGCCGCCACGAGCGAGCCAACCGTATTAGTGTATACATCCGCTCTCCCTTTCGCTGAAATGCATAGTTGGTACTCAAGCGGAGTCTCGCTGCAAGTGAGTTCGCACCGTCAAGTTCCTGAAAACTGCTGGCCTTCACATCTAAAGTGTCGCAGTCGCATGCATTATTATTTAGCCGATCAAGAAGCTCGCTCTAAACAATCTGACGCGCGGGCGTTGTTGCTAGATCAACATGGAAACGTCGCGGAGGCCAGTACGGCTAATTTGTTGATCTTTAATAAAGATGTGGGTCTTGTCTCGCCGCGAAAAGAAAACATCCTACCGGGTATCAGTTTAACAGTATTGGAGAATCTAGCAGCTCAACTAGGAGTAGATTTTCAATACGCGGATTTTAGTGCCGCTGATTTACTGGAAGCAGACGAGGTCATGTTGTGCAGCACATCACCCAGTGTCTGGGCAGTTTGTGAATGCAACGGGCAAGTCTGTGGTGCTGGAGCGAATGGGGAAATGGTACGAGCACTGCAACGAGAATTCAGTGATTTAGTGGGACTAGACATTGTCGCTCAAGCTGCTGAGTTAACCGCACGATAGCGAGATTCGTAGTTGTTGCAATTAGGGATTCAGAGCAAATGGTTGATCACGTTAAGGTACTGGTTGAATAGAATAAAGATCATGGCGATGACCACAATTCCAACACAACCGTAAATGATTCCTCCGGTAACGCGTGTCAACCATGTGAATTGAGTTTCCGTGATTTCGCGGTATAACGCCGCTTCTCGTATAAGCGATTCTGTGATCGTACCGGTTTGTTCAGCCGTCATCAGGGATGCTAAAAAACCGGTTGGGAAATTGTCGGCTTTTGAAAAAGCGGTATAAAACTCTTGGTTTTTCCGCAGCGAATTGAGGATGCCTGACAGTTCGCGGATGAACATCGGGTTTCCGGTGGAACGAATTGCCATGGCAGCAGTTCGTTCCGCGTCTACGCCAGCATTGTGCACGAGTCCAAAGGTCCAGCACAGCCGAGACAGCGCAAGGTTCAAAAAGGGTTTTCGCAGACCGGGTATCTTCATGACGACACCCAGAAAAATGCCAACGTTGAGCCATTGCATATAAATTGCAAACACGGTGCCGATGACGAATGTATAGCCTAGCGCGACCACGGCGCAATAAGTATAAAAGGTGTTGATATCACCCATCCAAGCAGAGATTCCACTTTCTTCTGTATCCGTGTTGAGCAACATCGAAAATACAAGTAGTACAATGCCAAAGATTCCCGTGGCCATCACTAATTGTAGAATTGGCCAACTGATTCCCTTAATAAATGTTCGGATTAGGGATACTCGGTGTTGATAATTATCAGCGAGTCCCTTGAAGGCGGCTTCGGTTTTCCCAGAAATCTCACCGACTTCCACCATCATGGTCATCAGTGGCGGAAAAGTGGAAGTTGATTCATTGAATGCTTGATGCAACATGTCGCCGTCTTGAAGCATGTTTGCAATTTTGAGGCAATTGGCCTTGTGCCCTTTACCGAGCAGATTTTGGCAATTCGCAAATGAACTACGGACGTCGAGCCCCGCATTGAGGCATGTCCCCATTTGTTGGCTAAAAGCAGCGAGTCGTTTGGACGAGACAGTTGGCATAGGGGAATTCGTTTAAGGAACAACGGCTTGCAGTACTTGATATGAAACCGATCAATTAATTGTATCACACGCTTATAATTTGTGGGTGCTCACCACAGAAGGTTTTGGCGGCGTCACAGACGCGTTATTCGCGGTAACGGTGAGATGAACTGTTTGATATTTTCATTTGGTTGTTTGTCGTCGATAGGTGGTGGACATATTTTAAATGTGGTATTCTGTGGGCTGTTAGGAGTCTCGAGGGAAAGGATTTCGTGATGAAGCCCCCTGCGGTGGTGGCAATTCTTGGTGTCGGATTGATCGGTGGATCTATTGGTTTAGCGCTGCGCGAGCATGGATTCAAGGGGCGCATCATTGGAATCGGTCGTAATCGATCCCGTTTACGCAAAGCACTTCAACTTGGTGCAATTACGCAGTCCACTACCAGTATTGAACGCGGTGTGTCTCAAGCTGACCTAATCGTTGTTTGCACTCCGGTCGATTGCATTGTCGCACAGGTTGAACAGATATCACAACATGCACCGTCAGGCGCTGTGATAACGGATGTCGGTAGCACCAAGGGGACAATTGTTGCGGCGTTGACGGGCAAAACTGGAGATGTGCATTTTGTTGGCAGCCACCCATTAGCCGGCAATGAAAAACCTGGCGTGGAACATGCTGTGAGTAATTTGTTCGTCAACCGCACTGTCGTGGTTACGCCTGAGCGAAAAACAAATATGGAAGCAAAAAAACAGGTTGTCAAGTTCTGGAAAGATGTAGGAGCAACGGTTGTTTCGTTGAGCACCAAAGAACATGATCGTAGCGTCGCCATGATTAGTCATATGCCACATGCCGTGGCAGCGGTGTTAGCGGCAACTCCTACTGCTGGACAGCTAAAACTGGCGGCTACCGGTTTTGCGGATACAACTCGAATCGCTGGTGCAGATGCAGAATTATGGGTGCAAATCATGCGAGATAATTCCGTGGAAGTACTTCAAAGTTTGGAGCAATTCATAGACAATCTTGAACAAGTTCGCTGCGCATTGGAGCAAGGCGATTATCGTAAACTTGGTCGTTACCTTAAACGAGGAAAACAAGCACGTGGTTCTTTGGGAAGTTGATATATACCCTGCGACAGGGCAAGTGGACCGCCGTAGTGCGGAAATAGTAAATGATATTGTCGATCTGGGGCTGGACGCTCAGGTTCGAGTGGCTGCTGCGCATGGGTATTTACTCGAAGGCGATTTGAGTAAAGCGGAAGTGCAGCTACTGGCGGCGAAGCTGCTGTCAGATCATATTGTTGAAAAAACAGTGGTCGCTCAAGTCGGTGACGCAGTGTTAAATGAATCTCCAATTGGTGAAAGTAGTTTGGTGCACGTTCTGCCTAAGCCGGGTGTCATGGATCCCGTCGCTATGACGGCGCTTAAAGGCATTCAAGATAGTGGCGTTCAGGCAACACAAGTGCGGACTTTTAGTAAGTATTGGCTGGCAGACGTTGACCCTGAAACGGTACGAGTTATTAGTGAAAAAATCTTGGCAAACGATTCAATTGAACAGGTAATTTACGGCAATTTGGGATTAGATCGGTTAGAACATGGTGCCGCCTATGAATTCGAATTGAAAATCGTGGCGATTCGAGAATTAACGAATGACGAACTAGAAAACCTCAGCGCGACGGGTCAGTTATATCTCACTTTGGTGGAGATGCAGACGATACAACAACATTTCAAGGATTTAGATCGCGACCCGACGGATATTGAATTGGAGTCCGTTGCACAGACGTGGAGTGAGCACTGTAGTCATAAGACACTGGCTGGGCGGATTGCGTACCGTGATGAGCATGGTGAACGTCAATTCGACAATATGTTAAAAGAGACTATCTTTGGAGCCACCGTTCAGATTCGCGAAGAACTTGGTGATGACGATTGGTGCGTTAGTGTCTTTAAAGATAATGCTGGCATTGTTACGTTCAATGATGAGTTCAATGTTGTCTTTAAGGTAGAAACCCATAATCATCCTTCGGCACTTGAACCTTATGGCGGTGCAAATACTGGAATCGGTGGAGTAATTCGTGACCCAATGGGTACCGGGTTAGGTGCGAAACCGATCTGTAATACGAACGTCTTTTGTTTTGCAAACCCCGATACTCTTTTAGAGGACTTACCTGCTGGTGTATTGCATCCACGGCGAGTGATGAAGGGCGTTGTCTCTGGCGTTCGTGATTACGGTAATCGCATGGGAATTCCAACGGTTAACGGCGCGTTGTATTTCGATGATCGTTACTTAGGGAATCCATTGGTTTATGCAGGCAACGTGGGGATTATTCCATGTGAAATGTCATTTAAAGAAGCGCATGCTGGTGAATGGGTCGTAGCAATTGGTGGACACACGGGGCGAGATGGCATCCATGGTGCAACATTTAGTTCGGCTGAGTTAACGAGTGATAGTGAATCGTTATCGGGTGGCGCAGTTCAAATTGGTAATGCCATTACCGAGAAGATGGTACTCGATGTATTAATGGAAGCACGTGATCGCGGTCTGTATACTTGTGTAACAGATTGCGGAGCGGGAGGATTTGCCAGTGCCGTCGGTGAGATGGGTGAAGAATTGGGTGTAGAAGTGTATCTGGACAAGTGCCCACTGAAATACGATGGATTGAACTACACAGAAATCTGGATATCCGAAGCCCAAGAACGTATGGTCTTTAGCGTACCGGACGAAAACTGGCAAGAGTTCCATGATCTGTGCGCATCCGAAGGTGTGTCGGCGAATATTATCGGCAAGTTTCAAGACACTGGGCGACTAGTTCTGAAATATGAAGATCACGTGGTCGGTGATTTGACGATGGATTTTCTGCACAACGGCCGACCACCAGTTGTGCGAGATGCGTTCTATCAGCCGCCGGTAGTTACGGATATTGATTTCGAGGGCACTTCGGCAAGTGCTTCAGACGATTTGTTGAGTATTTTGGGCAGCCTCAATGTGGCAAGTAAAGAATGGGTAATTCGTCAGTATGATCACGAAGTGCAAGCTGGAAGTGTGATTAAGCCGTTGGTCGGAATATCCAATGATGGCCCGGGCGACGCAGCTGTTATACGACCGGTCCTTGATTCGTGGCGGGCATTAACTATTTCTTGCGGCATGAATCCACGTTACGGTGATTTTGATACCTACCACATGGCGGCAAGTGGCATTGATGAAGCAATTCGTAATAGTGTTGCTGTTGGTGCTAATCCGGACCGCATTGCTATCTTGGATAATTTCTGTTGGGGCTACACGGACCGGCCTGAGACGCTCGGTTCATTAGTGCGAGCCGCGTTGGCGTGTTACGACATGGCAGTTGATTTACAAACACCATTCATTTCAGGTAAAGACAGTCTCAATAACGAGTTTTCCTCTTTTAACGAGGCGGGCGAAAAACAGACAATTTCAATTCCTTCCACGTTGTTAATTAGTGCGATGGGCCAAGTCGATGATGCTCGTACATGTGTGACGATGGACTTCAAAGAGAGTGGCAACACGATTTATTTGGTGGGTAAAACCGCTTGTGAGTTGGGTGGTTCACATTGGACACTTGTGCGAAATATGACTGGTGGCCAAGTACCACAAGTTGACACGAGCTTGTCACGCCCCATTTTTCGAGCTGTTCATCAGGCGATATCGACGGGATTGGTACGAGCTTGTCATGACTTGAGCGAAGGCGGTTTAGCGGTCGGGTTGGCTGAAATGGCGTTTGCGGGAGGATTAGGAGCAAACGTTGATTTGGCCAATGTCGAAACGGATGGCGACTTCGATGGCGAGACCGAGTTGGTTACAAAACTATTTTCGGAATCCAACACGCGGTTTGTCTGTGAAGTAGAACCTGGAAATCAAGACGCATTTGAAGCGACGATGTCCGGTGTAGTTTGTAAGTTATTGGGGACGGTCGGTGAAACTGAGCAATTGTCCGTTAGTCGGGGCGATGTCGTTGTTGTTGATTTGCCAATTGCTGAATTGAAAGAAGCTTGGCAATCACCGCTACGGTGGTAATTACGCGGCGACTGGTCGTCGAGTCCAAATAGGTTTAATCAGAGAGAAAAATGGCAACACCACGAGTTTTAGTTTTACGTGCACCTGGTACAAACTGTGATTTTGAAACTGCACACGCTTTCGAGCGGGCGGGTGCGGAGACACAACGGATTCATATTAATCGAATTCTTGAAAACCCTGATTTGACAAAGGATTTTCAAATACTCTGTATCCCCGGCGGGTTTAGCTACGGTGACGATGTCGCTGCTGGGCGGATTCTGGCCAATCAGATGCGCAATCACTTAGCAGAAGTGATGCGGGAGTTTAAAGCGAGTGACAAACTGTTACTGGGTATCTGCAATGGTTTTCAAGTCCTCATTAAGTCGGGAATCTTGCTTGATGATAATGAAAATGGTGATCCACCTGCGACGCTGTGCTGGAATGACCATGGTCGCTACGAAGATCGGTGGGTTCATTTAAAGACGACTTCGGACAAGTGTGTATTTCTGCGGGGAATAGATCAGATATATTTGCCGATTGCTCACGCGGAAGGGCGTTTCGTGATGGCTGGTGAACATGTGGCTGCTAGTTTGCAGAGTTGCGACCAATTAGCATTGGCGTATACGACGCCCGCAGGAGACGATGCCACAGGATTTCCGGATAACCCAAACGGTGCCGAATTAAATGTTGCAGGTGTGTGTGACACATCTGGACGAGTGTTCGGTTTGATGCCGCATCCCGAGCGATTTATTGATGGCACGCAGCATCCTCGTTGGACGCGTGAAGGACTGCAAGCCGAAGGCGCCGGCATGGCCATTTTTCGTAACGCCGTTGAGTATTTCGCGTAGCGTTGCACAGCGGAAACCCTTACCGAAAATGGGTATCGCAATTGTTGTCGTCGCAGTTGAGGCGGTAGCGGCGTTTGGCTAACCATCTATATCCTGCTCGCCACAAGGGCATGGAAAAAGGGATGTGTAGTAGCGGTGCGAGAATCCACAGTCGAGGCAGCCTGCGGGAGATTACGCGGACAGCAGCCGCGCCTCGGTGCCGTTGGTCTTTTTGGTCGATAAGCACCATTGCTTGCATGAGCTCTTCGTGACTTAGATCGGGATAGTGTGCGGCCACACTTTCGTCATGCAGCGAGATAAAAGCTAGCCGGTTTTTACCGTCCCAGCGATGCAGACGACGGACTTGTTGCGTGCAGAATTGGCACTCACCGTCATAGATAATGACGTCGGCAGTCGGGTGGTTAGCAGGTGTGGGAAGTTTAGCCATTTTAAGTACTGGTGCTCCGTCGTTGACTCTGGCACGGGAATTGTACCCTGCCGAATGCCTTAATTGGCCCTGATTCCGCTATTCTTCAAGCAGTTCGTCGCTGTCAAATTGTTGATTGAATTCTTCAAGGTCGAACTCCGATTGAGATTCATCTTCCTCGTCGGTTTCGAAGTAGTCTTCTTCGGTCGTGGTATCATCTGCATCGTCTTCGTAGGCATTATAATCGTCGGACTCATCGTCGTCTTGCTCGTCATCGTGGTAATGTTCCGTTAGGTCATAGTCGGTGGCATCCCATTGGTGATGCGAATCAGACTGGTTGTCGGTGGCGATGACGCCTGTTGGTGATGACCATCGTGCGACTAATGTATACAGGGTTGTGCTACTGCCAATGCCGATCAGTAGCCAACCAAATATTTTTGGGATGATCACGATGCGGGAGTTGCCCTGAGTTAGTTTGATTTGTTCGACGGCTAAGCACTCAATGCCAAGAAGCAGGCAGGAAATTGCGAGTCCGAGTATTAGCGCTTTTAACATGGTCTTGACCAGTGGAGGCGTGATGATGTTTTTGGGGGTGGGGCAATAAAACAGAGGTTGTAATATTTATCGCCTAAACAGTGGTGGTTACAACAAGAATCATAGCTGAGGGTCGGGTTATGCCGAGCAGGAACTAAAAATGCGATATTTGGTCGCTTTTTTTGTAGACGGGTAGTTGAGACCCTTGTCAGCGATAGTATAAAGAAACTAAGAGTATTGAAGGTGCTTAGAACGGTGAGCGTTGTTGTAGAGCGAGCGTAACGCGTGTTTCTAAGCGGATAATAGTGGATTTTTCACTTTGCGGCAGTCGATGTTAGAGAAGCCTCCATTTAATCGATATGGTGGAAATTCTCACTCGGGTAAGGCGCCGTAACCGTGGAGTTGAGTGTTGACTGAACGTGTCAAAATATTAGTCGTAGGATCACCCGCAGAAGCTGAATCGTCAGTAGCGGAGAATTTGCGTAACGCGGCAGATTTAGAAGTCGCGGCGACTTGGAACGCTGCCCGCCGTCTCATACGAGAACAATGTTTTGACGGTATCTTTATGGGGCGCAGTGGCGATGGTTCGAATCTAAGCCAAGTCAGTGACTTGATTCGGGCAACACAGCAAATCCCACAGGGTGTCGCGATCGTCGACGAAGAACAGAATGTCTTATGGGCAAACCAACAACTAAACACTTGGGCCGAGTGCGAAAATGCAGTTGGCCTTAATCTTTATGATGCCTTGGGTGCTGGAGAGATTGTCGGGGGAATGAAATGCCCGTGTCTCAAAACGATCAAATCAACTCGTGCCGCGCGATGTTTGATTAAATCGAAAGCGGAACAATTTTTTCGCGTGCAAGCCAATTTGATGACCGACCTCGCTGTGGCGTCAGGTTTTGTAGAATCTGGGGAGCCTTTAGAAATATTGGTATTTGTTCAGGATGTGACTTCGGATGAACGATATCGACAAAAATTGAATGCAATTCACGAAGCGGGAGTTGAGCTGTCGAATTTGTCGCCTGAAGAAGTGTTCCAAATGGATGTGGAAGACCGAATTGAATTACTGAAATCAAATATCCTGCACTACACGCAATCCATCTTGGCTTATGACTATGTGGAAATCCGCTTGTTAGACCAGGGGACGGGCAAACTGCAAGGATTATTGTCCGCTGGAATCGATCAAGAAGCTGCCGAACGTTCATTGGTAGTCAGCAAGCAAGCCAATGGGGTGACTGGATATGTAGCGGCGACTGGCGAAAGTTATTTGGTCGAGGACGTAGCGAGCGATCCCCTATTTATTCAATCGTTCAGTGGTGCCAAAAGCTCTTTGACGGTACCGCTGAAATGGCAATCCGTTGTGATTGGTACGTTTAATGTGGAGAGCCCAGACGAAGATTCGTTCTCAGAAAGTGATATGCACTTTTTGGAACTATTTGTTCGTAATATCGCCATGGCACTCAATACGCTTGATTTACTAGTGGCTCAAAAAACGAATGCCGCTCAAAAAAGCGTCGAGGCAATTCACCGTGAAGTCGCGCTACCGATAGATAAGATTCTCAACGATGCGGTCAACGTGATGGAATGTTATATCGGTCATGAGCCAGAAGTCGAAAAGCGTTTGCGTCGAATTTTACAGAACGCGCGCGATGTGCGGCAAGTGATTCATAAGATTGGTCAGGACATGGCTCCGACCGAAGCAGTTCCCACGGGTGTGGCTATTGAACGTCATCCGTTTTTAGTTGGGCAGCGAGTGTTAGTTGTTGATAGTGATGAATCGGTGCGTAACGACGCCCATTCATTGCTGGAACGTTTTGGCTGTATTGTCGAGACGGCTGAGACTGGAGGCGAAGCGGTTTTTATGGTTCGTAACTCCGAAGGCAATGCAAGTTACAATGCGATAATTTCCGATATTGGTTTACCGGATTTTAGCGGTTATCAGTTGATGTTGCGGTTACAGGAAATGATGGATGTCGTTCCACTTATTCTGATGACAGGCTTCGGCTATGACCCTGGTCATTCGATCGTCAAAGCGCGGCAAGCTGGTTTACATGCGAATGCAATTTTGTATAAACCGTTCCGCCTAGTTCAACTCTTGGATGTTATGGAAACGGTTCTGAAATTGCACGGAAGTACGACGCCAGCATCCGACCCGAATTCTTAAATGTTCGCCACGTTGCTGTTGAATTGTCTGATTTACGTGGTCGCAATGCTCGGTCATGTCGCCATTTGCACGATTGCAATGAATCGCCTACAGGGATCCGGGATTGAGCATCGCTGGGAACGTGTTTTTAAGAAGTTTATCTACATGGCGGCATTCGTCGGAGGTGTTTATCCAGCAATTGCTTGGATATTATATCAGCCGGATCAGGGTGGCGGTGGATTTTGGGCACCACTGAGATTGGTGCGTTCACAGGTCCTAGGAAATGTTGGGTATTACACAGTGGCCAGCGTAGTGCTCGTTGTAACCGGCATGGTGCGGGTTTTACACCTGCGGCGCGATCACTGCGAATCACGATGGAAGTTATTGAGACGTCGTTGTATCGATGTGCAAGCGGAAGTTGAAACGGATCTCGTGCCAGATTACTCCGTAGTATGCTGGCCACGATTTAGTTGGAATGAAGTACAAAAGTTAGAGGTAAATGTTAAATCGATCCTACTTGAACGTTTACCAGTGGCACTTAATGGAATGACGATCACACACTTTTCGGATCTGCATCTGACGGGAATGCTAGGTAAAGCGTATTTTGAATTCCTGATGGAACAGGTTGTCAGCTTGAATTCTGATTTGGTCGTGGTGACTGGCGATATCATTGATAACCCGGAATTGCTGCCATGGGTAGAGGAGTTGTTCTCAATGATTTCGGTTCACGAGAACGTGTATTTTGTGTTGGGGAATCATGATATTCGTAATCAAAGCGGCGATGTTGTTAGGCAGGCGATGGCGCGGGCGAGGTGTATTGATCTTGGTGGAAAGTCGGCAATCCGAGAGGTTCGAGGATGTCAGGTTTTGTTATCCGGAAATGAACAACCTTGGATTGGAAACGCGCCAGACATCCCGCCGATTGAAGCTGATTTGCGATTAGGTGTGGTGCATACGCCTGACCTATTTGGTTGGGGGCAGAATCATAGATTTGACCTAATACTGGCAGGGCACGCTCATGGCGGGCAAGTCCGAGTCCCATTTGTCGGGCCAATCGTGACTCCGAGTCGCTATGGCGTGCGATATGCGAGTGGTGTGTTTTATCAACGCGATACGATATTGCATGTGACTCGGGGCATTAGCGGTTTACAGCCGATTCGCTATCGCTGTTTGCCGGAATTAACGCAATTGCTGTTGGAATCCACGCCGCCACTTTTGCCTGTCACGCGTTAACTGTGGCTAACAGCATTCCGTAGATGTTCGGAGCGGCGTCGATGTGGGCGTACTGAGGTTTTTGGGTTCCCAAGTCGAGGAGGGTTTGCTGTAGCGTTAACGGGTCACACAAGGCCGCACCGGGAACGTGCATGCTAAGGTCTAGTTGAAATGTAGCCCGCGTGATATTACCACTTTCCTGGCCAGGAAATACATCCACAATTAACAGTCGTCCCTGTGGCGACATCGTCCCGATTATTCGTCCTAACAAAGATTTCCATTGGTCAATGGGAATCAGATGCAAAAGGTTTGCAACCACGGCTAAATTGTATTGTGATTTAGGGAGATCGGCAGTAAAGGGATCGCCGATGATGGTAGCAAAACGACCTTCCATTCCAATATCTTTCGCTGTGCGACAAGCGACATCGACGGGTTTCTGGTAATCGACGAAAGTGATGCGAGCTTCCGGATCTTGTCGAGCAATTGGTAAACTCCACACTCCTGTGCCACAACCAACGTCGAGTATGTTTAAAGGTTCTATTTGTTCGCTCAAACTCAAATACTTGACTAGAGCCATTGCCGCCGGTGTCGCTTGCCATTGTGCAGTTGAAACACGATTGCGATAAGCAGCTGTTCGGTTTTCGCACGGTTGTTTGGACTGCATAAATGCGTCAATATTGGCTCGGTTAGTTTGTCCTAAATCGTCATCGTGCGCTGTTAATAGATGCATCATTTGGCTCAATGCATAGTCGTTCTGATAACGTTCAAGGATCAATAGTCCGCACAATATATCAAGGAGAGTTTCGGTTCGTTTGGAGTTTAAGTTACAAGCCTCGGCCACTTGAATTGCCGTCTGTTGTCCATTTTTTAATGCATCGAAAATGCCCAGTCGTCGCGCACTTTGAAAGGCATCAATGCCTGCTGCTGCATTGGAAAGATTCGTATAGAGACGTAAAGTGTTCAGTTGCGCGTCGGACATATTTTGGGTGCTAGGTAGATTGGTGGAAGTGGTTACGATTTACAAAAGATAGTGTTGCTGTGACTGTTATACAAGCGGGAATAACAATGCTCCCGTCACGGTCGCAACGAGTCCCACTGTCCCCATAATGATACTCATGGGTGTAATGGTCCGCAGCGCCTCGGCTTCTGTCATGCCACTCATTTTGCAGATAACCCAAAATCCACTGTCGGCCATCCAAGCAATTGGTTTGGAACCACATCCCACGGCCAGCGCTAAATAAACAGGGTGATAAGGCAAAAATTCAGGTTGCAGTGCTAGCGGTGAGAAGATACTAGCAACGGTAATCATGGCAACGGTCGATGACCCTTGGGCGGTGCGGATCAGGGTCGTGAGTGCAAAGACTAGTAACAGAGTTCCAATCGTCGCGGCTTCAGCGCCCGTACCCGCGATGACTTCCTTAATTCCACTTTGACGAATAGCAGCGCCGAATCCGCCGCCAGCCGATGTGATGAGAATGATTACTCCACCGCTGGACAATGCGGCTGAAATTGCAGCGGCCATTTTGTTGCGAGTCATGTTAGGTCGAGTAATTAGTGTGCCCATTGCTACGAGCGCCGCAATAATTAATGCGACGTTTTTATCGCCAAGTGTTTCGACGGTAGGTCTGAGCGTCTCAATCCATTGGGCGGGTTCAGCTCCCCCAAGGTTTTGGAAGTATGTTTTTGTAGCTGTCGCACAAGCGATTAGGATTACCGGCAGAATGATGGGAAGCAGTGACAGCCAAAATGGTGGCAGGTCTTGTTCGCTGCGCGCTGCTTGAGCTTCCAATTCATCCAAGCTAGCGTCGGCACTATCGCGGAGGGGTATTTCAATCCGCCGATTGATCCATTTAGCAAACGTTAATCCTGCAACACTGCTGCACAAACCAACACAGCACCCAGCGATAATCATAGTGATTAGGTTTACGCCGAATTCTTCGGCAACAATCAATGGCCCAGGTGTGGGGGGGACCAGCGAATGGGCCATGGAGCCGCCAGCGACGATTGCCAATATAAACAACAGGTAGTTTTTTCCTGTCCGCAAACGTGTTGCCTTGGCTAGTGGGATCATCAAGTAAAAAACGGTGTCAAAAAAGACGGGAATCGACAATAAAAACCCACTCCCCATGAAAGCGGTGCCGGCATTCTTTTCGCCCAACCAATTTAACACGGTTCGTACGATGCGATCTGCGGCTCCACTGTCCAGCAAGCATTTACCAATAATGGACGCCATGGCAATTAAGATTCCGATTTTCCCGCAGGTTGCGCCAAAACCGAGAGCGACACGCATCATTGGAGTTTGCTTACGATAGTCTTTTTTGTATAGCTCTAGCGTTTCACTGCGATGTGCGACGTAATCAGCCAAGTCTTTTTCATAGATGTTCTTGTCGGAATAGGCATCAGCAACCGGTTCTGCTCCATGCATCTTTTTGAATGCAATAATCGCTTCATCTTGGGCATAGTGTTCCAATGCGGTATCCGTTGTCAGGAAAGCTGCCACTAGTGCGGCGAATGTGAGCGCCAAAAAAGCATGCAGGCGGAGTACGAGTATTCCGGTGACGACAATCAAAATCGAAATGACTAGAATGGAAATTGCATCCATGGTGGGTTCCTGAGAAAATGTAAGCAAGTTGTGTAAGGCATGATAATTCATATGTTATAATGGTTTTGTCACTTGAAATCACCGGATAAGCTCCCCGTTCATCAAAAACTTGATATCGCACCCCACGGGGCGCATGCCATGAAACTTATCACTCACATAATTGTTGCTTTTATTGCCTCGCAGTTGCTTGTGCCGCTGGCAGCGGATGAACTGACTCCCCAAGAACTTGAGTTTTTTGAAACTAAGATACGTCCAGTCTTGGTTAAATCATGCTATGAGTGTCATTCGCAACAAGCTGCTAAGAACAATGAGCTTAAAGGCGGCTTGCGGTTAGACACTCGCCAAGGAATACTTCGTGGTGGTGAAAGCGGACCTGCTGTTGTTTTGGGCAAGCCGGATGAAAGTTTGTTGTTGTCATCGCTCGCGTACGATTCATTTGAAATGCCACCGTCAGGCAAATTGTCAGATGTGATTCTCGCCGATTTTCGCAAATGGATTTCAACCGGCTTGGCGGATCCACGACTGAAAGCGTCGGGCGAAGAAAAAGAAACGGTCGGAATTAACGTGGCGGAAGGACGTAAGTTCTGGGCCTACCAACCACTGGAATAT
Organism: Planctomycetaceae bacterium; assembly: GCA_018660825.1. Lineage (GTDB taxonomy): Bacteria > Planctomycetota > Planctomycetia > Pirellulales > Pirellulaceae > UBA721. The sequence goes on along the minus strand of JABJJO010000200.1, from coordinate 64,627 downwards.
ACCTTGCCTTCGTCATCGTGGACCACTGCGACGGATCGTTGGGATTCAGTGGGAAACCAAATTGATGGTTTCGTGATTGCAAAACTGAGCGGAGCCAATCTTCAGCAAGGCCCTTTGGCTTCACGTGAGGTATTGTTGCGGAGATTGACTTTTGACCTAACTGGCTTGCCGCCGACAGTCGCTGCACAAAACGCTTTTCTTTTTGATACCTCTCCTATTGCTGTAGAACGAGTCGTTGATGAATTGTTGGCGCGACCTGAATTCGGACAGCGTTGGGGTCGTCATTGGTTGGATGTGGTGCGATATGCGGACTCAATTACTTTGCGCGGGTTCCTCTTCCCTGAGGCTTGGCGGTATCGAGACTACGTGATTGGCTCCTTCAATGAAGATCGCCCTTTTGATCAGTTTGTTCGACAGCAGATTTCCGGGGATTTGATGTCAGCGGATGGTTATCGGCAACGGCAAGAGCAGATTACCGCGACGACATTCCTGACTTTAGGGAACTCTAATTTAGAAGACCAAGACAAAGCAAAACTACGGATGGACGTTGTGGATGAGCAGTTGGATACGATTTTTAGGGGTTTCCTTGGACAGACGATAGGGTGTGCGCGCTGCCATGACCATAAATTCGATCCGATTCCAACCAAAGACTACTACGCCTTAGCGGGAATTTTTAGAAACACCAAAACTCTGAATCATTCGAATGTGTCGAAATGGATTGAAGTTCCACTTCCCCTAGCGGAGACGGCTGAAAATGCGCTGCGGCAATTTGAAGCTGAAAGTGGTGCCCTGCAACAACGCATTACTGAACTGCAGGGCAAAGTAGACACGGATCAACCGCTAACGGCAGCGAGTTTAGCTGGCATTGTGGTGGACGACGAGCAAGCCATATTGACAGGTTTGTGGCAACGCTCAGCATCTGTGAAATCCTATATTGGCGTTGGTTATCAGCATGACTTCGATAAGGGCAAGGGAGACAAAACAGCCTTGTTCCAAACTCCGACCGGGCTTGATGGTGAGTACGAGGTTCGCTTTTCATTTGCCGCGGCTAGTAACCGCACAAAAGCATTACCGGTGACGGTCACTCATGCTGCGGGAAAAACGACCGTCATTGTCGATCAAACCGTTACGCCGCCAATTAAGAATCGATTGATATCTTTGGGGAGATTTTCGTTCAAGGCCAATGATCGGGCTCAGGTGCTAGTGGAGACTACGGGAACGACTGGACATGTCATTATTGATGCGGTTCAATTCTTACCTATAGCGGTGGCAGACGAACAGGCCAAGGAATCCAATGTTGTACGCGACGAACAACGGGACGCAGCTGAATTGGTAAACCTTACATCCCAACTCAAGAAACTAATAGCTCGCCAACCGCTGCATCCGTTGGTTATGTCGGTGCAGGAGGAAGAGGAAATCGGCGATATATCAATCCATGTGCGTGGTGATGTGCATAACTTGGGCGGCGCGGCGCCTCGTGGATTTTTGCAGGTATTACCCATTTCAACCGACATTGTATTTACGGGCAAAGAAAGCGGTCGTCATGAATTAGGGGAGTGGTTGGCTGACCGCGATAACCCTTTGCTTGCCCGCGTGTTTGTAAATCGGATTTGGCATTGGCTCTTTGGCACAGGGATTGTCCGTAGTGTAGATAATTTTGGAGCGACTGGTGAACCACCATCCCATCCTGAGTTGTTAGATTATTTGGCGCAGCGACTGCAACAGAATCAGTGGTCCACTAAGAACCTAATTCGCGAAATTGTATTGTCGCGTACGTACCGATTAAGTTCCGTGATGAACGAAGAAAGTATTGACGTGGATCCCGAGAATAGATTGCTCAGTCATATGAACCGGCGGCGACTGGATGCCGAGTGTATACTCGACGCGATGCTAAGCGTAAGCGGCGACTTGGATCGCCGCATGGGTGGGTCGGAGATCACTGCTGCCGCTAAGAATGACTACAACTACCAACACTCTAGTCGCCGTCGCGCTGTCTACTGGCCTGTTCTGAGAAACTCCGTGGCTGAAGTTATGGACGTATTTGATTTTGCGAACCCAAGTATGGTTGTTGGGCAACGCGATGTCAGCGCTTCCGCTCCGCAAGCTCTGTTTATGATGAATAGCGAGCGGGTGATGGATTTAGCACAAAAAACGTCGAGGATGTATCTAAACGATCCTAGGCTTGATGACACCCAGCGGGTTAAACATCTAGTGCAGGTAGCATTTGGTCGCGCAGCCACACCGCCGGAAATACTGCTTTTTACAAAATTTCTGGACGATGACTCGTTAAGTGATGTCACCAAGGAACAAAAATTAACACAGCTCATACAGACAATATTTGCCTCGGTTGATTTCAGGTACGTATACTAATTCCTAAGAACCACGACACGGCTAACCATTGGTAGTGCTATGAACAATGCTCAACAAATTACTAGACGCTCAGCACTGGAAGCAGTCGGATGTGGCTTTGGTAGCGTAGCGCTGGCGGGGTTGTTGAATCAATGCGGCATGGCTAGTCCAGTGAATACTGACAGTGGTACGCTAGGTAAAAAGACAAAAATCCCAGCCCGCGCCAAACGGGTTATTTTTATCTTTATGCAAGGCGGTCCGAGTCACGTTGATTCATTTGACTACAAACCAATTCTGGAAAAACGAAATGGTGAATCAATTGCGTTTGATGACGACCGGACGATTGCGAAGACGGGAGAACGCAGCACTAAGCAAACGTTAATGAAGTCGTTGTGGAAGTTCCGTCGTTACGGTGAAAGTGGTCGCTGGGTATCGGATCTGTTCCCAGAAACCGCGCGTCATGCCGACAAGCTGTGCATGGTGCACTCGATGCATACTGAGGGAGTAGCGCATGGTCCGGCGACTTTGTTTCTACATTGTGGTGCACATAATTTTGTTCGCCCTTCGATGGGTTCTTGGATCCATTATGGGCTCGGTAGTGAAAATGATAATTTGCCGGGGTTTGTGTCGATCTGTCCATCACCCGGCAACGGCGGCGCGAGGAATTACGGCAGTGCCTTCTTGTCACAGGTGCACGCTGCGACGACGCTGGGCAGTGCAGGGCGACCAGCGATTGACGCGAAGATTCGTAATTTAGTCAACGGTCGTTACCGTACCGATGTGCAACTGCGCCAATTCGAACTTTTGCAAAAACTCAATGCTCAACAAATCCAAAATCGAACGGGTGATGCCGAACTTGATGCTGTCATCAAGTCATACGAGCTTGCTTGGCGTATTCAAAACAACGCACCTCAGGTTCTTGATTTAGAACAAGAAACGGCCGACACACACAAATTGTATGGGATCGATAACGAAGTTACCCAGAGTTTTGGTAGGCAATGTTTGATGGCTCGTAGATTGGCTGAGTCGGGTGTGCGCTACATTCAGTTGACCTATGGAGATGCTGGAGCGAATCCGGCGTGGGATCAGCATTCAAATTTGCCGAAACATATGGATCATGCCAAAAAAGTCGATAAACCAGTTGCGGGACTACTGGCTGACCTTGAACGCCGCGGATTGCTCGAAGATACGTTGGTATGGTGGGGTTCGGAGTTTGGGCGTACTCCCTATTCACAGGCAAATGGAACTGGACGCGATCACAATCCGAGTGGGTTTACGATGTGGCTTGCCGGCGGTGGCGTGAAGCCTGGGTTTGCATTTGGTGCAACTGATGAGTTTGGACATGAGGCAGTTACTAACAAGGTGCATATGCATGATATGCACGCGACGATCTTGCACTTGCTAGGACTCGACCATAAGCAACTGACGTTCAAGTATTCTGGTCGCGACTTTCGCTTAACCGACGTGCATGGCCGAGTGGTACATGATATTGTGGGATGATACATTGCCGGATAAGCCCCTATGAGTCAATGTCATGACTTTCTCCGTAACGGGCAAGTTGACTGAGGCGCAATAGCATTGTTTTAATCTCAAACCAACCTTTCACCGTAACGACACAAGCTAGGACGGTGAAAATGGCTAAAGCAAGCAAAAGAATGCTAATCCAAAATGTGAACCAGTGAGTGTATTCGATTTGTTCGGACGCGATGTCAGCAATTACAGAATAGGCCAGCATTATTGAGACTCCTGGATGTCATTTGCAGGATTGGTTGTTTGGTATTGTTTTGGATCGGGCCAGATGAGGGACCCGAGGATAAATGCAATGAGCGTGAGCCCAATGCTTGTCAGGCCTACCACTGAGGACGTTATCGCTTCAAGCCAATAGATCGCGTTGGCGTCGAAGATGAAACAGCCAAGGTTGATAAGTGAGATGCGGATTGGTTCGAGCCCTAATATGGCGGACGCACCGAAAATGAGCCCCAGCATCGCTCCTGCTCGACTTGCTTGCTGCCAATACAAACCACCGGCGAGAAGCACTAGTGCACCGGTAAAGTAAATGGCGCCCGTAATGATCATGTAATCCCAAATCCGATCGCTTCCTTCGTAGAAAAGTCCCCAAGCCCAGATGAAGATTCCGATCAAAACGATGCAAACGCGAGTTAACTTGATGCGGGCGGCAGTTGACATTGGTGTTTGGCGAAGAGGCGCTACGACGTCCTGGGTAATGACACTGCTCCAACAAAGTAAGTAGCTATCATGGGTCGACATAAAAGCGGCAATCATGGCGGCTGTGATCAGCCCCAAAATTCCGATTGGCAGTAGTTGTCCGAGAAATGCGGGCATGGCATATAGCCCCGCATCGTCGATTGCATTGTCGCCGAGGAATAGAGAAGTTTGTTCGGGATGAAGTTGTGTGACGAAAGTGTAGGCAGCGATACCCCAAAACATGGGAATCAAAAAACGAATCGTAAAAGAGACGCTTGAAAGCACGTATTGCTTTTTGACTGCTTCTGGTGATTCCATGGCGAGTGCACGAGAGACTGCAGTTGGCCAGACCGCACAACCAATGAGACCGGCGGCGATGATTTGGTAAGTAACGTAGGCAGTGCCAAAAGGACCGCTGGGATCTGTTGGGTCAAACCCTTTTCGTCCCATCCCCGTTTTGACGGCTTCATACATCGAGTTCAAACCTAGGGTGTAAATCGCTAAGACGGTCGTAACGATGATACCAAAGGACAGGACGACGAACTGGGTGTAATCCGTGATGATGACGGAGATCATGCCGCCGAGCACGGTATATACAAGAACTAGAATTAATAGAACCGTCATGACGACGATCAACGCATTCCCATCGATTGGCAAGCCGGTTGCCGCGACAATGAATTTTGCACCAACTTGCAAAAATAATCCCATATTTAAAATGCCGGCCGCTGATAATATGATGCCACCGACAATGCGAACTTTACGGCCGAAACGTTTTTCATAATATTCAGGAATCGTCAGCACCCGATGCGCACGCAATGGTTTTACGATGAAACCGGTAAGCCCAACAAATAATGTCGCACCACCTGCTATTAGCGCCATGTGAAAGGCGGCAAACCCGCCAGTAAAGCCACTTTGCGCCATGTACATGACGGTGATGAGGCCCATTTCTGTTCCAGTCATTGTTGCGACACCTAACCATGGACCAACACTGCGACCAGCGCCGATATAGGCGTCCATATTCGTGGTATATCGCGTGACATAGATTCCAATGACCAATGAAATCGTAAGATAGATCGCCACAATGACCCAATCGAGTATCGAAAAATGGGTTAGTTCGTGAATCTGTAGTTCGGCGATGAAAAGAGGCATTTTATGATTGGTGGTTTGGTAGGACCCAAAAGCATAAGTAGTTATGATACCCTAAACGGTAAATGCAAGCGGAAGCTAATTGCGAATAACCAATCCACAGTAAGGAGCGAATAGACCATGGTTAAAAGATTGTCAATTTGGCGTTGCTGTTTTGTGTTGGCTCTTTGGATTTATTGGGCCACAAACCTAGTAGCTGCACCGATTCGAGTTGCATGTGTCGGTGACAGCATTACCTACGGTGCTGCAATTCAAGACCGCGTCAACAATAACTATCCGGTAGTACTTGACCGTTTGTTGGGCGCTGGATACGACGTTAAAAACTTTGGTGTCAACGGAGCGACATTGCTGAAAAAAGGAGATAAGCCTTATTGGAAAGAGTCCGCGTTTGCAGCGGCTAAAAAGTTTAAGCCCCAATTGGTGGTTATCAAGCTTGGCAGCAACGATAGTAAACCACAGAATTGGAAATACAAAGACGAATTCACGAAGGATTTGATAGACTTAGTCCGCATTTTTAAGCAACTTGAATCCCAGCCACAAGTTTGGATTTGTAAACCGGCACCCGTAGCGAAGGACCGCTGGGGTATAACCGAGGCAGTTGTCAAGCAAGAAGTCATTCCGGCAGTGGTGGCTGCTGCCAGACAGTCCAAAGGTGTCAAACTGATTGACATTTATAAAGTTTTAGCTCCGCATCCGGAAATGTTTCCTGATGGTGTGCATCCCAATGCAGCAGGTGCCAAGTTGATGGCTACCGAAGTTCATCGCTATTTGAAATAGAACTTCCCCTCGATTCGTTTATGACGGTTGTGCAGGATATTTTGGGAACATTTTTCCCAATACATGCGTCTTAACTGTAAGGGTGTTGCTTTAGAGCGTATCTGCTAATCATTATGGTTAATGTAACTGCGCAATGAGTTGCGTGCCTGTGTTAAAATAGGTACCTCTAGAAATTCGCCGCTGTGACATAACGCTGTATTAAAAATACGCAGCAAATCCTTACTCCACTCAACGTATTGTTGACATATAGAACTGGGAACGACTCGATGTTGAAACGAACTACTCAAATATTATTAAGTCTTTTTATTGCAGCCTCGCTCTTTTACGTTCCAAGTGTCGTGCGATCACAGGAAGTTCCGCCGGTTGCCGCCGCGCCACAACAAGCGGAAGATACGGGCGAGAAAAAGAACTCGTTATTCGAACAGACGATTTACGTTCCCTACGACAAATTATCAAAAGTGTTTGAATCTCCAGCACGTGGTGTTTTCTTGCCGTATGATGAATTCCAAAAATTATGGCAAGCTGCGCGCGCGAAGAATGCAGTAGAAAACCCTGTTTCGATTCCTCTGCGGTCAATGATTACATCGATCTCCTCTGAAGCGATAGTTCGCGGTGATGTTATGCAGGTTTCCGCCAAATTGTCGATTCAAATGCTAGGCCTAGGTTGGCATGAAATCCCATTGCGTTTAGCGGATGCGGCAATCTCCGAAGCAAACATCGGCGATGAAACTGCGCGTATCATTTTTCGGCCTGGACAGGGATATTTCCTGTTGATGCAGCGACAGGAAAGTGATGCGGCAGATGTCGTCTTAGACCTCCAATACGCGCGGACTTACAATCAATCACCGGGCTTGAATCAAGTTTCATTCCAAGCTCCACAAGCATCCATTAACCGCTGGAAAATCACGATTGCCGACCCTGGTGTGAAAGTAAACGTGCAGCCGTTAGTGGCCGCCACTGAGACACAGGATGGCGCCGCGCGGGATAACGCTACTGGCGATCCGAGTCCACCGGTAGCACCTGCAACTGAAACTGTATTGATTGCTTTCTTTGGCTTAACACCTCAGGTTCATATCGATTGGACACCGCGCAGCGAAGGTGCTGCGGGATTACAGGCGTTAGCTACAGTGCAGACTCGTCAAAGTGTTGTTATTGGCGAGGGGTCTCAACGGACACAAGCCCAGCTAGTCTATTCAATTACCCGCAGTGAGTTGCGTGAATTGAAGTTGCGGATTCCTGTGGGGCAAAAAATTTCCGGGGTATTTGATGCAAATGTTCGTCGTTGGGATGTCGCCTTGGAAGAGGGTAATCAAATTATTACGATCGAGTTATTCGAACCAGCGGACTCTACACAAACCATTAATATCGAATTGGAACGGTTTGATCTTGAAGTAGGCATGCAGAACGAATCGGTCGACGTCATCATTCCCGAGATCGAAGCGTTAAACGTTTCACGCCAACAAGGACTTGTGATGGTCAAAGTGGAAGGTGACCTGCGAGCTGATGTTGATACGCGGACCGGGTTGCTGCAAGTGGATGCCGCTGAAGTTAATGCGGGTCAAGGTTGGGATTTTGTTTACCGCTATGCGGCGTTGCCATACGAACTCATCCTTAAAATTGAAAAACTGCAACCGCGTGTCACGGTTGAGGAATATGTCACGATCCAAATCACTCCTCAATTAACGCGTATGAGTGTAACGACTTTGTTAGATATTCAACGCGCTGGACTATTTCACGTAGATTATGATGTTCCCGAAGGTTATCGAATTCGAAGTGTTCGGGGAATTGCTGCGGCGAATGTGAAGGCTGCTGTTGTTGAAAATCACCACGCAGTAGAGAACGCTCCGGGGAAATACCGAGTGAATTTCTCACGCAAAGCTGTAGGGCAGGTGGCGTTGTTGGTTTCTGTCGAAAAGGTGCGTACCGATGTAAACCTGTTGACGCCAACGAGTGAGGCTTCGCAATACACTTTCGCGTTGCCGCGTATTGTTGCTGCGAGTGTCGAGCATGTTCAGGGTAATGTGACAGTATTAGCTCCCGAGGGTTTGCGAGTAACGCCGGTGGATACTGCGGGTGGGCAGAGTGTGGCCATTAGCGAAGTGCAACCGAGTATTGCGGGTTTGGTGCAACTGAGTAGAGTTGGCAGTTCGCTAGCAGTACACGCATTCAGGTATGCCAATGAATCATTCAATCCGACATTCTCCGTTGAACGTAGGCAGCCGCAGATCGAAGTGGGACAGTTAGTGATTGCTGATGTGCAATCCGGAATCATCAATCACTCCGTAACACTGGCTTATGATGTCCGCTACAGCGGCGTGAAAAAACTTAGATTAGACATTCCTACGAGTTTGATTGAGATGATCCGCAATGACTCGAAATTAGTCCAAGAATCTGTGATTACCCCGCGGCCGGACGATCTTGCTGACGATTACACGGCCTGGCAGTTGACTTCAAATCGAGAACTGTTTGGTCAATTCCAAGTAGAGTTGTCGTGGATAGAATCTCTAGAGGATTTGGAAGTCGGGTCCGCCGCGAGTGTTTCCCTGCACCCATTAATGCCGCAAGAGGTTCATAGAAGTTGGGGGCAAATTGTAATCAAGAAAACGGAAAATTTAGATGTCGTTCCCGCGGAATCCGACGGTGTACGTCCTATTGATCCTCGTTACGACCTCAAGTTAGGCTCGACAGAGATGCAGGTTCCCGGTGCTGCGGTTGCGATGGAATTCCACCAGACATGGAGTGTAAAACTGGATATTCACCGATATGAACTAGAGTCCATTGAACTTTCCGCAATCGAATTAGGAGTGATTGATGTCCAAATTGCCAAAGGTGGAAAGTCACGAGTTCACGCGGTGTATCGAGTCAAAAGTGCGGCTCAAAGAATCGCGGTCACATTTCCGCAGGGGTCGAAAATTCCTAATGACCCACTTTCCATTAACGGCGAGGCGGTCGGCATCGAAAAAGGTACCACGGCGGATGCAGAGGATGCTGTGGGTAATCAGAAGAACTATTTGATTCCGCTTAATACCACCACCCCAGGTGAAGATTTTGTCTTGGAGCTGAAGTACTCAATTGAATCAGATGGTTTTACTGTGCGTATTCCTGAGTTTAAGGACCTACACGCAATCAATCAAATTTTCATGGTTGTCCATTTACCGTCAGGCACCGTGTTGGTGGATTATTCTGGTGATTGGGACGACCATTTGCCGAGTTCATTTTTGGAAACAATCCAACGTAATCTCTTGCACGATTCCGAAACAGAAGGAATTGTCGATGTTCACTCACTATTGAATAATATTACCCAAGCCAAGGTTGACGTGCAGTTGGGAAATCAATTCAGCAACCATGACAGTCTTATCTTTTCAGCAATTAATCCGAGTGCATCGCCTTTGCGGCTGTCCACGGTATCTCTTTCGATGTTTCATTTGGTTATGTTTGGGGTCTTGGTGGTGGTTACATTCGGTGGACTTCGGTTGGGAATACGTAATCAAATAATTACGGTCTTGGTTCTCGTGTCAGCGAGTCTCGGGGTTGTTTTAATTAAACCAATCATGGCGAGCCACATGCCGTTTTCCGGCTTGTTTCTGGGTATGGGTTTAATGTGCGTGATTTGGGTTATCAAGGATTGTTTGAAACCTTGTTTTCGAATTTGCCGCAAGTTGTTTTCACTAGATACAGTTGGTGAAGCAGATCAGACTCTAAACAACGCTGCTGAAGATGCAACGGATGTGGAGAATACGGCAGTTGATGAGGCTGAGGATCTCGAGGCCGCCAGCGAGTCGCAAGAAGATTCGCTGTCGCAAAACGACGAAGAACAGGATGCGGATGAAATTGCTGAAACTTTATCACCCGCAGAGGATAGCCAAGCGGAACCTGACGAGTTCCCTGACGACCCAGTGTCTAGCGATGACGATAATTCAAATCGCGAGGGAGATGAATAATGAGAACGAATCCCAATGAAATCAACACATCTCGTTACCTGCGAATATCAATGCTGATGCTATTGTCGTGGTGCACTGTTTTTGGTGCTGCGCTGGCAGTGGTTGCTCAGCAAGGTGAAATGAAACGTGAAATCTATGTGCCTTTTGACGATTTAAAGACAGTTTTGGCATCTGGGATTCAACGCATCTACTTGCCGCGCGGTGAATATGAAGCCTTGTTAAAGAAGGCAAATATTAAACCAGGAGACACTCCGCCCCAACAATCGCTATTACGTAGCGTTAAATATCGAATTAACATTCTCGGCGATTCGGCACGGATTGTCGGTGATTTTGAAGTTGAGTCACTAGCGGCCGGTTTACAGCAACTGCCATTGGGGTTTTCCGGTGTTTCTATTCTCAACGTTACCGTGGGTGAGAATTCGGCTTCGTTGGTGCGTGATTCGGATCAATTGGTTCGGTTGTTGCTGCCCAGCATCGGGAAATCACAGGTGCAGTTTTCAATGTCGGCAGCGGTACAGCATGCCGCGGCTGAGCAGACCCTGACGATGTTATTGCCACATGCCGCCAATTCGAGAATTGAGTTGATTGTGCCAGGGAATATCGAAATTAAATCTGGTGCGAGCGTTTTGGACCGCACCGTGGATGAAGCGAAAAATGTCACGCGGTTTGATCTGTTGGCTAAGCCAGGGCCATTGCGGATCACCATGTCGCTCAATAACAAGCGGCTTAAAACCGAAGAGATTGTAGTTGCCCGCAATGTGCTCGTGGCAGAATTAACTCAGGCCATTCAACGATTGCACGGAACATTTTCCCTGCAAGTGCAACAAGGTGCCGCCTCGGATTTTCGGTTTGCTATAGCAGCTGGTTTTCAGGTCACCGACGTGCAAGCGCCAGGAGTTTCACGTTGGTCCGTGGTAGAGCAAGATTCACAGCAGATTTTGACAGTTGAAATGCGGATTCCACAAACGGAAGATCTGTTGATTAAGATCACTGCGTTGCATAGCGGTCCGGCGATCGGCGAATGGGAATTCCCGAAAATTGAACCCCTTGATGTCTTGGTGTCCACTGGGGTCGTTGGTATTTTAGCGGATCGTAGGTTGGCCATTAACTCATTGGAAACAGATGGGGTGATTGCTCTTGATACTCAGATCCTTGAACAGGCGCTGCCCGAGTCGATATTTGTGGTTGAACCGGGTGCGCCTTTGATTCGCGTCTTAGGAACTTATTATGTTCCGCAATCAGATTATAAGATCAGTGCACAAGTGACTCACCCAGAGAACAGAATTCACGTTCAGACTACGACTCAATTGTCCTTGAATCAAAGCAATCATACGGTCAGTGTCTCCTTTAATGTTTTTCCGGAACTCGACGATCTGTATTCACTTACGATCGAAGTTCCTTCGCAATGGAATATTGTGAGTTTGCACACGGGTGCTGATCAGTTGATATATCACGAGACGACTGACGAGATGGGAGTTCGCCGTTTACATGCAAAATTCCCAGCTAGGAGAACGTTTGGGCAAGTCCATCAAGTCGTATTGCTGGCAAAACGCGTACCAAAGGGTTGGTTGGACGATTGGGACGAGTTCCATTTATCCGTACCAAAGTTCATGATCGAAGATACTTTTCGTGATAAGGGTGTGCTGGCGATTCGCACGCAACTTGGTTTCGAGGAAGTGTATGAAGTGCGGCCGGAGCAAGTAAGTGGGGTAGTTACGTTAGCAACTGCTGATAAACAGCAAGCTGGATTGACGGACCGTTTGGCGTTGGCTTATCGATATGAACAGCCGCAATTTACGGTTGCTGTCGTGGCAAAACGAGTGGTCCCGGTGCTGTCGGCGCGTTTGGCTACGTTCCTCAATGTGCAACCGGGTGTCTTAAAGACTTACAGTGAATTAACGTATACCGTGCAGCAGTCACTTGTGGAAAAAGTACAGTTTAAATTACCAGATTCCTCTCCCGCGGATCTCAATATTGTAGGGTTCGCGGGTACTGTGGTTAAGCAATTTTCAAGTATAGAAGCGGACGGGCACCGCCTCTGGACTGTCACGCTTGATAAGCCGACTGCGGGAGTGGTTGTTATTGGAGTTGATTTTGAACAAGTGATCCAAGAATCTACAACCACATACACTCCAGCAATTGCCACCGCGGAAAGTGTTGTTTATCAATCTGGAGTCCTGTCGGTCGAATCGTCACCGGAGTTAGCAATTAAAGTAGAGGATGCCGCGGCAACTGACCTCGGACCAGACTCGCGACTTAAGCCTGTCGACGTGGGTGAGTTGGTTGTTAATGGGTATAACGTTGGTAAACATCGAGTTGGAGCTTATGGATATACGGGGATGCGGCCGAATGTGCGGTTAGCGATAAGTAGGCCCACATTATCCAGTGTGCCTAGTACGTTAATTCAGCGCAGTGAAATCGTCTCTTTTGTCAGTAGGCATGGTGTGTATCAATCGGTAGCCCGTTTTGAAATCTTAACTAAAGCGAGTTATATCCAAGTAGCACTGCCAGAGAAAGCCAGTTTATGGAGTGTTGTGATTGATGGTGCTGATACGGTCAAACCACAGAAAGTATCTGGCACCACCAATCGCTTTCTTGTTAGTATTCCTTATGCCAAAGAAAATGTTGGATTCAAGCGGGATTTGCGTATCGTCTACGAGGAACGGCTTTCAGTAGGCCATGATGGTTTTCAACTGCTGGCACCCGAACTATTTGAATTTGCTGGCGTATCCGCAGAGCAACAGCAACAGCAAAAGCCAATTGAGGCAGGATTGATTCGCTGGCAAATGATCGTACCTGGTAATTTTGTTGTGCAGCCGTATGCTGAATCAAACATGCAACTTACGGGATTGCCACATGTTTTGAATCAAAGTGCGTTTGCGACGTTTGCGGTGCTCGCCGGTGGCGGAGGAGTGCGGAATTTTATGGCAGTTCCTATGTCGGATAGTGTTGCGTATAGCGCCCCATCATCAGAAGATTTTGCGGTTACTGCCGAATTCGATTTTGCGGACGGAGAAGAATCGGCGGCCAGCAAATCACAGCTAATGGACCAAGTGGAAGTGTTTGCGGGTGAATCAAATATTGAGGCCCCAGCGTCGCCAAGTGATTCGCCTAATCGGCCAAGCAATAGGCCTGGGGCTGACCGTGTTCTGAAGGAATTTGCGGAAGGGGAATCAAGTCCCCGGCCAAGGCAAACGGCTTCTCCTGATCCCAGTAGTGAAATGGTGCCCGAGGAAGCTGAGTCGCCTATGGGTGGAATTGACCTTTTGGGCGATGGAAATGGCGATAAATACTCCTATCGAGCGAGTCAAACTTGGGCGTTACAGGGCATGCAGAGCCTAAATGTCGATCTGTTGAACAAACCTCAAGATTCAAACGGGGACCTCGATGTGAAATACATGGATTTCGTCCGCTACGAGTTTCAAAGCTTAGGTGGTGCACCTAAATTGGTCGGTAGGTTAGTGCGTAAAAGTTTTATCACTTTATGGGCTTGGATTGCGGGCATCGCTGTTTTGCTTGTAGGCTTGCTGTTGTTGCCGCGAGATGTGCTGGTGAAACGCAACTACGTGCTGGGTGTGCTGGCGTTGGTAGCATTAGCATCTGCTGTTCCGGCGTTGCGATTTTATCGGCAAGTGTTTGAAGTTGTGTTTGTGATGGCACTCACGTTGTCGTTGATTTATTGCTTCTACCATTTACTTAAACCGGGCGTCTGCTGGTTTGGAAAACGAGCTTCGAGAATCACCGGACTTGGTTGTGGTTTGTTTCTTGCTTTGCTGCTGTTTAGCGGGATCGCCAATGCACAGCAGAATGAACCGAGCGAAGAAGTGCAGACGGTGCAAGTTCCTGTTGATGCTGTTGTCGTGCCGTATGATCCCGCTCAATTACCAACAAAGAGAACTCCCGCAGATCAGCTTTTGATTCCGCTAGAGTTGTATTCTCAATTATGGCGTCAGGCCTACCCAGAATTACCATTGGAGCACGAAGTGTTGCCTGTGGAATATGCTTTTAGTTCAGTTAAGTATGAGAGCACTTTGTTTGACGATGACGGGATTTTCATTGAAGGCGTGCTGGGAATTGAAGTGTTCAGTGGACGGGAAGTCGCTATTGGCTTGGCCTTGAATGATCTTGTTTTACAATATGCGACCCTCGACAAACTACCGGCGCAAATCCAAGTGCGTGGGCTTAATGGCGGTACTGGGAATCCAACCAATGGGGCAGGGCAACAAGCAGTGAATACAGTTCCGCAACAAGTTCTGCGCGGCAATAGTCATACTTTATTCATTAAGGGACGGGGGCATCATGAATTGCGGGTCGGCTTTAAGTTACAAGTGCAACGGCAAGGTGGTTGGCGATTGGCAAAAGGTAGTTTGCCGATTGGGGCGGCTGGTTTGCTAGTGCTGAACGTGCCTCGTAAGGATACTGAAATAAGGTGGAACGGCCATTTAGGCACTGCTGAATTGAATACCGACGTGGATAATCAACGGGTGGAGTCGCCGCTTAAACTAAATGGTGGATTTGATTTTCGCTGGCGGTCAATTGTCTCTCAGAACGGAGCGGATCGTGATCTGATAGCGGACTCGCAAATACTCGTGGATGTGCAAGAAGATGGTGTGTATGTTGATTGGCAAGTGCGACTGGAATTTAGAAATAGTCAATTAGAAATCTTTAGGTTCGTCGTACCCAAAGAATATCGGGTGGCGGCGGTAACGGGCGGGAATATTCGTAGTTGGGAAGTACAGCGGGATGCCAACGATCGGCAGAGTGTTACCGTTGAACTGTTAGAGCCGGCCGAAAACCAAGCGACGCTCCATATTGGTTTGTTACGCTATCGCAGCTTGCCCGAGAAAACGGGTGATTTGTTCTCAGTGCCCGCAGTATCTGTTCCAGACGCCGTTTCTCAAAAGGGTACAATTACCATTCGCCGCAGCCCCGCGTTAGAATTGTTTGTTACTCAGACTCAGGGCGTTAATCGAGATGATGTCAATGAAGCGATAGCGAAAACCGCTCAACCGGCCAATCGGGTTAACCCGCTGGGAGTACAGGTTGTACAGGCGTATCGATTCAGTGGGACAGGGTTTGATTTGCAGTTCACCGCGAAGCCCGTTACCGCAGCCGTTACCGCAAATATTAATTCGCTGGTCCGAGTTTCGCCACAACAGATTTCGTTAGAAACACAGGTGCAATTTCGAATTCAAAATAGGCCAATCCACCAAGTTCGAGTGCTTGTTCCCGCTGATTTGGCGATTCGGCAAGTTAGAACGGCGGCGCTGGCCGATTGGTCGGCTACGCCCGTCGAATCACTAGGTGGCCCGGCGCAACTGATCACGATATTATTATCTCATGGAGTGAGCGGTAATTTGAACGTTCTTATAGAAGGTATGTTGGAACGGCAACTGCAGGATATGACGACGGATGTGCCGTATTTAGCGACCCCGGGGGTTACGAGTCAACGTGGGCAAACCGTTTTGTTGTCGGACCCGTCGTTCAATATTGAGTTGCTTGATGTCACCCAAGGGGAATCCGTATCGATGGCCACCATGTTCGCGTGGCTCAAGCAGAGTCAGCGAACAATGGCGCGGACAGCGTTGAGGTTCACGGGGAAAAACTACTCCGCTCGATTTAAATTGGTCAGACGCACACCTAAAGTGGCGTGCACCACGTTTTCAAATGCGAATGTTTCAAATAGATCAATCGAAGAAACCATTTTGCTGTCGTATAAAATCGAAGATGCTGGGATCCAGGAAGTCCGCTTTCTGCTACCGGCTGCATTGAAAGATAGTCGAATACGGGGACAGTATGTTCGGCAAATCGATAAGACACCCGTGGATAGTGATGACCCTCAGTCACCCATCCGAGTCACGTTGTATTTGGAAGATGAAATTCTAGGCGAATATAGCGTGCTTGTCGAAAATGATCGGCAACCAGGCGGTAGCAATAAGGTGCCGGTTCCGATTGTCGAAAATGCGGAAGTGCAGCAGCAATATATTTCACTTGAGAGTAGTGGAGATGTTGTCGAAGAGGTATTGGATTCGATGTCCAATGTTGTTGCGTTGAATCGGCAGCAAAAACAATGGAATCAATTGACGGCTGTTATTGGTGAACGCGTCTTGAAGGCGTTTGTCGTGCAGGGTGACGCGGATCAAGCGGTATTGGAATTTAGGACGCAATCGCGAGACATCGTCGATAAAGATGAAGCAAAAATCCGTATGGCTACGACTTCGTTGATTGTTGATTACGCTGGGACTTACCGTGGCAAGATTGAGTTACTAGTTGACAATCAAAAAGAACAGTTTCTTGACATCCAAATACCCCTGGAGTCTAAATTGTGGTCCGTATTGGTTGCTGGAGAACCCGTTAAACCTGTGGACACTGGAGTTGCAGGGCAAATTCGGCTTCCGTTGGTAAAGACGAATGCGGGCGACTTGTCGTATCGAGTTGTGGTTCATTACGCCGGGTGGATGAAAGCCTTATCGCAATACGGAGAATTGAGCATGTTGCCATTTATTCGCACGACGAATATTCAAGCAGAAAAATTATTCTTAAAGCTGTATTTACCGAAACGGCATAATTGGTATGGATTTGGAGGAGACGCTGAGCCGCTAAATCATCAATCGGACAGCGGTTGGGGGATGATTGCGGGACGAAGTATTTCGCGATTTACCAACGGTGAATTACTATCTCGACAGGCGATTGTGGTGAATGAAGAAGTGTCTGGAAAGCTGAAGCGGGCAACAAAGTCTGGAAATGATTACGAAAAAATCCGTTTGTACAATAGCTTACAAACTCAAACCGATTTGAATGTGTATTCCGATCAAAGCGACATTAACCAACGCAACGAAAAGGATTTAGCGGAGTTGGGAGAGCAGGTGCTTGAACTAGTAGAAGACGAGAGTTCCGGTCAGGAAAATGATGAGTTGATGCTGGATAATCGAGCGAGATTGCAGCAAGGTTTTGAACAGCAGTCCAATGGTTTTTCGCGAAACGCGGTGAATCAATTAGGAAGTAATTTTGACGTTCCGAGTACACAGTCAGCGGTAAAACCGAGCAGCAAGAAAGAAGCCGATGGACTCTGGTTTAGAAATAATAGTTTGCTGGCACCGCAAAGTGGTGAGAGCAAGGAAGGTAAGACAAATAGACGGCTTTACGATCGAGATCAAGGAGGTAAAGGCGATAAGTTAGACGACTTGCAAAAACAGAGTGTTACGGGGCCCCAAGGGCAAGACCTCGGATTTGATTTAAATGCGTCACAGAGAAATCAAGAAAATTTCAGTTCCCCTCTGACGCAACAGCGAGAGCAATTTAAGCGTTACCAGCAGCAACAACAGACTGAATTAGAAATGCGAAACGGAACGATCGTTGATGGAGTTGCCAGCATACACCGCGGCCGCATGGGAGATGAACAGCCTACAGTTAGCAACGAATCCCAATCCGAAAACGTCGGTGGCATGGGGGGTGGCATGGGCGGCATGGGCGGTGAACAACAACTCGATCAATCTGCAGTGGGTGATTCTGGTCGTGCATCGAACGGATATTTTGCCGGCCGGGAAGCGACGGGCTTGGCTAGCGTCACTGGATTCGATTTGGATTTTGACAGTGTGGAGTTTCAAGTGGAATACGATCGTTTTGACTTTGAGTATTTGGATGACAAATATGAGTTCAGTGCAAACTACTTAGGTTTGGAGTTGCGCGAGTCGATTTGGCGAGTGGGCGGAGTGATGGCTGTGTTGATTAGCTTAAGCATACTATTTTTGCTCGTGCGTGTGATAAGTAAAACAAGAGTCGTTAGCACCATTGTAGCGCTGCTAGCAATACTGGTTAGCCTGCCGATGATCTTCGGTTGGATTTTTCCAATTTACGGTATTTTGTTGTTCACCGGATCGCTACTCTGGATCCTGCGGTGTTGGTTTCCGAGTCCCGTTTCAATGGAAACAATTACGTCATAATCTAAATGTGTATGTGCAAGCGGTTCATTGCACCCGGTATTAAGGCACCGCGTAAATGTAGATTGAATAGTGTTTTATTAGGGAAAGTGTTGTCAGGCACTATTGCTAGTGCAATACAAGCACTAATTTGGATATATTGACGGTGCTTAAATAGATCCTTTCAGCGAAAAATGGGCGAAAGAATGTGTGCATCAGACGACATGCAAACGGAAATAGATAATTCAGAAACGATTGTCGCTGATTCAAGTGACAGATTGCACCGGCCTAGTGTGATGGCAATGTTGTTGTTCTGTTTGTGCGGTCTTTTGGCTGTAACTTGGGGGATGATGGGGGTCGAGCCGGCGTTGAACTCAGAAATTCCAATTTTGACTCGGCACCCAGATGTGAATTGGAGTCAAATTTCTCTGCCGATCAAAAAACACATTCCTGCCGAATTTGCTGAGTTGCTGCAAGTCAATGACGCACCGTTTGATGAAAATTTAGCGGCTCATGAAATCCGGATTACTAACGTCCAAGTAATCGATATTGATGGCGATGGGGATCAAGAAATCCTAGTTTGCAATGCTTCGAAAAACACGGTAACCGCTTATCATTATCGTGGTAGCGAGAAAATTGATATCCAGAAACAACTTGAAACCAATCCAGATGCTCTAAATGACGTATTGTCTAGCGGATCTGTTCGGCATAAATGGGATCAAACGCTTATAGGCGACAAGCTAATTGCGCCAGCCCACGCAACGGTTGTTGATGTTGACCAAGACGGCGATCAGGATATCGTCGTCTCGACCTTAGGCGACTTGATGCCTTCGGATGAGTTAATTGGCACAGTGACGTTGTTCGAAAAGGTTGATGAGGGTTACCGACGGCGGGTGCTGTTGCGGGATGTTCGTCGAGTGGCTGACGTACAGTTTGGTGACTTCGACGACGACGGCGACACGGATTTAGTCGTAGCCGTTTTTGGTTATGCGCGCGGGGGAGTTGTTATACTAGAAAATATGGGTGACGGCGTTTATCGCGATAAAGAGATCATCGCCCGCCCAGGAATTGTACATGTGCCGGTCGCGGACTACGACAATGATGGCGATTTGGATATTGGAGCCATAGTCACCCAAGACGAAGAGGAAGTTTGGGCTCTTGAAAATGACGGTCAAGGCAATTTTACGCCCCGCGTATTGTTTCTGACTGACAATTTCGACGTCGGTGGTGGCGGATTGATCGCAGCAGACATCGACCAGGACGGCAAGATGGATCTGCTCATGAGTCAAGGTGACAATCTTGAATTTGGTCACGGTTGGCCACAACCATATCATGGAGTGATTTGGTTGCGAAACTTAGGTGACTGGAAATTCGAAGATGAACAAATCGGTCAACTCGGCGGATCCTACGGAACGGCGGCTACTGATGTTGATGGCGATGGCGATACCGATGTTGTCCTAGTTAGCATGTCCAACGACTATGCAAACCCCCGGAATCCGAGCATTATTTGGCTTGAAAATGAGAACAATAAATTCAATCGACAACACTTGGTCGACACCAAACCAACCGAGTTAATTGCCGTGGGGTGTGGTGATGTAGACGGTGATGGAAAAAATGATATCGTTGCCGGCCAATTTAGAATCCCATTGAGTATAGTTGAGAATCAGCCCATAACCATTTGGATTAAGGAGTAGCGGTGAAACGATCTCGAGTTGTATTGCTTATCATAGTGGTTGTGGAATTAGTTTTGATTGGTATGCGTTATCAGAAAAATGGTGGATTCAGTGCGCCTGTAAAGTCACGTGTGAATAAATTAGAACTGGGTAATCGCACGGCTGTCCGTCAGATGGAGACAGACTTAGATACACACAGTAAGGATGATTGGGTTAATCTAGGTCAAATTTACACTACGTTTGCACTGATGCCCGAGGCTGAGTATTGTTTTAAACGCGCGACGAGTTTGGGTAGTTTGACGCTGGAGCAACAGTTTAAGTATGGGATTTGCTTGAGTCGTCGGGGGGAAATGGAAAAAGCGATTCAGATGGTATTGCCGGTGGCGAATTCCAATAATGAATTGGCTGTTCATGCGAATCAACAGATAGGTTTTAATTTGTTGCGTTTGAATCGTCGTGCTGAAGCCGAAAAATATCTTCGCAAGGCGGGCGCCGATCCGATATCAGAGTTGAGCCTGGCACGTATCCTAATTCGTGAGGATCGAGTTTCGGAAGCGATTCGTGTGCTCGACGGTTTGATCACACGTAATCCTAATTCGATGCGTGCTCACCAAATGCGATCTTGGGCCTATGAGGTGCCCGGTGATACGTATGATGAATATGAAGCTCGCGTATCTTACGATCATTCGATGCATACTTCGGGAATGATAATTATTTATCCGTTGTCTCGCGATTGGGATGTGGATGCGGTTGCAAGTATGGGATCGGCGAAACATATGCTGGCAAGTTCGGTTGCACTACAAAAAGGGGAATTTGAAAAGGCGGTTAATGAAGGAGCAAGGGCACTCGAGATGATTGATCCACTTTGGCGACCAGGCTATGCGGAGGCCATGATCGATGCTCACTTGGCAAATGATGAACCAGTGAAGGCGTTGGCTTATCTATCGAAATGGTTAATCCATGATGGAGAATCAACTCGACTGTGGGAACTCGCCGGTGATGCATTTTTAGCGATGGATGATGAGGGTAAAGCCGAAGCGGCTTGGTTGCGTGGGACTCGAATTCGTGCCAGCAAAACATTTCAGGCTAATGCGGAGATTTGTCACAAATTAGTTCAACTGTATCAAACTCAAGGCAGTCAAGAAAAGGTAACGATTTACCACGCTTGGCATCAGTATGAATCTGGGAAGTTGCAATGGCGTGATAATAATATTCGCGAGGCGATAGTTTCGTTCACGAAAGCTAGCGATGTATTGGTACAAGAAGAGCAGGTTTGGTTCTACTTGGCGGAATCACAGCGGGCATTGAACGATCGTGCCTCGGCTCGAGAATCATATGAAAAGTGTTTAGTGTTAAACAAGCACCACGGTCGTGCAATTGTTGGATTGGCATTGGTTAATTAGTGCATTAGGAGATCGCGGATTGATGCGGTGGATGACAATTCGTTGGAATGCTTCGCTTGTTAACCGTCAACAGTTGAGGCGAGTTTTTCCGCTAAATACTTTGTTGACTTTGTCTGCTCTGGGGTGGTTCACTTGTTTTTCTGGCAGTACGATTGTCGCCACGGACACAGTTGTTGTATGTCCCGTCGCGCTGCGAAGTGCGTTGCAGCCTTGGTGTGAGTATCGCGAAAAGCAAGGTCACAAGTTGCAGTTTGTCGTGCCAGCTGCGACTGCTGGATTGACTCGCGCAACCATTTTGGCGCTGCCTCGCAGATCCCAAGTCAAGGCGATCCTAATTGTCGGTGATGCACCAAGTTATGTACGCGGAGATACTGGTTCAAAAAAAATATCCAAACCACCGTTGGGTTCGATATTGTCGGTGGAGGTACCCACGTTTTACCACCGCGCAAAGGTAAATGTTCTGTTTGGATCGGACCCAGAAATTGCGTCCGACTCGCATTACGCGGATTTTGATGGCGACGGTCGAGTCGATGTGGCACTGGGGCGTTTACCCGCGGAAAATCGACAACAGTTAACTCAGTTAGTACAACGTATTATTTCGTACGAAAAGGATTATGCTAATCACGTCAGTAAACGCAACGTGCATTTTGTAGCAGGTGTTGGAGGATTTGGACCTTTGGCTGATGGCTTGATAGACACCATTTCCCGCCGGTTGATTGGCGGCGGGATTCCTGAGTCGTTTGATGTATCGATGACTTATGCAAGTTGGCAGAGTCCCTATTGTCCAGCGCCCATGGAGTTTAGTTCTACGACGATAGACCGATTTAACGAAGGCGGCCTGTTTTGGGTTTACATGGGTCATGGACAACGCTATGACCTCGACGTACTGCGAGCACCGGAATGCCCGCCGTTACCCATTTATCGTGCCTCAGATGCAGCGAAATTAAAGGTACGGGGTGTGCCCCCCATTTGTGTGTTTCTCGCTTGCAGTACGGGCGCATTTGATTCACCGCGGGCCAGTATTAGCGAACAGATGCTTTTGGCGCCGGATGGGGCGATTGCTGTTTTAGCGGCGACTAGAGTGACTATGCCTTATGCAATGAGCGTTATGGGCGATTCTATGTTAAGGCAAGCTTTTAAATATCGTCGCGAAACATTGGGTGAGATTGTTTTGTTAGCTAAGCAGGAATTGGTAGCGATCGCTGGTAAATCAGGTTCTCCCAATCGACGCTTGCTGGATCAAGTCGCAGCGGTTGCGAGTCCGGACGCGGGCTTGCTTAAAGAAGAACGACAAGAACACAGTTGGATGTTTAACCTGCTTGGTGACCCGTTGCTAAAAGTGAATTATCCAGACGGGATGCGAGTGAAATGTGCTGGGGTCGTGACTCATGGGGAAAAGTTGCGAGTCACATTTGACGCGCCCATTGTCGGTGCAGCCGTTATTGAAGTTGTCACTCAGCGTGGGGTCTTAAGAGAACCTTTGATTGAACGTAATGTTGATGCAGTTAGGGCAACTCTGGAGTCGGATCGTTGGAAGGGGTACTCAGAAGAATACGAGATGGCGAACGATCCCGTGTGGGTATCTGTGCGGCGGGAGGTGCAAGTCGGTCCTCAATCAGTTGACGTGTTGGTCGACAACGCTTCGAGTGGGCTGCAAATAGTTCGAGTTGTTATTTATGGTAAACGACAACTCGTCATTGGATCGGCCCGGGTGTTTGTCGCTGAACGCTAATAGCCGGAAATGTCCCGCATGAAAATTGGGTCACCACAAATTGCTTAGTGTTGCTGGAAAATGCCCACGTAAATGTTACGATAGACGATTACAAGGGATGGTTAATCGTAGTTGATACTTTAATGAGATAAACGGCATGAGTAAAATAACGTGGATTTGTATGGTGCTGGCTTGCATGACTAGTGCGGTTCCACTGCAAGCGACTCCGAAGGTGACTGTCAGCGTAGATCAAGCTCTGCTCAGTCAACCGTTGTCGGGGCGATTGTATCTGTTTACGTCGGAGCGTGAAGGTCGGCCGCCCTTCACGGGCCCTAACTGGTTTAGCCCAGAACCATTCTATGCAGTCGATATCACGTTGGCTCCGAAAATGACTGTTTCATTAACAGGTGGCGTTAAGGGTTTCCCCAAGACATTGGGCGATTTACCAGCGGGGACTTATTTTTTTCAGGCATTATTCGACCATGATTTTTATCGTTCAAACCACGCTCAAGGCGTTGGAAATTTTTACAGTGAAGTAGTGAAAATCGATTGGGATGGTGATAATGAATTTGAACTCCGGCTCACAAGTGTTATTGCTGAAAAAAAGTTTTCCAGCACGAAGTATCATCAGCAAGTGCGGATGTTAAGTCCGCGACTTTCCGCATTCTTTAATCGTGATGTGGTCCAGAAAGCTACAGTCGTTTTGCCAAAGAGTTACTACGAAACGACCACTAAACGATACCCGATCATCTTTGAGATTTCAGGTTTTGGTGGTGCTCATGAGAGGATGGGACAACGACACATACAAGGTACAAATCCAACCGGTGATGCAGAAGTGGATTTCATACGGGTGTATCTCGACGGCCAATGTAAATGGGGGCATCATGTATACGCCGACAGTGCTACCAACGGTCCTCGAGGCAGTGCATTGGTGGAGGAGTTAGTACCTGAGATCGCGCGGCGTTATCGCACAGTCAATGCGGTTGAAGCTCGTTTTTTGACGGGACACAGTTCCGGTGGTTGGAGTTCATTTTGGTTGCAAGTTAATTACCCTGAGACGTTTGGTGGCGTGTGGAGTACCGCTCCCGATCCTGTTGATTTTCGGGATTATCAACAAGTAAATCTTTATTCCGTAAAGCCATTGAGTTTGTACCACAATCCCGTCGGGGAGCGGCGACCGTTGGCGCGACGTGGTGAAATACCGATGATTTGGTATGTTGACTTTGGGAAAATGGATGATGCCTTAGGCCGAGGTGGACAATTACGTTCGTTTGAAGCAGTTTTTAGTCCGGTAGACCAACAGGGGAATCCTCTGTTGATGTGGCGCCGCGATAATGGGCAAGTAATACCGAGAACGGTTAAATATTGGCGCGAATACGATATTAATTTGTTGATTAAACGACGGTGGGAGGCGGGGTTGAAGCAGCAGTTATCAGGCCGAGTGCACGTGTTTATGGGGACGTTAGATACCTTTTATCTAAACGGTGCCTGTGATCTGATCAAGGCGACCTTACAAGACCTGGGTAGCGACGCCGAAATCGTGATGGTTGTAGGAAAAGACCATTCTACTTTGATGTCCCCCGATATTCGGCAACGTATTGCTAACGAAATGGCGGCTCAATTTTTAGCATACTATCAGGAAAAGTGATTAATGAAAATCGAGAGAATTCAATGCCATCAGCTATTGGGCGCGACGGTTGACGGAGGCTGGCCGGAAGGTCACGAGCCACAGGATGATCTGCATACGCTTGTCGAAGTGCATACTGATGAAGGTTTGTCGGGCGTGGGATCTGTGTTCACTGGTTCGGCATTAACGCAAGCCGGAGTTGATTTTCTAGAGCCGATTTGGAAAGGGGCGACTGCGAATGAACCTGAACGACTTAGTGAGTTGATGCGGCAGAGCAGTTTTTGGCAGGGACGCGGTGGTACGGTAGAGCACGTGATTTCGGGTATCGATATTGCGTTGTGGGATCTGTTCGGAAAAATATGTAATCAACCTGTGTCACGTTTGCTTGGCGGTGTTTACCGAGATCGCATTCAGCCCTATGGCTCGATGTTGTTTGATGAACCTGACGTGCTCGCTCAGCGATTGCAGGAAGTCATAGGTCGTGGTTTTAAAGCAATTAAGTTGGGATGGCGCCCCTTTGGGAGACGCAATAATGCCTTTGACGAAAAACTGGTAGCGACGGCGCGAGAAACGGTTGGTTCGGAAGTAACGTTACTAGTCGATGCCGGGGGCAGTGAGCAGTTTTGGCCACACGGTTACAAGTGGGCATTGCGGACCTCTCAGATGCTGGCAGCCTATGATGTTCAGTGGTTCGAGGAACCGTTGGCTCCCGATGATATCGAAGGTTATTGTAAACTGCGTGAACATTCCCCCGTTCCTATCGCGGGGTGTGAAGTATTGACGCGGAGGCAGTCGTTTCAATTATGGATTGAGCGTCGCGCCGTGGATATTATTCAGCCAGATGTAACGAAATGTGGCGGTTTGAGTG
Organism: Planctomycetaceae bacterium; assembly: GCA_018660825.1. Lineage (GTDB taxonomy): Bacteria > Planctomycetota > Planctomycetia > Pirellulales > Pirellulaceae > UBA721. Next base: position 39,008 of record JABJJO010000200.1, on the reverse strand, counting down.
AGGCGCGGCGGATTGCTTGGATGGCAGCGGATCACCATGTGCAATTCGTCAGTCATGGGTGGAATACAGCAGTCGGTCTCGCTGCCGACTTGCAATTGGCGGCGGCAATACCAAACGCCAGTTATGTTGAGTATTTAACACCAGCAAAATACATAGAGGATATTGTGGTCGTGCCTTTCCTTGTCGACGACCAAGGATTTTTGGAAATTCCGGATAAGCCAGGATTGGGTATCGAACTTGATCGTGACGCGTTGGCTCAATTTTCTTGTTGAGATTGCCAACGTTTGCCCTATTTGTGTTGCTGCTTGTGTTCTATGTTTAAGCGTAGAGGAAGATGTGCTGGGTGGATGGTCGCTGGTTCTTTTTGAACGAGAGGAAAGTCCGGGCTTCATAGAGCGCGATGGTCGGTAACGCCGACCGGCTGAATGATTTATTGTTTGGTCAGGGCAAGTGCAGCAGAAAGCAAACCGCCTGTGTAAACAGGTAAGGGTGAAACGGTGAGGTAAGAGCTCACCAGCATGCAGGGTGACCTGTGTGGCTAGGTAAACCCCATTGGAAGCAAAGCCAAACAGGAAGGAAGGGCGCGCGAGTGCCCCGAGAGCGGCTCGTTCTCGTTGACTTTCGGGTAGGCTGCTCGAGGCGGCAAGCAATTGTCGTCCTAGATGAATGACCATCATTACTTCGGTAATTACAAAACCCGGCTTATAGCCCAGTCACTTCCTCGTTTATGACATGATTTTCGTTTTATTGTAATTTGTACTTCGAGTGTTATTGAAATGAATCAGTCACAGGAACCCTCCCCACAATTGGAATCAGTCGCAGCTAAGGGGTATCGGCGCGAACAGCGCGCATTGATATTTCCACGATGGTTTGTAATTGTGTTTGGAATTACCATTCTTTGTCTTGCGGTGTCACACTGGACCGTGCCGAATGATCGCGCTATGAACAATGTATTAAGCGCATTTATGTTAATGATCTTAGGTTTCGTGTTGTATGTGCGATTTGTGATCTTTAGTTGCGCTACTGCGCGAGTGCGACTGGGTGTACTTGTCGGTGTGCCGTTGCTTGTAGGGGTAGGTGCCCTTTTGTTTGAAATTACAGCCGTGTCTGGTTTGTTGTTGCCAACGATTCAATTACGTGGTACGAAGTTGGCCGATGAAAATCTGGAGCAGGCGTCAGCTCAAGTTGAGTTAGGTACGGTTGATTTGCAGGCCGTAAATGAAAAATTGGATTACCCACGATTTCTAGGCCGCACAGGGCATCCGCATGTGACCAATGCGAGTTGGACGGCGGACCCTAACGAGGAAAACATTAAGCGATTGTGGAAACATGACATTGGTGCAGGGTGGTCCTCTTTTGCGATAGTGAACGGGTTCGCTGTAACCTGTGAGCAACGTGGGGACGAGGAGGTTGTTAGTTGTTATGATCTCAACAGCGAACGCGGAGTACTTAGATGGGTTCATACGGTGAAACAGCGTCATGCTACGTTGCTTGGTGGTGTTGGACCGCGGGCGACACCGGCAATTGTTGGAGGTCGAGTATATAGTGTCGGAGCGACTGGTCACTTGGTGTGTCTAGCGGGTGAATCAGGTCATGTGCTGTGGAAAAAAGAGCTACTCGATATGATTGGGTCGACTCCAAGAAAAGAGAAACAGGTCCTCGCTTGGGGGCGTAGTACCTCTGTATTGGCTGTAGATGGACTCGTCGTTGTCCCGCTTGGTGGCGCACCAGGAGGTCCTTTTTATTCACTCGTCGCATTTGACCAAGAAACGGGTGAAGAGCGGTGGCGAGCTGGGAAAGTGCAAATGAGTTACGCATCTCCGATAGTCATGATGTTGAGTGGTCAGAGGCAAGTTGTGAGTGTCAATGAAAGTACGGTGTCAGGGCACGAAATTGAAACGGGTAAAGTGCTGTGGGAACATCCCTGGCCCGGTTCGAGTACGAGTGGAGCTAATAATAGTCAGGCGGTTCCTGTTGGAGATGACCGATTGTGGATTAGCAAAGGGTACGGTACAGGGGCGGCTTTGTTTTCAGTTTCCGAGGCCGATGGTGACTGGAGTACGGCAATAATTTGGGAAAACGCTCGAGTCCTAAAAACGAAGTATACGAACATTGTGGCAGTCGACGATTTGGCTTACGGATTATCGGATGGGATTCTAGAGTGTGTTCGAATTTCCACGGGCGAACGGGTGTGGAAGAGGGGGCGGTTCAATCACGGCCAGATTTTGATGATTGACGATATTATTGTTGTCCAAGATGAAGATGGCCCACTGCATTTTCTGCGGCCACACGAAACTGGGTTTGATAATTTGTATACGGTCGAAGCACTCGACGGTATCAGTTGGGCAAATCCAGCTGTTTACGATAACAAGTTGATTGTGCGAAATGCCACCACCGTTGCCTGCTACGAATTGCCGATTACCCGCGAGTAGAGGTAGAGTCCGCCGCAGGAGAATGACTGGCCGTTAATATACGCGCGGACTTTTTTATTGGACGAGTTGCTTGTCAATTATTTGGAGCAACTTGGATATGCAGAGTTTGTTCATGCTGGTGTCAAGTTGCTCGGCTTCGTGTTGCAGTGAAGCGTGCAGGCTTTCTGGTAGGCGGACGGTGATCACGCGAGTTTTTTCGCGGTCCTGTCGTCGCTTCTTGCGCCGACCGCGCATCTCAGCCATCATGTGTTGGATCTCAACATATTCTGGAGTCGTTTCAAATTCACGGCGTTGTGTGACGCTGGGGAACATTTGGTGAATCAACCCTTGCATGCTCATTATTTCGCGAAAAAAATCCTCCCAGTCGTTGGTTTCCCACGACATCGCTAGTGCCTTTTGCACCGCTTGTCGTCGTTGTTTCACGGAAATAGGATTATCGGAGCCACAACTATCCGACTCTCTGCTAGGTAACGTTTGGACATTAGAAACCGGAGCTAAAATCGCGTTCCCATGTTGGTCATAATATCTGGGCCGAGGCTCTAGCTTGGTTTGTGTTGTGCGGTTGTCCTTAAATGAACTTGATTTGATCGATGTCATCGAACTCCCCTCGATAAATAGCAGTGACTGTCTTTCTGCTGTTATTGTTTCAAGAGCGTCAAATCGATCCGAAAAACACTATAAATACCGTGTTTTGTGGAGCAGGGCGCGATTGCCAGTTTTTTAGGCAGCGCTGCGCAGTGAATCACCACCGACTGGTTGCCTAATTATTGCGCAGGCGAGTTTGTCGCATATACCAAATGTCCTAGTTATAGGGATTGAGGTTAATAGATGTTCGTGCGCCATATTTTTAGGGCAACGATGGTGAAAACCGAGACACGTTTTAGCTTTTTGTCAGCTGTTCACGTACTTTGAGCAATAAAGCCTTGGTTTTTCGAATACCTTCCATTTCTGGAAGGCCTCCGCCTTCGTACTCGATGCCGACATGACCATGATAGCCATGGGAAAGAACGATTTTCATCATTTTTAGGTAGTCGGTTTTGGTTTCGTTGCCCTGTGCGTCAAAATCGTGACTCTTGGCGCTAACTGCTTTAGCAAACGGCATCGTTTCTTCGACTCCAAGATAGCGATCGTAGTCGTGGAAGTTACCAAAATCGGGAAGCGTACCACAGTTCTTTAAGCCGACTTTTTTCATGACAGCAGCCAGCCATTTTCCGTTGGACGAGAGTCCGCCGTGGTTTTCCACAATGACGCTCATACCATGGGTCGCTGCGAATTCACTCACGCGTCGGAGGCCATCAACTGCGAGTTCCAGTTGTTGATCATATTCACCTGCGGATGCAGCGTTAACTCGAATGCAGTGCCCGCCTAGGAACTTCGCCGCGGTCACCCATTTGTAGTGGTTTTCAACAGCTTTTGTGCGATTTGCATTATCGGGGTCACCAAGTCGGCCCTCACCATCGATCATGATCAAATTGGTTGTCACACCATGATCTTTCGCACGTTTTTTAAGGTCTTTAAGATACGTCATGTCCTCTGCTTTGCTCTTAAAGAAAGAGTTCACGTATTCAATCGCATTGATTCCGAATTCTTCTTTCGTGACCTTAGCAAAATCGAGGTTATCGAGTTTGCCGGAGCGAAGAGTGCGGTGCAGTGACCATTGTGCGAGCGAGATTGTATAAATTGGCTTACGGGCAATCCTGACTGCTGCTTGCAACCGAATCGGTTGTGGTTGTTTTGGGGCGGCTAGTAGGGGTGTCGTTGCAGCTGCAAGTGTGGCAGCGGTGGTTGATTGTAGAAATCGACGACGCGATTTGTTTTCTGCGGCAGTTGTCATAGTGGGGAATAATCCAATAGTGATTTGTAATGATGTAAATAAATGGTTTCGCGTTTGGTATCAGTATAAAGCGACTACGTTTAAGAAGCAATTATGCAACAACGATTGTGCTGGAATCAGTCCGAATCCGATGTTGGCTGCGTAGGTAAACTAATCATTTAACGTTATAATCAAATATTGATTAAACCGGATATTTCATAAATATCTTTTCCCACCGACAAGGAAAATCACTACACGTGCAGGAACATCAGCGCAAGCAAAGTTTAGCTCGAGAAACCGCGATTTTAGCAAAAGTGCTGTTTTCCCAAGATGAAGACTTAGACGATGCCTTGGTCGAATGCGAACGGTTGGCTTCAACCGCAGGAACAAAGATCGCTTCTGGTATCACACAGCGCAGAAACTCGATGAACGTGGCTACCGCATTTGGCAAAGGAAAAGTCGAAGAACTTGCAGCCTTGGTTGAACACCACGAAGCAGATGTCGTCATTTTTGACAACGACTTAAGTCCTGCTCAGACCCGTAACCTCGAAACAGCGGTCCATGTAAAAGTCATCGACCGCACAGAACTAATACTCGATATTTTTGCTTCAAACGCTTCATCGCCTGAATCAAGACTGGCCGTGGAACTTGCTCAACTTGAATACTCATTGCCTCGCCTTAAACGCATGTGGACTCACTTGGACCGAGTCAAAATGGGGGTCGGTATGCGCGGACCTGGCGAAAAACAGTTAGAGGTTGATCGCCGCTTAGTGGAAAAACGCATCAGTGATCTCCGGAAAGAATTGCAAGTCATCGAAAAACGCAAAGAACGACTGGTGCAATCACGCAGTGACGTGATGACTGTGTCGCTCGTGGGTTACACAAATGCCGGTAAAAGCACGGTTATGAATGCTCTCACAGCAGCAGATGTATTAGCTGAAGACAAACTGTTCGCCACACTAGACACGCGAACCCGTCGCTGGCATTTACCAAACTGGGGCCCGATCCTCCTCAGCGATACGGTCGGGTTTATCAAAAATCTTCCCCATCGGCTTGTCGCGAGTTTTAAAGCAACTTTGGAAGAATCGCGGCATGCCGATTTGCTGCTGCATATTGCCGACGGTGCCAACCCAGCCGTGTACGAACAAATTCAAGCGGTTTACCAAGTGCTCGAAGAAATCGAAATTGAAGAAAAGGACACGCTGCTTGTTATCAATAAAATCGATCAAATGCCAACTCCGCAATTGTTGGATGTGATCCTGAATCGCTACCCACATGCCGTTGCAATTAGCGCTGTCACTAAAGAAGGGTTTGATAACCTGAGTATGGCAGTAAGTGATGCGTTGAGTCGTTCTTTTTTAGAACTGAATGTGCAAACAGATGTCTCCAATGGAAAACTCATGGCTTTCATTGCGGCACGAGGCGAAGTGCTTTCCAAGCAGTTCTCTAATACGACCGTTTCGATACATTGTCGTATGCCCGCAAAATTCGCAGGACAAATCGACCGCATGCAGGCAACCGTTTCCGAGGTTTCGGAAGACGGTCAACGTCTACGGCAAATGACGGAAGAGGCCTGACGCTTCATGGCAAAACGGAAATTACAGTCGAAACGGATATTGCTGACGGGGGCTTCGAGCGGCATCGGCTACGCCCTAGCTCAACAGTTGGCGGCCACCGGAAATGAAATCCTAGTAGTCGCTCGTCGTGAAAAGCGTCTGACGTCACTGCAAGCAGCAGTCAAAGAATGCTCAGGTACGATTCACTGTCTTGCCGGTGACATAACATGTGGTGACTTTCGAGCGAAAATGATCCAGTGGGTCGATACTCAATGGGATTCAACTCTGGACGTCCTAATTAACAACGCCGGCATCGGTTCGCACCAAGCATTCGCCGACTCTAAGCCTGAATATCTGCAGCAAATAATGGACGTAAACGTCATTGCTCCCTTGGAATTGATTCGTGGTCATCTCCAACATTTACGCCGAGCACAGTTTCCAGTGATTTGTAATGTCGGCTCAGTGTTAGGGCACGTTGCCTTGCCAGGAAATAGCGAATATTGCGCTAGTAAATTCGCTCTGCATGGATTCTCCGATGCGTTACGTGCCGAGTTGTCAAATGAGCAGATTGATGTTGTACTAGTAAGTCCAAGCACTACCAGAACGGAGTTCTTTGACTCATTGTTGGCGGGGCCTCAAGCGGGTAAGTCGGATAAAGGTATGAGCGTACAGATTGTCGCTCGAAAAATTGTCCGAGCGATTGAAAAAGGTACCCGTGAAAGCATTTTGTCATGGAAAGCATTGATTGGGGTTTGGCAGGATAGAATATTTCCATCGCTGACGTCTAGGCAACTGGCGCGGTGGTATCACCGTAAAAGCAAGTCGAGTCGGTAAGTATAAGCAAAACAACGTGAGAAGGTGGTTTAGGGTAGACATGACCGACGAACTTTGGAGAGGCGAATATCCATTTCAATCTAATTTCATGGAATTGGATGATGGGAATCGTCTGCACTATGTGGACGAAGGATCTGGCCCACCGGTTTTGATGGTGCATGGTAATCCAACCTGGTCATTTTACTATAGGCACCTCGTACAATCCCTGCAGGATCGCTATCGGGCGATAGCCGTCGACCACGTTGGTTGTGGCCTGAGCAGCAAGCCCCAGAGGTATCCCTACACACTGACGCAACACATTCAAAATCTAACACTGCTAATGGAACACTTGGAGTTAGATGGCGTGCATTTAGTGGTGCACGATTGGGGTGGTCCCATCGGCTTGGGGATGGCGGGGAAATTCCCAGAGAAAATCCGTAGTTTAACGATTCTTAATACGGGGGCATTCCCGCCGTTGTATATCCCTTGGCGTATTTTTGCGTTACGATTTCCCTGGCTTGGATCGTTGGCGATTCGGCGACTCAATCTATTTGCCGGTCCAGCCACTCGGATGACAATGAACCGCACGAAATTATCAGGTATTGCTAAAGCTGGTTTGTTGGCTCCCTATAAAGGTTATGCAAACCGAGTGGCAATCGACGCCTTCGTCAAGGACATCCCGTTTTCTAAATCCCATCACGTTTACAATGAACTTGTGCAAATCGAAAGAAATCTCAATCACTTAGCAGATAATCCCATCCAGCTTATTTGGGGCATGCAGGATTGGTGTTTTTCCTCTAAGTGCCTAAGTAAATTCCAAGAACTTTTTCCCGCGGCTAATGTCCTGAAAATTGCTGATGCGGGTCATTATGTATTAGAGGATGCCAAAGCAGACGTCCTGACAGCGATTTCAGCGTTTCTCGATACAACTACGACATCCGTTTTGACGGCTAGTGGCGAATGAAGATGGCACAACAATCGCTAGGACAAATGGCCACGCTAGCTTGCCTGCTGGAAGTGTCCGCACCCAAACCTGGGAATGTTCACCGCGGCGCGGACTTTGAAGATTTGACGTTTTATGATTTTCAAACCAGTGCAGTCGCGATTGGACCCGTATTTGACCTAGCAAAGCAACTACGAGTTGGTAGTCTGGTGTTGGCCGCGATACAAGCAACTCAGTCCGTCGTATCGACGAATACCAATCTTGGGTTGATGCTGCTCATGGCACCACTCGCTAAAGCGACGGTATTTGACGAAACTGCTATGCCAATCGTAATGAACGAATTAACCGCCGCAGATGCTCAAGATATATATCAGGCCATTGCACTCGCAGACGCAGGAGGAATGGGGGAAGTTGAATCGATGGATATTACAGATGCTGCTCCGGATTCTTTACTTGAAGCGATGTCCGCCGCGCAAGATCACGATCTGATTGCAGCTCAATATGGAAACGGTTTCGTTGATCTGTTTGCGGATGCGGTTCGACCACTTCGAGAAAAATTAGAGGCAGGGATGATTCTGACTGAAGCAATTGTAGAAACCCATGTACAATTTATGAGTCGACACCCAGATAGCTTGATTGCTAGGAAGTGCGGCGTTGAAATTGCTGAGGAAGCGGCGCGGCGTGCACGTGTTGTTGTGGATGCGCGTGCTCAGGGTTTAGATTTTTATGTGCGTGATCTCAGTGAGCTCGATTTCTGGCTGCGTAGTGATGGACATCGGCGCAACCCAGGAACGACAGCTGATTTTATTGGCGCTGCAATATTCGTGGGGCTGATCGAAGGATGGCTGCCGACAGAACAATGATACTGGATGTGATAGAGGCAAACGCACACATGTGCATGGATATAAAATGACAAAACAATACTGCGTAAAGTTGGAAAAAGAGAGCTTGATTTTCAGTGCGGCTCATTTTATTACCTTCGCTGGAAATATTTGCGAACGATTGCACGGCCATAACTATCGAGTGTTCGCCGAAGTTTATGGTCCCTTGGATGAAAATGAATATGTAATCGACTTCATCGCATTGCGTGATGCTTTGCAAGCGATTACTCAAGAACTGGACCACCGGATGTTATTACCCGAATCGCACCCGACGATAAAGGTGCAGGCAGATGCAAAAGAAGTGCTTGTCACCTTTGAAGATCGTCGTTGGATTTTTCCGCTCGACGATTGCGCGATCTTACCAATGAATAATACTACGGCGGAACGGCTGGCTGAATATATTAGTGAACGCTTGCTGTCAGCACTGAAAGTGCAGGGGATTACGAATATTCAAAAGCTTGTGCTGGGCGTGGATGAGAACGAAGGTCAGTGGGCAATTGCGACGACGGTCGCTCAATAGGCGGAATGCCTGCTGTTGAAGAATTGCCTCCCCGTGGGCATGTTTCTTTTTTTATTGAAGCGAGTTAAAATCGACCGCTATGGCTAAAACCCCAATGATGCAGCAATATGATGACGCAAAATCCGTCTGCGGTGATGCGCTGTTGTTGTTTCGGATGGGTGATTTCTACGAACTATTCCACGAGGATGCGCGGATTGCGTCGGGTGTACTCGGATTGTCACTAACGAGTCGTGATAAAAGCGAGAATCCCATTCCGATGGCAGGGTTTCCATACCATCAACTCGATGGTTATTTGGCTCGATTGATCAAGGCTGGACATCGCGCGGCAGTGTGTGACCAAGTTGAAAATCCCAAGGAAGCGCAGGGCCTGGTTAAGCGTGAAGTTGTACGTATCGTGTCACCTGGTACACTCACCGACGAAGCTCTGCTCGACCCACGCGAAAGTAACTATTTACTGGCCATCGTCAAGGACGTGGATGATAGTCGACGTAAAACGGCTTTGCTTGAAGATCCTAACGACGCCCGCATCGGTTTGGCATGGGCTGACTTATCCACCGGCAGATTTTTGGCGTCGGTTTGTACATTGGGTCAACTAGCAGACCAAATCGTAAGGATTGGTCCTGCCGAAGTTATTATTGACGAAGACGCACAGTTCATCCCTGAATATCTTGCGGATCAGTTTATGCTGACGCGCCGTCCGGCCTGGGCATTTTCGCACGATAGCGGCGAAACCGCCTTAGCCAGACAATTCCAAACTCATCATCTCGAAGGCTTTGGATTCACCGATGATGATCGTCCAGCGATTCGAGCGGCGGGTGCATTGATGGATTATTTGCACACGACTCAAAAAACATCACTCGATCATTTTGAAAATCTACTGCCCTATCGAGTTGGTGATAGGCTTGAAATTGATGAAGCGACTCGTCGTAGCTTGGAAATATCGCGTACGATTCGCGATGGCAGCCGCGAAGGATCGTTACTTTCCGTAATGGATAAGACGGCCACAGCGATGGGTTCGCGCTTGTTAGGCGACTGGGTAGGGAACCCTTTAACAGATTGCGACCAGATCGAGAAACGGCTGGATGCGGTTCAGGAACTGTGTGGTGACAATCGACTGCGCGACGTAGTACGCCAGCAGTTACGAGAAGTGTATGATATTTTGCGTTTACTGGCTCGTATTTCTACCGGTCGTGCTAGCCCCCGCGATCTTGGGCAAATTGGTGCGACACTAAAACAGTTGCCTCCCATTCTCAATGACCTCGTGTCGTGTCAGAGTAATCTGCTGATAGAGGTTCGCAGGGATATCGACCCGCACGACCAGTTATGTGAATTGCTAGACAAGGCACTCGTCGATGAATGTCCGTTGACCACACGCGACGGCGGAATGATTCGTTCTGGCTATGATGCGGAGCTGGATGAACTACAGAATCTTGCGGCAGGTGGCAAACAGTGGATCGCCGAATATCGAGCAAGTGAAGCGGAACGCACTGGTATTCCCACGTTGAAGGTCGGGTTTAACAAAGTGTTCGGTTACTACTTGGAAGTGACCAACGCGAACAAGGACAGCGTTCCGGTGGAATATACCCGTAAGCAGACGCTCAAGAATGCCGAACGGTATATCACCGAAGAGTTAAAAGAACACGAAGAAAAGATATTGTCCGCGGACGATAACGCGCGTCAACTTGAGCTTGAAATATTTGTGAACGTCCGTGCCGAGGTGCAAGCTTGTCGACTGTCACTGAAGCAAACGGCTGACCAACTTGCACAACTCGACGTGCTGTTGTCACTGGCGGAGTTAGCGGTGTTGCGAGGGTATTGTCGTCCGGAAATGAGCACGCAACCGGTGTTGGAGATTCGTGACGGCCGACATCCTGTATTGGACATTATCGAACCGGATGGAACTTTCATTGCCAATGATACTTTGGCGGATTCTGAGGGTAGTAACCTGTTGTTGATTACCGGTCCAAATATGGCAGGGAAGAGCACGTATATTCGCCAAGTCGCACTGATTACGTTGATGGCGCAAGTCGGTAGTTTTGTACCTGCTCAGAAAGCGGTGATCGGCATCGCCGATCGAATATTTGCTCGCGTGGGCGCCAGCGATGAATTGTCGCGAGGCCAAAGTACGTTCATGGTGGAAATGACAGAAACGGCAAGGATATTGAATACAGCGACTGAATCTAGTCTGATTATTCTTGATGAAATTGGGCGGGGGACGAGTACTTATGATGGAGTTTCGCTGGCGTGGGCAATTATCGAACATATCCACGAAGAGGTGCGAGCGCGAACATTGTTTGCCACACACTATCATGAATTGACGAATTTGGAGTCCCAGTTAGAGCGATTGTCAAACCTAAACGTTGCGGTTAAAGAGTTTGATGACGAGGTCGTTTTCTTACACAAAATTGTCGCAGGCAGTGCGGATAAAAGTTACGGAATCCATGTAGCCAGGCTTGCCGGCGTACCACGCGGAGTGAACCGCCGCGCCAAAGAAATCCTCGCCGACCTAGAAGCCTCACACGGAGTGCAAACCGTGCCGATTACGGATTCCGCTGAAGAAGCATTAAAGGGTGTTCAAATGTCGTTGTTTGGGTATGAAGAGCATCCGTTGCTTGCAAAAGTTCGAGAGCAAGATTTGAATAACCTCACGCCGATGAAAGCGCTGGAATTGTTGCAATCGTGGCAACAGAGTTTAAATGACAACGGGTAAAGCGTGGGGCAATGAATGACACTATGGCCAGATGGCGATGGTTGTCCATACGAGCCAAATTGCGTTCCAGATGACTCCGAAAACTAACACAATGGTCGTCCGCGACCATTGTTGGGCATAGGACATGACGCGCCACATGCCGACACCAGCATACGCTAATAGTAGCGGCAATAACGGTGCCATGAAACGTTGCCCAGCAGCAATCGGAATGTACCAACCAAACAACAGCAGACTCAAGGCGATCCAAATTGCCAGTGTCGTCTTAATCACCGTTGATTCGTGAAGCAGTGACAGGCCTGCTAGTAATGTAAATATTACTCCAAACAGCACGCGACTGTCGTCAAGCGGAGTTGGCCCAAGTGAACGAATGAAAATGTAGCTTTGCCACCCTGTTCCGGTCACCGCACGATTTGTCATGTCTACCAAGGTGTGAGTTGCTAAATAGTCTGCTCGAATCTCCGCGGGAGTGCCCATTGCTGCAACTTGCCCAAACGGATCAATCCCGTTGGGAAAGGAATCCATGTAGAAGAATGTTTGATTAGCACTGTATAGCGGATTGTCATAGACTTTAACATTGCGTATCAGTAGTGGATGCGCGACAACGATCCAGCCGGCGCATACGACAAGCACAGGCAGCAGCGAACTTATCAGTCGTTGTTTGATGTTACTGGATTCGACAATCGTCCAGCGCGTTACAAAACAACCCGCCACGACACCGGTTAGAAAAATAGGTGCGGTTCCTTTGGCTAAATACGCCAGTCCTAAAAGCGCACCGATGAAAAACCAGCGCCGCATTGATAGTGCGTGTGATGACCGCCAATCTAGTAAAACCCAGACACTCGTCATGATCAAGATCAGCAGGCTTTCGCAGGTGGCGAGCGTGGCAAAATAGACGAAGGCGGAATTTGTACTGAGCAGTGTTATTACAAGAGTTGCAGGCCAGACACCGTGCTTTTTGTAGACGTGCAAAAGTACCAACAATAATGTTCCAAAGCCAGCGCAGAGGCTGATTGACTTGGCAAATGTCAGAGTTGGATTGAGTGAGAGGATTCCAATCACTAGAGGGTGCTGGTTGGCTTGGGTGTATTGGCCGTTGTAAAGCTGTTTGACGAGTTCCAGAGGACCGCCGAAGCCGCGAACTTCTTCAGCAAACCTGAGAAATGCAGCGGGGTCACTGTGGGTTGGGTCTTGATGCAGAACATAGAACCGACTGGCGACTACTGCAAACGTCCAAAATACGTAGATGATTAAAAAACCACTTCGTGCTGAGTTGTCGTTACGAGCATTGTTGGTTGTTACCAGCGGATCGAGATGGGGGGGCGTCAGTTGGAATAGCTGTGTCGTGGGATATTGCCAGTGTTGTTGCGGTGCAAATAGTCCAACTATCGCCGCTACGAAAACCACAACGGTTGTGCAGAAAACCAAGCACGGCAGCGCTCGGTTGAATAATGTCGTCATCCCAAAATGGTCCGCGGCTGCCGTTAACGCGGTGACCGCGAGGACAGCAACAATTGCACACAGCCAGCGTAATGTGCGAATTTGGCGATTGTTGCTCATTTCAGAATTCCCAACAGATTGCTGTATCGGTCAGTCCACGGTGTGATTGCACTTTCCGGTGCGACTCTGTTCACGGACACTTGATGATCCAAGGACGCTAGCACAACCGCATTGGTAGTTAGAATACACCATAGCGCGTCGTCGGTGCTTTCCGTAGTCGTAACCTTACCTTGCGATTGAACCGTACGTATGGAAAGGTCAAAATGAGCCGCAATACCAGCTAGTACAGGGGTTAGATCAAGATGTTGATTGCTGATGTGAATGCATATGACCCCCTCGGTTCGCAGTCGATCGAGATAGATTTCAAACGCTTCGACAGTCAGCAGGTGCGTCGGAATGGAGTCGCTGCTGAACGCATCGAGAATGAGCAGATCGGTTGAGCGTTGAGGCAGTGTTGCTACGCCTAAGCGACCATCGATCGTGGTGGTTTTTACGATTGCTGCGGCGGATTGAAGGAAAGTGAAGTGTTCCTTGGCAAGTCGTATGACGTCCGGATTGATTTCAAAATATGTCATGCGATCGATATTGGTTGGGTAGATGGCAAGGGTTCCGGTACCGAGTCCGACTGCCGCGATGTCTAAAGGTGCTGGAGTGCCTGATATGCCGACGTTATTGAGTGTGTCGAAGACGAGTCCGACACCACTTTTTCGACCGTAATACGTCGTTGGTTCCCGCAGTAATAATGGATTCAAAAGTTGTGCTCCATGAACAACTCTACCGTGACGCATTTCTTTAACTCCAGGTGTGGTGTCCGTCGCTGCGGTCGTGGTGACTTGCAGGACACCGTAGAAATTCCGAGTGGCGACAAGTGCGTCAGTCTGAGTCATTCCCCATTGACTTATGAGAACAATGCCGAATGCTAGTCCGACGGGAAGTGCCACGGCGAGTTGTGTGACGGCGGGTTTATCGAGTATTAATCGCAATAACAGGACTGCAGCAGCGCTAAACGCAACTACGAGGCCCAAATGAAATTCATGATATTGAGTGAACAGGAGCGGGCAAATAACTGAGACAAAGAACCCGCCGAGGGCCCCGCCGATGGAAATCGCTACGTAATATTGAGTGAGTTTTATTTTTACGGGACGGAGTTGATACAGTTCACCATGGCACAGCATGCAAATGGCGAATAGAGTAGCTGCCATTAAGGCCGTGGTACCGATCAAGCTCTCCGCAAGTGATTGCAGCAAACTTCCGCCGAAAAACGCATCGACCGATTCGCGTATATAGAGCAAGCTAAGAATGAGGATAAGCAGAGCGGTGGCAGTTGCATACCATGAGCGATTGAACCAGGCGGGCCGATCAAAACAAATAATGAAGCTCAGCAAGTAGATTGCTAGTGGGAGGACCCACAGGAAAGGCGTTACAGCAACATCCTGCGTTAATTGATCAGTGATGGCTAACAGTAATATTGAGGGCAAGCAGGCCAAAGCAATCCATTTAAGAATCTGCAGAGGAGGTGTTTTTTTGAGTACAGCGGGCGATTCCGTTTGATCAATATCTTGAGTTGTGGGGGCACGAAAACAGTATTGACCGAGAATCGTGATACATATTGCAAACCCTAGAAATCCTGCGGACCAAATCCAGCCCTGTCGGGTGGTATCGAACATGACTTCGACAAACAGCGGGTAGGCAATTAATGCGACCAGAGAACCGACACTCGACAGAGCATATAATCGATAGGGTGTGCCCTCGGTGAGGCTGCGGGCGAACCAGCTTTGCACCAGCGGACCGGTCGTGGAAAGTACAAAGTAGGACATGCCAACGTGAATCAGGAGTAACTGTAGAATCGCTAGCGTCGGATTAGACGAGGGGTCTGGTTGCCAAGATGCATCGGCGACGACGGGCAACGTCACGAGCGCTGCCACGAGCACGCACAAATGTATCACGACTTGACGCCGCATTGGTAGTGAACTCAGCAGGTGAGCATAGGCGTAGCCAAGTACCAATACGGATTGGAAGAACAGCATACATGTTGTCCATACATTGGGTGCACCGCCGAACCAACCAAGAATGGATTTACTCACGATGGGTTGAATCAAAAAGAGCAGCAGCGCGCTGGACAATATTGTTGCGGCTGAAAATCGCTTAATGTTGGTTGTGAGATCGGGCATGGTTCAGCATGGCACGGCAAAGAGAGGATTAGGCTTACGATACCAAAATCTTAATCAACGCCCCCTTAAATGCCGGAGTCTGTGATTGAGGATCAACTTGGCGTGGAATCAGGATGTTGGCTTCTGGGAAGTACATCAGCGCGTTCCCTTGCCGAATATCGTCATATGCGCGAACGCGGATATTGTCTAATTCACCAGTTTCGCTTTGGATTGTCACGATTTGATCATGTGCAAGTCCTAATCGTTGCAGGTCATCGGAGTGAATTAAGACAACGTCTCGTCGTTCTTGGCCCCGATAAATATCCTGTTGTTCATAAACGACTGTGTTGAATTGTCCTTCACTGCGAACGGTCATTAAACGCAGCGATTGGTCGCCGCCGCGTAACTCCGGTAGTTCATGACAATGTAAAACGGCTTTTCCTGAGGGAGTTGCAAATCGTGGTTGATGAAACGTACGACCGGCGATTTGAAATTCCCCTTGTTCTTCTTCAATTTCAGCAATCGCTTCAAACCCAGGGATGGTCTTGCTGATGGCTGTACGAATGTTGACGGATTGCTTCATCATCTTCCAGTCGATGGGAGTTGAATCCGTAAGGAGTTGGTCGGCAATGTCTGCAATAATTTCGATCTCACTGCGTGGTCCCTGAACCCGTGTGGGACCACCATCACTCAATCGCACAAAGTTGAACATTGATTCTTGGGTCGTGCGTTGTGGTTCTTCATCCCGCGCGAGGACTGGTAGAATGATTGTCTGATCCGCTAAGCCGTGCGCGTGTCCGGTGTTGAGTGTCGTGCTGAGATAGACGATGGTTTCTAGTTTCTGCAAACTTTGTTTCGCGAAAGCAAGGTCGGGATTTGATCCATATAAATTTCCACCTAAGCAGAAACCAATTTTTAGATCGCCGCGATCAGCGCCTTCCATGCATCCGAGCGTGTCGAGTCCCTTGGTTGTGGGAAGTGAAACGCCCAGTTCACTTTCAAGCGACGAAAAAATCGCATCTTTCAATTTTGGTGTAACGCCAACCGAACCGATGCCTTGTACATTACTGTGTCCACGAATCGGCAGTAGGCCCGCCTGAGGGCGACCTACCATGGCCCGCATTAATGCCAAGTTGGCGATCGCTTGGACATTTTGCACTCCGTGTTGGTGGTGTGTTATTCCCATCGTCCAACAGAAAATAACGTTCTCGGCATTACAGTAAGTAGCGGCCATATCGCGGATGGCCTCTTCGGTGAGTCCCGATTTGTAGGTAATTTCTTGCCAGTCGAGTTTGCGAATGCTAGCGAGCCAGGCGTCACTATTTTCACAATATTGGCCTAGGAATTGGAGGTCGGTGCCACCCATCTCATCGACGGCTTTGGCAATACCGCTGAGCATGGCCAGATCGCCGCCGATATGAGGTTGTACATATTGGTTGGCAATGGGAGTGCCGAATAACATACTATAGGGATTACTGGGAACCTTGAAGTTAACCAATCCAACCTCACGTACCGGATTGACGACGATCACTTCACCGCCCGCATTTTTTACATGCATCAATGAAGTCATGAGGCGGGGATGATTACTCGGCGGATTGCCTCCGATGATGAACACGAGGTCGGCTTGCTCCACGTCAGCAAGTACGACCGTTGCTGTGCCACTTCCAATGCTGCTAGTCAAGCCAACGCCGCTGGCTTGGTGGCAGTAAAAGCTGCAGTTGTTGACGTTGTTCGTACCATACAACCGCGCGAAGAGTTGTAGTAGAAACCCAGCTTCGTTACTGCTGCGGCCACTGAAATACCAGAAACTGTCGTCCGCCGGTATTTCACTGAGGGCTTGAGTGATGCGTCTATAGGCGTCGTCCCAACTAATCGTGCGAAAATGTTGATCGTCGCCCTGACCGCTGCCGTCGACGGTAGGATGCTTTTCATAAATGACAGGTTGGTTTAGTCGCCCAGCGTGTTCGAGGTCATAGGAAGAGAACTGTTGTAGTTGGGCAATGGTATAGGTTGAGAAGAAATCATCGGCAATGGCTCCTTGCATATCGGCGGCCATGGCCTGCAGTGATTTTTTACACATTTCAAGTGAGCGTCCTGCTTCGTTGACCATTCCACCCTGTTGCCCGCCCATCCCGAGGGCACAGGTTTTGCAAGTGTTGCGGCTGCGCAGCGCCTTCCACATCCGCCACATACTGCCGGATTGCCACGATTTTTTGAGCACATAACGGATGGCCTGCCAGCCACCAGCACTTTTAGGTTTTCTCATGGTGAGGCACATTAAAACGTAAAAATTGCATCGCCTTCGCTACGAATGGAGCTGTTAGCTAGTCCAAGGCGACGGTTACGGTTTTAGTTTCAAGGTAGTTATTGAGGCCTTCTTGACCAAGTTCTCGACCAAGTCCTGACATTTTGAAACCACCAAATGGAGCAGCTGCATCGAATACATCGTAGCAGTTAACCCAAACCGTTCCAGCACGTATGCGGTCGGCTAAATAGTGGGCTTTACCGATGTCACGTGACCAGACGGCTGCTGCAAGTCCGTAAAATGTATTGTTGGCTCGTTGAATTAGCTCCTCGGTGTCCTTGAATGTTAGTATCGAAAGCACGGGGCCAAAGATTTCATCAGTCGCGATTTTCATTTCATCGGTAACGCCGTCAAACAGTGTTGGCTTAACATACAAATTTCCAGCATCATCCGCTGTTCCCCCGGTCAAGCATTGGGCGCCTTCACTTTTACCGATCTCAATGTAGTCCATGATCTTGTCGAACTGTGCCTGGTCGACTTGCGGACCTTGTTCAGTGGCAGTTGAAAACGGATCTCCCAGCACTCGATCGTTGTTCATGTTGACGAGTTTCTCCACAAATTGGTCGTGAATGTCTTCTTGGACAAACAAGCGACTACCGGCACAACAGCACTGGCCTTGATTAAAGTAGAGGGCGAAATGAGAACCGGCAGCGGCTGCGTCGAGGTCTGCGTCGTTGAAGACGACGTTCGGGCTTTTACCACCAAGTTCAAAAGTAAGACGTTTAAGCGTCGGAGCAGCTTCCGCCATGATGATTTGCGCTGTTTTGTATTCACCCGTAAACGCGACCTTGTCGACACCGGGATGGGCGACGATTGCAGCGCCGGCAGTCGGTCCGTAGCCGGGGACGATGTTAATAACGCCATCCGGGATGCCAGCTTTTTGAGCGAGACGCGCCATCCGCAGGCAGGTGAGTGGAGTTTGCTCGGCTGGCTTCATCACAATCGTACAACCGGCGGCAAGGGCAGGGCCCCATTTCCACGCGACCATCAGCATCGGGAAATTCCAAGGAATGATCTGACCAACGACTCCCACCGGCTCCTTTTTGGTGTACGTAAAGAAGTTTCCGTTTACGGGGATTGTTTGACCATGAATTTTGTCAGCGTAGCCGGCGTAATACCGTAGGCAATCTATCGTTAGTGGTAGGTCTGCCGCGAGTGAGTCACTGATAGGCTTGCCGTTATCCAGTGTTTCCAGTGCTGCCAGCTCATCAAGTTCCGCTTCGATCAGATCCGCCAGGCGATACATAATTCGGCCACGTTCGCGCGCATCCATCGTTCGCCAGGGGCCTTCATCGAAGGCTTTTCGAGCAGCTTCGACAGCCGCATCGACATCCCCGACATCGCCTTCAGCGACCGTAGCAATCACTTCACCGGTAGCAGGGTGGTGGGTTTCGAAGGTTTTACCAC
The DNA here is from genome assembly GCA_018660825.1 of Planctomycetaceae bacterium. GTDB lineage: Bacteria > Planctomycetota > Planctomycetia > Pirellulales > Pirellulaceae > UBA721. Next base: position 19,981 of record JABJJO010000200.1, on the reverse strand, counting down.
TTTGTGCGGGAATCCATTCGCCACCGATAAAGCATTGGGTTTGACGAATTGTAGGACGGCTGATGGTTTCTGCTGTGGACATGGTAGCGCTACTCCAAGTTGACTAGAAATGGGTTGATATCTTAACAATGATAACGTGTTTACCGATATTAGAACATATTTTATGGATTTTACTGCGTTGTCTGATCCCCGTTTGAGTTCGCTCTGCCCCTAGCCACCAAAAAGGAATGAAAAATGAAAAAGTCGAGGTCTCCCCGTTTAATGTTTGCCTTAAGCAGATAACAATAGGAGTGGCGATAATAATAAAACCAATTGGCTCAATATAACGGAAAGATAACGATTAATGAAAGCGATTGCTGTAAAACCTGGAACACCCAATAGTGTTCACATGACGGATCTTCCCCAGCCACAGATTGATGATATTGAGGATGGCACGGGTGTTTTGGTTCGGGTATTAAAGGTTGGTGTGGACGCAACCGACAAGGAAATAAACGACGCATTATATGGCAACGCTCCGGAAGGCTGCGATTTTTTGACGATTGGTCACGAGTGCTATGGAGTTGTTGAGGAAGTGGGTGCGAACGTGCGCCGCGTGCGGGTTGGCGATTTGGTGACAGCCACGGTTCGTCGCCCGGGTGGTTCCATCTACGATCAAATTGGTACGTACGATATGACTAGCGAAGAGGTGTATTACGAGCGGGGCATTAATCTTCGGCATGGGTTCATGACCGAATATTTTGTTGATGCGGAGGAGTATGTCGTCAAGATCCCAGTGGGGTTGAGTCATTTGCATGTATTGATGGAGCCGATGAGTTGCGCAGCTAAAGCGATTGGACAAGCCTATGAAGTTCAGCAACGGATGAAAGTCTGGCGACCGCAGCGAGCGTTTGTGATGGGTGCTGGGCAGATCGGTTTGTTATCGACGTTGGTTCTCAAGCTTCGTGGTTTGGACGTTTTCACGATGGCGAGATCCGCAAAAGGAACCCTAAATTCGGAAATTGTGGAAGGCTTCGAAGCAACCTATGTGTCGACCACGGAGACAGATATGGAAGCATTGGTTGGGCAAGTTGGCAAGGCAGATTTGATCGTGGATGCGACTGGATCTAGTGCGGTTGCGTTTGACAGTATGCGGCATCTTGGACACAACGGTGTGTTGGTATGGACAAGTGTGACTGGAGGTGATCGCCAGTGTGAAGTGCCATCGGATGAAGTCAACATGCAATGGGTGCTAGGGAATAAACTTTTATTGGGTAGTGTTAACGCAAATCGCACGCACTTCGAGGCGGGGATTGCCGATTTGGCATTAGGCGAAGTCATGTATCCCGGTGTCGCTCAACGTATTCTTACCAATCCGGTCGATGGTTTAGAGAATTATCAAGAGTTGATGCGGTTATTAGTCGAAGACAAACAGGCGTTGAAAGTCTACATGAACGTTGCCCAGTAGAGACGGTGAGAAATATTTCACACTTTCAATATATCGCAACCGATTTGATTGAGTGTTAATTGAAGTTGATCGAACATCGAGTCGTCTTGGTAGATGCCAATGATGGCGCCGCCGGATCCCGCAAACTTGGCGCTCGCACCCACCTTTCGTGCACGCGTAATCATGTCAACTTGTGCAGTGGGTAATTGGCAAATCGAATTGCGTAGATCGAAATTTTCGTCGATCAGTTCGTTCAACCGCGCCCAGTTGTTTTCCTGTATCACCCCGCGACCCTCTGCGGCGATTTCGGCAAAACGAGTCATGGCATTGACTACCTTTGATTCTCCTTGTGCAAAGCGTTCGCGGAGTCGATTGTGGAACACTTCGGTTGGTTCACCGACGGTGGCATCATATGCCAAAAATAATGGCGGCAAGTTTTTCGCGGACAATCGTTCATATGTGCCACAACAAAGACCCTGTTGGTTGGTGCTCGCTTGCTCGGAAAAATCCATATATACCAATCCGTCGTACACTTGAATGACTCGGTCTTGCAACCCGCCTTGAATACTCAACTCGTCCTTTTCGACGCTTAGTACAAGCGAAGGTTGAACTTCTAGGGGAATGCCGACCTCGTAGAAATTCATTAGAGCACGCAGGGTTGCGACGATAATAGCACTCGACCCCGCTAAACCCACCGCTCGAGGAATATCGCTGTTATAACGGATGGAAAAATTGCGATCATGTAATGTATGCTTGCCATTACAAAACTCAACAAACTTCTTGATCGTTGCTTTAACTAGGCGAATGCCACCATAGTAACCGTGCAATTCGACATCTTGGGCTAGTTCTAAGACGGATCCGAATCGGCTGCGATCTTCACGCGATGCAATAATTTCCAACGTCTCCCATTCATACAACGTGACTGTCGCGGCGAAGGCAGGGACACTCACGGAAATTGTCTTGCCGTGATATCCGTCTGAGGGATTACCTAATAATCCTGCCCGGGCATGCGCATTATGATGGAGCGTTTGCATGGAAACCGCTTAGCCCTCTAATTCGTTATTGGTGAGGATCGATTGCACGTGTTGTCGCAGCGGAGCGCCAAATTCTGGGTCCGTTAGTGCAAAGTCTATAAAAGTCTTGAAATAGCTAGCAAAACCTCCGATGTCATACCGTTGGGTTTGCTCGCCGAGTTTAACGCCAATGACTTTAGCTCCATCTTGAATTAAGAGTTCAATGGCAGCGGTCAGCTGAATCAGGCCATTGGTATCGGGTTCAACACGTTGTAGTGCGTCGTACACCGTAGAACTGAAAACGTACCGAGCCGCTATAGATAGATTGCTTGGTGTACTGTCCAAGGCTGGTTTCTCGACAGCACCGGTTAACGTCAGAAACTCGCTGTCCGGATTGGCCACAGTTACGATCCCATATTGATTGACTTGGTCTGGTGCAACTTCCTCAATCGCGATCACTGCATCGGCGTTTTCTGATTCAAAAACGCTGGTCATGCGCTCGACAATATTACTACCTCCGTCACCACGGATAATTGAATCTCCCAAGGCAACGACTGCGGGTTCTCCGCCGATCAGCGGTTGAGCGCATAACACGGCGTGCCCCAATCCAAGTTGTCGTCGTTGACGAGTGTAGAAAAATTCGATGTTCTGTCGCTCGTAATCTAGCTCCGCAAGATTCGGTTCGCGACCCGTCTCACGTAAATATTGAATCAATTGCTCATCGATATCGAAATGCGCTTCAATAGAGGACTTGCCATTGGATGTGATAAACAGAATACGTTCGATTCCACTGCGGGCTAATTCTTCCACGACGTATTGAACAACCGGCTTGCGACCGACCGCCAGCATTTCTTTAGGTTGACTTTTCGTCAGTGGTAGCACGCTCGTTCCTTGGCCTGCGACTGGTACGATGGCAATATTGATTGACATATTGTATAGGTGCTTCCGCTGGGGTTATTCGTTGGGTGCGGGGTCAGGTGCCGCGGGGTTTCGTTGTTCGATTTGAGTCTGTAACTCTTCTACGAATTCCTGATGCTGAGGTTCGATTTTGATGAGTTTTTGGGCAATTTTAAGTGCCTCTTCCAGTTGCCCCGTCGTTTGCAACAGTCGTGCTAAGGCGACCATATAGAGCGGAGTTTGTGGTTCGAGTTGATGGACATGCTGTAGTGCAATTACCGCCTCGGCAATCAAACCGCTGCGATAAAGAGCGAGGCCATAACGATATTGTACAATTGCGTTATCGGGAGCGTATCCGGCGTCCCTTTTGAAATTGGCGAGTTCGGCTGTCTGAAGTTGTTGTGCTTCGATTGCATAGCTTTCCATTTGCGCACGATCCTCGGGGGTCATGCTTTGGGGGTTTTTTTGAGCACGAGCAATCATGGACTCCATGCGACGTTCGAATAATGCCGCTAGATTTGCTCGAGGGCCTGTCGCCTGTGGTTCAACTTGGATCGCAAGTCGGTAATACTGTTCGGCAAGATTCGCGTCGCCGAGATTTTCGTAGATACTGCCCAGCGATAAGTGCGTTGCGGCACGATCGTTGTTGACGAGCAGTCCTAGCTTTAATTCGCCTAACGCACTGCGAAAGGCTGTTTTTTGTCGCGGTTTCCACAGGTCCTGCGGAATTTCGGATACGACTTGGACCGCAGTCACTCGGACGCTGCGGAGCGGATCGTCTAGCAATGGCATCGCTTTTTTAACCAACGTGGTGAACGGGTTGAGCCCCCGAATGTTGTCTCGATATCCTTGCATCGTCATTAAGGCCGCGATGCGAACTTGGGGGTCATTACTTTGCAGGTTGGCTATGGCGGTGTCGGCGTTGTCTGCAGATCTGGATGGGTCGAGCCAAGCCAACGCTGCCGCTCGAGCAATCGCTGGAGTTTCTGGAGTTTCGAGTAATTCAATAATGGCGTCGGCGGCTAGAGGTTCTTGGTTCCACGCTAGAGATAATGTTTGACCAAAATGCGTACGCCGGTGACCGCTTTCGGGGTACCATTTCTCCACCGCTTCGTGGGCCCATTGATTGACTCGTTGAAGTTGTTGCCGTACATCTTGTTCACCATTCGCTGCCGACCGGACCCAATCGGCATATTGCTTCAAGTGTAATTCGGCTTTGCGTTCGTCACTCAGTGAGACAGACGGATTGATGTCGTCGTCAAAATGGCAATTAACGCAGGCGTTCGGTGTGCCAAGTGTTAGGCTAAGGTCGGGGCGAGGCACACGTAGACTGTGGTCACGCCGTGGGTCGACTTCCATGTATGTTGTGGTTGGCATGTGACAGTCAACGCACGATGCACCGGTACTTCCCGTCTTGTGGAAATGGTGTTGTGGTGTGTCGTACTTGTTCGCTTGATGTTGATTCAAGTGACACGATGTGCACAGACGATTGCCTTTGAATTTTATCTTGGTACTGTGGGCATCATGGCAATCGGTGCAGCGGATGCCTTTGTGGTACATCTTGCTTTGAATAAATGAACCGTAGACATAGACCTCATCAGAAATTTGCCCATCGGCGTGGTATGTTTCTGGACGCAACGATTCATTGTCAAAATGGTCATGGAACGAGTTGCCAGGGCGAAAGTCGGGATGGATAATCCGCCGGCGTGAATGACAAGGGGCACATGTCTGAATTTGGGTTTCAGCTTTGTCAGCACCCTTTAGTACAGGTAAGCCATAACCAATTTCGCGATCCCAAAAAAGGCTCGAATTACTTGCGAGCGTGACGTGTTTACTGCCGGGGCCATGACAGCTTTCACAACTCACATCAATTTCGCTGAAAGTGGTGTGATAGTGTCCTGTCTGGGCGTCGAAGTTCTTTTGTAGATTAGTGCTGTGGCAGTCGGCGCACATGTTGTTCCACCGTTGAGCAATACCGGTCCAATGCAAATCGTCGTTCGGTTGTAGACGTTCATGTACGTCCGGAGGGCCCAGATAGAACCATTTGTTCTGTTTCGTGTCCCAGCAGATTCGTAATACTTGTAGTCGTGCGATTTCGTTTTCCGGTTGATTCTCAAGGCGATCAAATTCGACCAAGTACTGTTGAAGTGGCGCGACACCAAAAACATAAGCAATCTCAAAATCGGTCATTTCCCCGTCGAGACCATCTGTGTTGATGTAGAACTTACCGTCGCGGCGGAACATTGTCGACGTGATACCGTAATGCTCGAGAGTGGCGTTATCAAAGTTGCCCAACACTTTGTCAGCGGTGGCCACATCCATGGCAAGGTCGTGATGGGAGCCGGTCCATAAATCTGCCTGATCTTGGTGGCAGTCAATACAGCTGCTGGTACCCACATATTCCGCAGGTGTATCGGCCGGTAACGTCGTGTACCAATCCGTGCCTAACCAAATGCCAATGGCGATGATCGTCATGCATGTGAGCAACAATGGTCGAGCGGTCTTGATAATGTTGCGGGTCATGTATTGGTTTAAACGCGAGGTGTAATATAGTAATAGAAACAGCTGTAGGTCAATTATTTAATGAAAAAACAATTACTGCAAGTTAGGCAGTCGCAGACAGTAAGAGAAATGGTAACAAGTCCCTACTAGCGGGGAGATTATACAGGTTGTTTGGATAATTAAGCGTTGAGGAAATCGACTAAGAAAGCCCTTCATGAACGAGACACCATTATTCGGCACGCAAGACGACGATTTGACTACCGATTCGTCCGCAGAAACAACAACTCTCGTAGACCGTCGAAAGCTATTAACGTGGTTAGGCGCTGCTGGAGCGGGTACCGTTATATTTCAAAAGGCACTGGCAGTGCAGGTTGAGGGTGCGGGCACAGTGACCGTTGAAATGGTTGCTCAGGCTGAATGGATCGCAGGTATTGAATTGAGCGAAACGCAGCGAGCCGAAACTGCTGCCGGCCTGCAAAACCTGATGCGCGAACTGAAAGCGTTGCGAAATGTCGATGTTGGCTATGATACTTGGCCCGCGTTATCTTTTCGGGTCAAGCCCAGTAGCAAACCCCTGCATCCGCATCCGCTGGATATACCGTCGGACTCGCGGAAAAAGTTGGCAACGCCCGACGATGATGTCGACTTGGCGTATATGTCAATTGCCGATCAATCACGGCTAATTCGCAGCGGGCAGATTTCGAGTTTGGAAGTGACGCAGATGTATTTGCGTCGGCTCAAAAAATTTAATCCGACCCTCAAGTTTTATGTGAATTTGACGGAGGAATTGGCACTGAAGCAAGCCACAGCAGTGGATCGCACGCGGAATCGACTTGGCGCATGGCATCCTTTGCGCGGGATTCCATGGGGAGCCAAGGATTTAATCGCTTACCCTGAATATCCGACGACGTGGGGCGCTCCGCAGTTCAAAGATCGAATGTTGAATGATAAAGCGACGGTTGCCGCTAAACTGGATCAAGTGGGCGCTGTGTTAGTTGCCAAGTTGGCATTAGGTGCATTGGCAATGGGTGATAAGTGGTATGGTGGTCCGACGAAAAATCCTTGGAATCCGACACAAGGTTCCAGTGGATCCAGTGCGGGTTCGGCGAGCGCTACGGCTGCAGGATGCGTTGGTTTTTCATTGGGCAGCGAGACCTTAGGCAGTATTATGTCACCGTCACGTCGTTGTGGGGTTACGGGATTACGCCCAACCTTTGGTCGAGTCAGTCGACAGGGGTGTATGTCATTGTCGTGGAGTATGGATAAGTTGGGGCCGATCTGTCGTAGTGCCGAAGATTGTGCGTTGGTATTTCAAGCCATCCACGGCGCCGATGGACTTGATCCAGCGGCGGTGGATCGTCCCTTTCATTGGCCGGTCAAGGTGGCGCTGAAACGGATTAGTGTTGGGTATGTTGATGATGGCCGTAAGTTGGTCGATCGTGAAGTGTTACAGGTGTTTAAGGACCGCGGCTGTAAGTTGGTAGAGATTCAATTGCCTAGTAAGTTACCGACGTGGCCTTTAACCAATATCTTGTTTGCCGAGGCGGCTGCACAGTTCGATCCGCTGACGCGGGCGGGCGTTGAAGAGGGGCTCAACTCTTGGCCCGGATTGTTCCGGCGAGCAGAGTTCATGCCAGCGGTTGAATATTTGCGTGCGCAGCGAATCCGCAGCAAGCTGCAAGATGAAATGCAGCAAGTTATGCAGCAGGTGGACGTGTTTGTTGATGGCGGCCGTGATGAGGCTTTGATTACGAATATGACGGGGCATCCGGCGCTGGCAATGCCGAGTGGTTTTGTTGAGCGGGCTGGTGTGCGGCAACCACTGAGCGTGCAGTTGACTGGTCGGCTGTACGATGAAACAACTATTTTGGCGCTCGCCCAGTTGTTTCAATCTGAGACCAATTACCATCGTCAGCGGCCGCCGCTTGAGAACATGGATGCATGAACGCCGCGTCATTGTCTGCGCCCCAACTCCGGCACGGTGTAATTCAATAGATGCTACAATTGTTCTTGTATATTGGACTGCAGAGTTGATGTTTGCTGAATTGTTTGTTCTGATTGAAAGCTTACCATGACCTTTAAAATCGCTGGTGTGCAAATGGATATTGCATTGATGGACAAAGCTGCCAATCTAGCAGCCATGGAAATGGCGTTGCGTGAAACGACGCGTCACGGGGCCCGTCTGACCATTTTTCCCGAATGTGCTGTTACCGGCTATTGTTTTGATAGCCTCGAAGAAGCAATGCCCTATGCGGAGTCCATTCCTGGCGAGAGCAGTCAGTTTTTTGAAAAATTGTGTCAGGAAACCGACAGTTTTGTTGTCTATGGTGCGCTAGAAAAAATAGACGATAAGCTCTTTAACGCTTGTGTGTTGGTAGGCCCCGCTGGAGTGATTGGTTCATACCGCAAGATTCATCTGCCGTTTCTCGGCATTGACCGTTTTACGACTCCGGGCGATCGCCCTTTCGAAGTTCACGATCTAGGCGATATCCGAGTTGGCATGAATATATGCTATGACGGTTCGTTTCCTGAGTCATCTCGAGTGATGGCTCTCGGCGGTGCGGATCTTGTAGTGCTTCCGACTAACTGGCCGCCAGGGTCAGAGACTTTTCCGCTGTATGTAATTAATACGCGCGCTGTAGAAAACAAGATCTATTATGCGGCGGTAGATCGTATTGGCGTGGAGCGTGGATTCGCGTTTATTGGGGGAAGTAAGATTGTCGCGCCCAATGGATATGACATTCAATTTGCCGATCACGCAAAATTTGAAATTCTATACGGCGAAATTGATGTTGAAAAGAGTCGCAACAAACATATTGTCCGAGTGGCGGATAAACATGAAATCAACCGGTTTGCTGATCGTCACCCTCAGTGGTACGACGCTATCTCGGATCCCAAAACTGATGAGCGTTAAACACTTTTACTTGAAATGAAACTGACATGAATATGCTAAACAACTTAAGCAAGCTGAAAACACCGCGAACTGGAATCAAACGCCGCCGTTTTCTGCAGGGAGGCTTTGCTGCGTTGGCTGGCCTGAGTTTACCGGAAGTGTTTGACCAGACAAGCTACGCGGCCCGTTTGGGAAAGCAGCCATCGAAGTTGAAGATTGTGGACATCCAACGACAAACGGTGCGTCTGCCCTTTAGAGCTGCACCTCAGCGTGCGATGGATCGCGAGATTCCACATTGGCGTTGGGCTGAGTTGGTGAAAGTTACATTATCTGGTGGCGTTGAGGGGGTGGGCGAAGGTCTGTTGTATTATTCGTGGGGCGTCACGTCTGATGAAAATGTCAAATATGCGATCGGTCGCAATGCTGCGGAATTGATGTGGAATGATGATCTCGGGGCGGCGCTGCAGATGGCGTTGTTTGACGCGGTGGGTAAAGCGGGGGATGTTCCGGCGCATCGTTTGTTAGGTAATCAGTTGTATGACACGACTCCATTGTCATGGTGGAATATCGACATGCCGACCAAAGATATGTTGAGCGAATGTCAAGCAGCAAAACGTTTGGGATACAAAGCGTATAAGACGAAAGGCCGTCCTTGGTACGATTTGTGGGATCAAACGGCGACGTGTGCAGCGGCGATGCCTGAGGACTTCAAAATCGATATGGATTTTAACGAGACGTTATTGACGGCACAGCAGGCTATTCCCATTCTGAAGTGGATGGATCAGTTTCCGCAGATCGATATTTACGAATCGCCTATTCCTCAGGCGGATGCGTTAGGGAATGCGGAGATAACGAAAGCAGTCCGCGCTGGTGTTTCGTTGCACTATGGGACTCCGCCGGCGAAGGACGTTATTAAGCTGGATGTTTGTGATGGATTTGTGATCGGTGGTGGAGCAACTCGGCTGATGACACAGGCACATGTAGCGGAAACAGCTGATATGCGATTTTGGTTGCAGTTAGTGGGCACTGGGGTAACAGCCGCCTTTAGTTTGCACTTTGGCGCCGTCTGCAAAGCGGCGACTTGGCCAGCAGTGAATTGTCACCAGTTGTATGTACATGACTTGTTGAAGCAGCCAATCAAGGTAAAGAATGGGTACGCTGATGTGCCGGACAAACCAGGGCTTGGAATCGAGATTGATTGGGGTGCGGTTGTGAAATATAGCGTTGAAAAACCTACGGCGCGGCCCGACCCCCGGCGGATGATCGAGACGACTTGGCCTGATGGGCGCCGCATGATGACGGCCAACGACGGAACCGTCAATTTCATGCTCAACCCCGCCCGTACACCCGGCAACATGCCATTCTTTGAAAAGGGCGTCGATTCTCGGTTATTACCAGACGATGGTTCCGATCAATGGGACCAGTGGTACAAGCAAAGCCGTAAACAAGGGCCCACAATGGTCGAGGGATAAGAGTCCTTGGAATAAAGATGACCGTGTATTTACACGAATGTGATAGTTGAGGATTTTTATCGACGCCTACGTTATCTAAAACAATTCATCCTTTACGGGGGTTTCCAGGGTGCCGATGCTACTGATGTGAGCGTGCAATACATCACCCGCTTTGAGGAATGTGTTCGTGGTTTTGCCAACACCGGCTGGTGTACCAGTAGAGATAATGTCGCCCGGTTCGAGTGTCATGGAGCGTGACAGGAATTCGATCACAGCCGCTATCGGAAACACTTGTAGTGCCGTAGTGCTGTCTTGTCGTAATTCGCCGTTGAGTGACAGTTTAAGGTCGAGCGTTTGGGGGTCGGGTATCGTAGTTGGTGTCGCAATGCAGGGACCGCAGGGGCAAGAGCTGTCATGCCATTTGCCATGCATCCAATCGAAGAACCCATCACGAGACCGTTGTTTTCGTTGCGGAAAAGGGTGGTAACCGCGGTCTGAGATATCATTGACCACGGTATAACCCGCGACGTAATTGAGTGCATCCGCTTCGGAGATGTGTTTCCCGCGGCGGCCAATAACAACGGCCAATTCAAGTTCCCAGTCAAAATTATGGGGGCTGGTTGATGCAATTTGGATTGCGGTACCAGGATCCGTAAGTGTGGTCGATGCAGGTTTCATGAACACGTAGGGGAACGTTTCCGCCCGTTCAATTGGATCTCCTCCTCCTTCTTGGACATGTGCGGAGTAGTTGCCAGCGAGCAGCAACAGTTTGTTGGGCCGAGGAATTGGTACGAGCAGTTGAATGTCATGGCACTCGGTCTTTAATGAATCAACTGCATGTGGGTGCTCGCTCAACCATTGCCAGATTGCTTCTGCCGCCGTTAGCTGTTTCCCGTCAGGAGGCAGCAGATCGAGCATGCAGGTGATTTTTCCAAGCTGTGTGGCATCAATTGATGCCACCGTATCGTCGGTCGCCGTGCAATAAGCGGTTGCGGCTGATTCAAGGTTGACGACGTATTGATCAAAGTAAAAGCCAAATGTGATGGTATCGTTTTGTTGGTAACGGCTGATTCTCATAGTTAAGGGATCCTTGGATGTGTTGTTCAGGAAAATCAGTAAATAATTTAAGTGACTGGAGCAATGGTCTGGATTAGCAATCGATGCGGCGTCCTTCGGCCGAGGCTGTGATAATGTGTTCGATAAGTCTAACCGTGTCGATCATTGACTGTGTTGTATTGCGACATGAGGTCACCTCGCCGCGGATCAGAGCATACCAATCTCGCAGTAGCGCTACACCGTTAGCACCACCGTAGCCAGGTGTGTCGTCAGTAGGCGCGATGAATTCATCTTCCATCGCATACCATTGAGGCTGTGGGCCATGAATTTTCAATACTCCGCCAGTGTTTTCCTGCCGCGGGTCCCAGTGCACCCAGCGTTCGCTACCGCGGAGGGTCCAATACATTTCTCCCGCCCAACGCGGAACCCAGTATCCACCGGTAATGGTTGCAAGAGCGCCATGTTCCATATCGAGCAGAGCGGTTCCACCGTCTTCGACGGTCGCTGGGATGTCGCCGAACACGCCCACTCGAGCGGTAATTGCCTTGACGCTTTGGTCGGTGATGTACAGCAATAAATCAAGGTGATGACAAGCGAGCCAACTAAAGAAACCGGCATAGCTAACGGTCTCGTCAAATAGGTAATGATCTCGGCCTCGCCGATTGATGTCGCTGGTAACATACTTAGATTCAATGCTTATGAGTTTCCCAAACTGTTCGTCGCTGACCATTTGCCGCAGTCGATTAGCGCACTGGTCATAACGAAACATGTAACCACTTTGAAAGGCAATTCCGGCTTGATCGACCGCATTTTTTATTTGTTCAGCGTCGCGGACTCGGCCGGCGCCTGGCTTTTCTAGCAAGAGGTGTTTTCCGGCGGCGGCAAGTTGTTGTACGACGGCTACAGTTTGGTCGTTAGGCAGGCAGATGACTGCAGCATCGAATTGTTCGTTGCTGATGAGTTCGGTGATTGAAGCATAGCGGGGAAGATTAACGTAGCATTGCTGCAAGCTGGCAGTTGTTCCACCGTACATTGGCACGATGCTGGTGATGGTTGCCTCAGCGGTGACATTGGCGATCAGATCACGCCAGCCAGCGCCGTGTGGATTGTCGACTCCGATAAAGGCTAATTTTAATGGTAGCGTCATGGCGATTTTTAGTGACCCGATTGCTGAGAAAGTAACGTTTTTACTATAACATAAAAACATTTCGAAAACGGGATCAAGAATATCGCTGCTGGCTAGGGATGTTAATTGCAACCTAACGGTGTTGACTTATGTGAATAGGTCTAATTTGTGGTGCAAATTGCCGTTGGCAGCCCACTTAGCGGGCGTGCAATGGCGACTGCCCGAAGATAAATTCTTCTGTTAAAATTATGCCATCATGAATGTCTCGAAATGTTTACCTGTTGTTGAGGAATTGTTACCGTTGGCGGATGTTGAATCCGTTTTTCTACAATTGTCTAAACAGCCTCATTGCCTGTTTCTTGATAGTGCGATGCAACAAGATGACCTCGGACGTTATTCTTTCATTGCGGCGGATCCGTTTGATTATCTTGAGATTGCCAGTCATGTAGAGAATGAACTTGATGTGTTACAGCAACGCTGGAATGTGTTATTGCGAGATCTTGAAATTCAAACCATTGATGAGTTACCACCATTTCAAGGTGGCGTGGCAGGTATGTTCAGCTATGACATAGGAGCCAGCCTCGAAAAAATTCCCAAACCGCGCTGTAATGAATTTCAAATCCCTTCGTTAGCGGTGGGTTTTTATGATACCGTTGTTGCATTTGATCACCAGCAAAATCGTGCATGGATTATTTCGCAAGGCCTGCCAGAAAAGGATCCCGCTGCTCGTATCACTCGTGCCGTTGCCCGCATTGCACAATTTCGCGACTGGATCGCTGAGCAATCTCCGCCCCCGCAGCAAACACCGACTGCGGTGATCGATGATACGACGCTAGCGGCACAATTTCCTGTTTTAGCAAAAGGAGTGGAGGCCGGGCGACTGACGAGTAATATGTCCGCTGAGGAATATATTGAGACAGCGCAAAAGGCGGTTGACTATATCCACGCGGGCGATATTTTTCAGGTTAATTTGAGCCAGCGTCTTTTGCACCGCGCGACGACCGATGCGGTCAGCCTGTATCAACGACTGCGGCAGCGGAACGCAGCAACATTTGCGGGATATTTTGCTATGAATGAGTTTGAGATTGCCAGTGCATCGCCCGAGCGGTTTTTGCAGGTATCTCAAGGTGTTGTGGAAGCGCGACCGATCAAAGGGACACGCGCACGAATCGCTATGCCTGAAGCCGATCTCTACGTCGCCGCGGATTTGCAACAGAGTCAGAAAGACCGATCGGAAAATGTGATGATTGTGGATTTGTTGCGCAATGATATTTCACGCGTCTGTGATCCGGATAGTGTTTTTGTGACAGACCTTTGTCGTCTAGAAGTTTATGAAACGGTTCAACACTTAGTCAGTGTTGTCCAAGGGCGTTTGCGAAGTGATGCTAACGTATTTGATCTTTTGCGAGCCACCTTTCCGGGGGGATCCATTACTGGTGCTCCCAAAGTGCGCGCGATGGAGTTAATCGGCGAGTTGGAGCCGACAGCACGTGGGCCATATTGCGGTAGCTTAGGTTACATTGGGTTCAATGGAGATATGGATCTTAGTATCCTTATACGTACGATTACGGCAGGTAAAGGTTGGTGGCAGTTTCCCGTTGGCGGTGGAATTGTAGCGCAGTCAAATCCACAACGTGAATATGCGGAAACGTGGGAAAAAGCAGTTGGTTTGTTGCGGGCCTTGGAATAGGTAATATAAAAACGTTATGATCTTACTCATCGATAATTACGATAGCTTTGTCCATAACCTCGCTCGGTATTTTCAGCGACTCGGACAACAAACGTTGGTCGTACGCAATGATGCGATGACAATCGATGAAATTCGCGAACTCAAGCCAACAGCAATAGTCCTTTCGCCAGGTCCCTGTGTCCCCAATACTGCGGGCATTAGCCTAACGGTCGTTTCAGATTTGTCAGGCGAGTTTCCCATCTTAGGGATATGCCTCGGCCACCAAGTCATCGGCCAAGCGTTTGGTGGTGATGTGATCGTAGGCGCGGAACCTGTGCATGGTCGCACCAGTTGCGTGGAGCATGATGGTCGGGGGTCGTTTATAAATGTACCGCAGGGTTTTTCTGCGGGCCGTTATCATTCCCTAGTGTTAGACCGCAATACGTTGCCTGATACCCTGGAGGTAACCGCATGGTTGGCGGATGAGACGTTGATGGGGATCCGACATCGTGAGTATTGTGTCGTGGGTTTGCAGTTCCACCCAGAGTCGGTGCTCACGGACAGTGGATATCTATTACTAGCTAATTTCCTGCAGATGGCGGGTGTAGATGTACCAGAGAATAATTTGACGCTCGCTAACGAACGGCATCTTATTGTCGAGCAAATGACGGATGAAACTGACCGAGTTATTACCTTTTAAATTAGCCTTGATGTGAATAAACGATGAAAGATGAAATGGTATTTTCGATATGATTCTTGAAGGCATTGTTACGACACACAATGAAGACGGCACAGTTAATATTTCACCAATGGGTCCGGAAGTTGGTGATGATGCTGTAGTCCATCAGTTTGTGCTTAAGCCTTTTGATACCTCGCAGACTTATCAGAATTTGAAGCGCAGCGGCGTGGGCGTGTTGCATGTTACGGATGATGTATTGCTGATTGCGCGCGCGGCCATTGGTCAATGGACGGCTACACCGACGATTGACGAGAGTTGTGGCAATCATCGGTTGGTATTAGGGGATGCTTGCAGGTGGTATGAATTTGAAGTAGTGGAATTGGGTGAGGAGCAGCAGCGGATAAGGATTCAATGCAAGACCACGCAGCAGGGCGAATTACGACCGTTTTGGGGATTCAATCGAGCAAAACATGCCGTACTTGAAGCGGCCATTCTAGCGACTCGAGTTGGGATTCTGGAGTGGCAAGAAATTGATCAACAGATGCAACACCTAGAAATCATCATCGGAAAAACAGCTGGTGAACAGGAACTCGCAGCATTTAAATTGATTCAACGTTTCTTAGCGGCCAAGAATTGATATGAATTAACACTAAAAACGATCAATCGGTTTTTTTGCGGATGAGGCGATGGCTGGTTTCTTCTTGGGTTAAATAGCCCCAGTCCAGTGCCTGATCTTGGGTGTATTGTTTGTCCAGCGTCAGAGCGGTGAGTGCTTTGCCCATTTCAAAGCCTAAGTAGAAACTGTGGGCTGCATCTAGATTTGTGGGCGCTACGGACTGTCCGTGCCCGCGGAGCAATTGCTCAAAAATCACGAACGGATCTTTATCGGATAAGTGCAGTTGTCGACTGATAAGGTGAATTTCATCACGTTCTGCAAAAATGCGATAGTTATTGTCTTTTAGGGCTGTGGCCATTCGGTCTAACTCTTCGCTACCAAAGGCTGTTAGTTCTTCGTCTCTCAAAGTGACTAAATCACGGGCAACGTGTTTTGGTGGGACTCGTTGCTCGATTGCATAATGTACGAGTTGCCTCGCAATAACGCATTCACGAACGCTTGTGCGGGACCAATTAATAACTTGCGTTGTTAAAATGCTGTGGATCGCTAGTTCTTGGCAAATGCCCAGCAAAAGCAGATTAACACCGGCACTGTCGCAATCGGTTAGTTCGGTGAGGTTACCGATGCCCATCATCATTTCAGCGTCTGGGTATCGCTGTCGCACCTCCATGTAGCGTGAAAGGCTGTTGGCAAATCCGCAGCCAATTGGTTCGAGGATCGGGTCAATTCGCAGAGAAATGTTGTTGCTGGCTAAAAATTCAATGGTGTCATCGAGTCCCCCCAGTGTCGCTGGATCATCTGGGATGGCAATGACAGTTGCATCCCAATCGACTGCTGCGTTCCGATTACTACTGTTGACGCTTAACACCAATTCGGCGCCCGCATCTACGGCGGCGGTAATCTCTGTTGGATTAAGGCTATCAATAGAAACACGCAAGCCTTCTGCACGCAGTGCCTTAACGCAGTCGGTTACTCCGTGCCAAGTGCTGCCGGGGTCACAACCAACATCTATGATGTCGCTGCCGTCGCTTGCAAGTTGTTTAGCCGTCGTGATGATTTCCGCCAGTGTCAAACGCGGAGCATGATTGATTTCAGCGATGATTTCGATGGTTGATTCGCCATAATTATGCGGCGGTTGGTAGCCGAGGCCAAAGTGTTGCCGCAGTTTGCGCAAGTCTCGCGGCCCCGCTTCCACAGGACAGGGTAGGATAGTTGTGAGTGGTGACAGGTCTTCTTGGCAGTACCCAGGAACGATGACGAGATCGATCCCGTTTGGAAGTTCGAGTTTTTGTGCGATCCAAGCGGGCGTCATGAGGGCGGCGACAGTGATAGGTAGTACAGCGATTTCGTAATCGATACCCACTTCCGGCGCTAGTTTCCTCAATTCGTTTTCGAGTGCATGTTGCGCCAAGCGTCCCGTTACAAATAGGATTCGTTTTCCGGCAAGTGGTTTGTTATTTTCCATCATGTTGTTCGTCTAGATTTTCCGTTGGATCAAGCTGCTCATGGCTCAAGCCACCGTTAATGGAAATAGTTTGCCCAGTAATAAAACTTGCCGTAGGTGCAGCGAGATGAACGGCAACGTTTGCTACGTCCTGAGGTGTGCCCCAACGACCCATAAGCGATTCCGCCTTTGCCCGTTTGTCCCACTGTGCAGACGCTGAGTTCCCCCACGTTGTTTGGATCCAACCGGGTGCTAAGCAATTGACTCGGACATGAGGCGCTAATTCGCGGGCGAGGCTATGTGAAAAACCGATCACGGCCGATTTAGTTGAAGCGAATAGTTGGCCACTATCACCACTTTGGCCGACGGTAGCTTGGTCCCAGCCCATATTTAAGATGACAGCATTGGCCTGTTTGCCAACGTTCAGCAGCGGTTTGCTTAATTTGCGGCAAATTCCAATTGTCCCTTGGACGTCAAGCGCCCACAGGGCAGCGAGTTTCTGTTCAAAGGACCAATCAGCGGCGTCGCCGGTAAGCACGTCACGGCCGGCGTTGTTAACCCAGATGTTGATCAGTGCGTGGGCTTGGAACGCTCGCTCGACAAGCGACGCTTGAGCTTCGGCTGATGTGAGGTCGGCGTAGAGCAACGTGACGTCGCGTCCGATCTCACGAACTGCAGCGGCTGTTGCCTCTAGGCCCGCTTGATTCGTGTTGGCATGGATGATCAGGTTAGCACCCTGTTGAGCAAACGTGATCGCGATTGCTCTACCGATTCCAGAAGAAGCACCCGTGACGACGGCCGTTTGGTTTGCTAAAGGTAGTGAGTAATCGTCCATGGATGTTGTTTGTTGCTTAATTGTTCCGGTGGTTAGGATCTATAGGTGGAGACGAGATTGCGAAACCACAGAAGTTCATCAGCGATGCCTTGTGCCAAATCTGATTGTTGCAGATGCTCTGGTAAAACATTCCACGCATACGTCTCTACTTCGAAGTGTTCCAGATTTGGCATCGACTTGCAGACTTCCAGGCATTCAAGGATATCGTGTTGCGAGGTGCTGAGTAGCCCTAGTGACTCTAAGAAAATTGGGACATGGAAGTGAACACTCCAGGCATTTTCGAGTGATTGTGGATCGGCGACAGTTTCTAGAGCCACAGATAAGTCTTGGTGGAAGTGAATGGATTGATTGGGTTCGCGGATACAAGTTTGATGGAGATAACGAGGTTCATTGAAGCTGGTAAGTTGCTCAAACGCGGCAGTGCGATCACCAACAGCAAGTTGTGAGAAATCAACTTGGACGGCAGATGATACTTGGATCTTGCCGACTTGAATTCCTAGTGCTTGATACTGCCGTAGTACATCTGCCTGTGATTCGAACATCACGGCACTGTGACAAATGTCGTGACAGACTCGAATATGGCGCAGGATTTTGTCTGCGGAGCCTTGGGGCAGTAGACGGTTTTGGAATAGGTCTATCATGTCGGCGGCGACGTCGAGTGCACAGCCGGGTTCGGGTTCAATGCAAACGTGGATGGTCCGACCGGTTGTTTGTTGTAATTCATGTAGGAAATCCACGAGTTCAAGAAGTTGCCGAACCGTTGAATTCCATTGCTCTGTGGTGAGTGATTTTTTTCCCCAAGCGATAGGTAAAGTAGAGATGCTGCCCGTTTTTCCCGCTGGGAGAATAGCATCGAGGATCGCCGCTAGATTTTTGGTGTATTGGAGTCTGTCGAGGTCGTGCCAGGTTGGTTTGTAGACATCGTGTTTGACGACTTCGTTGTGAAAGTTTCCATAGGGAAATCCATTTAACGTAAATGGCACGAGTCCTTGTGCTGCGAGCCAATCTCGAAAATCGGTGGTTTGTTCGGAGTCGAGTAACTGCTGGGCGGCAGGTGCAGCGAGCCAGAGTCCGATACCCATGGGGTTATTTGGGGAAACAAGTTGCTTAACCCGCGCAGCATATTTAGAGAGGTTCGCTTGAGTTGCTTCAAGGTCGACTCCGGCATGCACGTTGGTACAGTAGCCAATCTCCAAAATATATTCCTTGGTGTTGCGAGTAATGCAAAAAATATTGTCGGTGTCTCTAACTGAGTAAGTCTTTCATTTCGCGGACTGCCTGTCGGAGGCCAACAAACACAGCACGGGCGACGATGCAATGTCCAATGTTGAGTTCTAGCATGCTGTCGATTTGTGCGACTGGAAGTACGTTTTGATAATTTAAGCCGTGCCCAGCATGGAGGTTTATACCAGATTCGACGATGAGTTTCCCAGTAGTTGCCAACTGCGCAAGGCAGCGGATTTGTTCTTCGCCTTGGTGTAAGGCATACTGGCCCGTGTGCAGTTCAACCGCTTGGACTCTTAGTTTGGCTGCCGCTTCTATTTGCGCCGGGTCGGGATCGAGAAATAGAGCAACACTGATGCCGGCATCTTGTAAACGGGAAACAACTGGTTTGATCGATTCGTAGTGTGTGACGACGTCGAGTCCACCTTCGGTCGTGATTTCTTCTCTCTTTTCTGGAACCAATGTTACTTGGTCTGGTGAGGTTTCACATGCAAGGTCAACGATGTCCGGGGCAGTGGCCATTTCAAGGTTGAGTTTGATGTTAACTGAATCACTAAGCATGCGGACATCGCGGTCAATGATGTGTCGGCGGTCTTCACGCAGGTGAATGGTGATGCAGTCGGCGCCACCGAGTTCCGCGAACGCAGCGGCCCATACCGGATCGGGTTCGTACGTTTTTCTCGCTTGACGAATAGTTGCGATGTGATCGATGTTGATGCCTAATTCGACCATGTTGAAAGATCTACTTTAGTAAATAGGTTAGTGTTTACAGGGTTCAGCCGTCAAAGATATTGTACGGTGTGGACGGCAGATCGGTAAGAATGTCAAAAGAAAATTGACAGCGAAGGAAAGTCAACTTAGGAGATATCGGCGCCTTGATTGTCGGCGCGGACGATTTCGACACGTAACATTTGGCCCGAATCATCAGTCCCCATAGAATCTTTGAATCGTTCCGCGTCGGCTTGCGTTTCGAATATACAAAACAATGTTGGTCCCCAGCTACTTTGCCCAATTCCGTGAGCTCCTAGGTCCTTCAGCCACTCCACACGACGATTTAGCAAGCGACCATTGTAAGGTCCGCCTTGAATCGAAGAAAAACAACCTCCCGCAATACGGCCGTAGTTTTCGATCGCATCAGCGGCCATCATGAAAT
>JABJJO010000179.1 GCA_018660825.1 Planctomycetaceae bacterium | reverse complement strand
TTTCTCTTGATCGACCGCTGGGATCGAAGCGCTAAAGGGCAGTGACATACCCATAGCTTCGATGGCAGTGGCCATCGTGTTGGCGGTGTACATTCCGCCACAAGCACCGGGGCCGGGACAGGATTGCCGCACGATCGCTTGTCGTGTTTCATCATCGATTTGTTTGCTGAGGTACTCGCCGTAGCTTTGGAAGGCGGAGACGATATCGAGTTTTTGGCTATTGTGGCAGCCAGCTTTGATGGTTCCACCGTAGACCATCAGGGCAGGGCGGTCGAGTCGTCCCATGGCCATGATACAGCCGGGCATGTTTTTATCACAGCCGGGGATAGCGATCAGCGAGTCGTACCATTGGGCGCCCATGATGGTTTCGATAGAGTCGGCGATGAGGTCTCGCGATTGCAGCGAGAAGGACATACCTTCGGTACCCATAGAGATACCGTCTGAGACACCGATAGTATTGAATCGCATGCCGACCATACCGGCTTGCGTGACACCATGTTTAACTTCTTGTGAGAGGTCGAGCAGGTGCATGTTACAGGGGTTACCTTCATACCAGACGCTGGCGATACCGACTTGCGGCTTATTCATATCCTCTTCGGTCATACCGGTTGCGTAGAGCATCGCTTGCGAGGCGCCTTGGCTGCGGGGTTGGGTAACACGAGCACTGTATTTATTGAGCGAATCTGTCATGGTGTCTGTTTTTACTTGTCTTTGTTTGTTTTGAAATGGTTGATATTTGAAGTGTCCATTTTAGGTCTGAATCCATGAATGTGCAACGTAGCAGTTGGGATACCCGTCGACATATCGAACGTGACCTGCAGGCGTTTCCCCTCGTGGTTTCCTAGATGACCTATTCACTAAGCGTAGTATTATTTGGAGCGGACAACAAAACCGAAGACGCGTGTTTGGGCGGAAACTTACCTCCCTGAAAGTTGGCAGGTATCGTTTACTATGTGTCCAAATAAAGTATGTTGCAGCGAAGGAAAATTCGAAATTATACGATATTTCGGCTTTTTCTGTGGCCGGTTTGAGACGGAAATTTGGTTACTAATAAGGTTGGTGTATACAATTTAGACATTGTATATCTCAGGGGCTGGGATAATGTACTCCAAAAGCAGGAATTACGTGTATTTTGGGGTATCCAAATGCCGTTAATCACATTTTCGTTGCCAAGATTAGGCTAGTTTGTTATCCTCAACAAACTATAATAAACTTAGACACAGTTAATAGCCCTATTTGCCTAAATTGACTGCATGGGCTATCGATTGTGAACGACTACGGTTACCTAAAACTCCATATTAATCTCTTACAACGTATTGGCTAAAGCGAGCTTATTTACATGATCAATCGTACACGAAAGAATGGACTGTCTCTCAAAGATAAGTCATGGCTGCGAAAGTCAGTTGAAACAAAACTACAAATAGAAACGCTCGAAAATCGAGAACTCCTTGCGGCCGATATGCTCGTTGGACTTGCTGATCTTGCTGAAGGCGAAGTTGGTGATAAAGTTCAAATGCGCCTTGTCGCTACGGATAACAGCGGCAATCCTATCACCAAAATTAACCTTAACGACACTTTCCAGCTACATGCTCTAACAACTGACCTACGTACCGATGGCGATGGCGTTTTTGCAACTTTCCTCGATATTGAATACCCCTCACAATTTGCTAGCGTTATTGGAGCCACAACTTACGACACCCCCTACACAAACTTTAAATCTGGCACCACAACCACCGCTGGTCTCATAGATGAAATCGGGTCCATGGCCGGTTTGGCCACTCTGGGCACCAGTGAATACCCGGTCTTCTCAGTTCCCATGCAAGCGACCGGCGAAGGGACAATTCTCTTTACATCAAATCCAGCCGATGTGCTACCCGCTCACGATGTCCTCGTTTACGGTGAAAATAATGCCGTTTCCAGCGATATCATTACATACGGAAGTTACTCTCTAGAAGTCACCGCACAAGGGACTCTGCCGTTCGAAGAAAATTTCAATGATGGCGTTGCGGATGATTTTTCAGTCGCCACCGGTGCTTTTGAAGTGATCAACAACGCCTATGATGCGACCCCAGCATCAACTCGTTCCAATGCCTTCAGTTTGGTGGACCTAACCGTACCCCTGCCCAATAAAGTTCGCATGGAAACAACCGTCAATATGAAGAATATATCAGGCTACCTGCGGACAGGCCTGATCGTTTTCGACTATGTAGACGCCAGTAACTATAAATACGTCGGTGCTAATGCTAGCCGTGGCCAGTGGTTCATGAACGAAGTTAAAAATGGCAATCCGCGTGGGCTCGAAACAAGCACCGAGAGTATTCAAGCAGACACCAACTACGAATTTGAAATGCGAATGGAAGGCAACGTTGTCACATTCTATGTAAACGAACAGCTGAAAATCACTCACGACTTCGGTACCGAAAACCTGCGTACGGGTAAACTTGGTGTAGGAACACTCCGAGCGATTACTTCCTTCGATAATGTCCGCATCGCTGAGATTTTACCCAGTCCGGAAGCAACGGATGATGCAGTCGCAACGCTCGTGAATGCACCCATCACGATTGCCGTATTAGCTAACGATACCCACGAGAATGCTGGCACCGCGCTTGAAATCGAATCTGCAACTGATGGTGCC
>JABJJO010000031.1 GCA_018660825.1 Planctomycetaceae bacterium | reverse complement strand
CCATACGGCGAGCAATTTCTGCTTCCAAACGATTCAGCGAAATCTTGCGGATAGGGCTGACTTGGGCAACAACGGGATTAAGCTGTTGGCGTGCTGCTTGGATTCGTTGTATTGTTAGACGGTTGTCAAAACGTCTAACCTGCAAGACACCTTGAGGTGTTATCACAACACCGGCACCACCTTGACCGCCACCTTGACCGCCACCTTGACCACCACCGCCAAATTGACCGTGAAGTGTCGGGGTGAATGTCATCAGTCCAGCAACAACAATCAACGACATTATTCTTCGAATTCGATTTGTCGATAACATGTTTTTATTCCTTGCCTCTGTATCCAAGCTCAAGTTAGATAATCAAAAAGTTGTCTTTGCCCTGAACCACCCACCAATAAATCGTTCACAATAGTAGATCGCCAGAGTATTTTCATTCAAAATGGCGCGATAGTCGCCACTTATTACATCGAAATTACTACTAACTTGATATTAGTTCCGCAGCCCCTAGAAGGCAAGAAAAGAAAGATAAATAGCTGACAACAACCGTGCAATTGCACTAATAGGCAATGTTGCCACTACAACCGCTATAACCGTTACAACTTTTCACCATGGAATTGCTAGGCGATGCACACTTCATTCACACTTATTTAAGTGGATATGCGAACAATCGCGACTACTAATTAACGCTCCAATAGCATTAACGGATTACGGCGTTCAATCAACGGCATGGCAACTTGACCGCGCTGGCGATGCGATTCAAACGTTGCTGCAATCATTTCAATCGTGTGCCGAGCTTCATAGACATTACATTCCGGTAAACGATCTTGCTCAATCGCCTGTAGAAGATCTTGGCAAGCAACCACATTACCTGCGTGTAACGATAAATCCTTCAACGGCTCCGATTTACCCACACCAGTGGAACTAATCGGGATCCATGTTTTCCCTGAACGACCAGGACACCATGTCGGATCATCTAGATAATAAGCTTGTGGTAAGAAACCTGTCTTAATTTCTATCACGCCACGACTACCATAAATCTGCAACGCAAACCGATCGCCGTTTCCGGTTTCGCGAGCCGAAGCAAAATATCCTACAATATTGTCTTGCATGCCATACATCGCCGTGATGGAATCGGCAGCCAATGGGCCAATGCCCTCTTTACCCTGTACAACGTGTTCTTTGGTTATACGTTTGCCTTGCTGAGTCGCTTGGGCCATACACCATTGACTATCACCACCGAAATATTGCATTAGATTAAAAACATGCGACCCGAGTACCCATAAATCTTCACCACCACCACGCCGATCCTCCTTGCCACGACCTCGCAATTCTAACACGGTACCGATGCCACCATCCTCGATTAGATTTCTAATCACGGCCAGTTTTGGGCTGTATCGAGTCTGATGTGCAATCGCCAATTTTATGTCATTTGAATCGCACGCTTTCACCATTTCATCAGCTTCTTGTAAATCTCTACAAAATGGTTTCTCCATATAGATATGAAGTTTTCGTTGTGCACACGCTAGTACCATTTCGTGATGACGATCCACCCACCGCGGACATATGCTCACAATGTCCAATTGTTCGTTTGCGAGCATTTGTCGATAATCGGAATATCCCTGTGATACGTCTAACCGCTTCTTGGCTTGTTGTAATCCCGCCGGATCTGGGTCTGTAACGGCGACCACCTTGCACCCTGCTATCTCCCCCCATACCGTATCAACTCCGTGACCGTAATTACCTTGGCCAGTGTGCCCAATGACTCCAATTCGATATTCAGCCATAGTAATGTCCTACGTCCCTTTGATCTTTGATTCTGTGCACCGTTAGTGAAACATTCTCTATAGGTTATGATACACATAAACAAACAGGTGCAGTTAACTCGTTAAATTAAATCATGTCTTCAGATTCCAGTACCCCAACGGACCATGCCACTTCCGCTCCCCTTCCGCTGGGATCATCCATCGCCATCGTCGGTGCTGGAATTACCGGATTGTCAGCGGCTTATTATCTGCAACAACAACGACCCGATCTAAATATCTCCCTACTGGAATCAACCGACACGCCAGGTGGAATCTTGCAAACTATCGAGCGAGATGACTTTTTGGTCGAACTTGGACCAGATATGTTTACGACTCGAGACAATGAGGCATTTGAATTGTGCCGTGACCTCGGAATTGAGAATCAATTAATCAGCACCAACGAGGATCACCGCGGTGCTTATATCCTCTGCCATGGCAAACTATGTAAAATGCCATTGGGCTGGACAATGCTGACACCGACACGCATGGGCGCAATTCTAAAAACGCCCTTACTAAGTTGGAAAGGGAAACTGCGCGTAATCGCGGAGTTATTCATCCCCCGGAAAAAAATAGGCGATGATGAAAGTCTGGCTAGCTTTACAAGACGACGATTAGGGCAAGAAACTCTCGACCGTATCATTCAACCGTTGATTTCAGGAATCTATACTGCTGACCCCGAAAAACTCAGTATGCAAGCGACACTGGCAGATTTCCTCGCCATGGAACGAACGGGAAAAGGGCTCATTCGCGAAGGAATCAAACAACTTCGCCGTCAGGCGTCACAGGAATCCTCAACCGGAGCACGATATGGCGCGTTTGTCGCTCCTCAATACGGCATGCAGTCGATCATTACAGCTCTGACCGACCAACTCAAACCCAATACGCTCAAACTTAGGCAAAAAGTTAAACAGTTGGAATTCGAAAATGATGCGTGGCAATTAACAATCGAACAAGATACTCAGGAAATGACAATCCAACAATTTGATCGTTTGTTATTGACGACGAGCTCTCAAATCACGGGCAGGCTTTTACGAGATGTCTGCCCAGAGCTAAGCAAACTGACCACCAGTATCCCGCTCGCTGGCGCAGCCATTGTAACCATGGGCTATCGTTTTTGCGACATTGATCATCCGCTAGATGCCTTTGGCGTAGTCGTTCCCCAAGCGGAGAATCGTCCGTTAATCGCAATTAGCATCGCGAGCCGAAAATTTACAGGTCGCGCGCCCCAAGATTCGGTCCTGTTCCGTATATTTGCTGGTGGCGCATTACAGCCTGAACTGCTGCAATGGGACGAAGAACAATTGATCGAATCTGCCAGACAACAACTTCGTGAATTACTAGGCGTCCACGGTAAACCAATCTTCACCCAAGTCGTACGCTGGGAAAACAAAATGCCACAATACCACGTGGGGCATGTCGAAACCGTCGACAAAATCGAACTAGAACTTAGTAAAACCCCCAACCTTGAAATCGCTGGTAATGCCTATCGCGGTGTGGGCATACCCTTATGCATCCGTAACGCTAAATCTGCTGTCAAAAGACTTATTGGGTAATACCCAATAAGTCATAGAAATCAACTTCAATTTACATCCACTCTCACTCAACGACGGTACCGCTGGGGTTCTCTAATCCATTGATTTTAGCCGCGAGAATAAAATCATTAACACTAAGCCCGCCGATTGTATGGGTCCAAAGTTCAAGAGACACATTGCGGTAACCTTCAAGATGGAGGTCCGGATGATGGTTTTCGATTTCGGCCAATCTCCCGACCTTATCGAATAATGCTAATCCTGCGAGAAAATTATTTACGGTATAGTCGCGTCGAATTCTTCGGCCATCGCAGACCAAATACCAATCCTCCAAATGTCCCAATTGAGCAATTGCTTGATTCGATGAATACAACGCGGCCTGCTGCTCACATGGCTTACACCGACCTTGAAACAACTGTTCCGCCGACTGGATTCTCATTTTTCATTTTCCTAAATCGTCTGCAACTTGGGCTTGGGATTTTCCTTCCGCTCTTCAGCCTTGTTCTCTCGCCAGGGCTTCTTCTTCTTATAGGACTCTAACTCTTTCGTTAAGGGTTCTTTAATATCCTCGGTCGCCAGATCAACCGCTTTTTGAGACCACTTCCGAGCATTGCTCCAGTCACGACTTTCTGCGTAAGCCGCTGCTAGTGTACTCAGAATATGAGGTTTTTCGTAATCTGACGCTTCGCAAGCTTCAAGTGCCAACTTAACTGCTCGCTTACCATCACGTACCGATGCCTCGGTCGAAGTCGCCAGGGTCCAAGCAAAGTTGTTCAATAAGTTAGGATGCTCTTGGTTGATTTCATAGGCCCGTTCATAATCTGTGATTGCTTTGGCATGTTCGCCCATCGACAAGTAAATATCTGCCCGTGAATAATAGGCGCGCCAACTTTCATTATTCCCCTGAATCGCCACATTAACATGTTTTATCGCATTTTCAAATTCTTCCGCCATCGAGTAATCCATGGCAACACGCAATCGCATTGACTCGTCATTAGGAGCAAACCTTAAAATAACTTCCAGTATTTTAGCAGCCTGCAAATAGTCTTCCCGCTGTTCAAACACTCCCGCTCGCAACAGATAAAGTTGGGGAACGTTCGGATTAATTGCTTGGACACGATCTAAATCCGCATTGGCTTCCTCTAACTTATCGTCGGTAAGATAAATAGTTGCTCGCATTAACAACGCCACGATACCCTTTGGATTAAGTTCAATCGCTTTGGATAAGTCAGCCAATGCTTTCTCACCATCTTCCTGCATGATATAAATCCGCGCTCGCAATTCATATCCCGTGCTTGATTCCGGCTCCGTCTTAATCGCTTCATTTGCCAATTTGATTGCTTCGTCAAAGCGATCCAACCGCGCAAGCGACTCCGCCAATGATCCCAAGGCATCGATACTGTCATCATCTAGTTCAATCACTTTACGTAAATCTCTGGTCGCTTCGTCAAGTTTTCCAGACCGTTGGTAAACTCCTGCGCGTTGACGATAAATCTTTGGATTCGTTGGTGCCAATTCAATCGCTTTGTCCAAATCGGCAATTTGCTGCTCCGCTTTTTCCCGCAAGCCCGATCTTGCCATTAAAGCTTCAGCCTGTTTCTCCTTGTTTTCGGCAAAAGACTTTATGGCAGCCGTAGCCGCTTTAAATCCTTGTTCTCGATTACCTTGAGGTAGTGTCTGTAATTTAGCGGTCAAAAGGTGAGCTTCACCGTTTGTTTCGTCATAAGTCAAGAGCTTTGTCAGATCCTGTTGAGCTAACTGACGCATCTGAGGCCACTGCTGAGGAGGTTGGCCAGAAAAAATTCGTTGGGAAATTGCTTGCGCACGTTGCATCAACGTTGAGGTGATCAGTTGCTGAGCAAATTCCGTATTCCCCTCCCCCAATCCCTTTTCGATTGCTTGTTCTGCCAAGGAGATGACCTTTTCCAATTGCTGGAAATTCATCGCACCAATTTTTGCTTCGGTGGCTTGATCTAATAAACTCTGGCCAGCATCGTCGGCATACACGGGTACTACAAACGTCGCTGCCAATAATACACAGGCAATGGTTGCTCCACACTTCATGACTTCTCTCCTAAGTCTAATTAAAAATGTTCTTGTGATTCCCTTAAGGAGTTAGCTTATATTTTCCCGCGTCCAATTACCATCAACACACCGCCATAATTCGCCATTAGAATTTTCATCACTTAACGATACGGGTAACCTATCGTGACGAATATTATCGTAACATTGCAGCATCGCAAATCGCAAAAGAGATCCGGGAATTCCGACGGCGGTGAATCCGGGGTGCCCCGTAGCTGGGAATGGGCCCCCATGATTCATCGCCGCACTAACAGCTACGCCCGTGGGCATCTTGTCATTTAACATGCGGCCTACTTTGGATTGGAGGTTCGCCGCGATTTGGTCATACGCCGCATCATCACTGCCGTCTGTAGCCGAATATATACAGCCAGTTAAATTACCTTCAAAGCAGGCGATGACAGCATTAACTTCATCCATAGACTCTGCAACGACTAATAAAGAACTATTCCCAAAAGCCTCTGTTTGCATCGTTTCCGGATCAGCAATAAATTGCTGCGCGGTTACCTGAAGCAACGTATTAGCATAGCAATAGCGATCACTATCGGCGGACGCATTGCCCACGACAATCTTCGCGCCTGCGGCCACCAGAATATTCAGGTTAGATTCCAAACTTTTTTCCACACCCGAAGACAACAATGTTCCAACGGGAGCTTCGGAAAATTGATCACTAAGAGCGGCGATAAATGAATCCGTGGCGTCGCTTTTCAGCACAACCACTAAACCGGGATTCGTGCAAAATTGACCGGTCCCCAGCAAACAACTACTTGTAAATTCCGTAGCGATTTCCTCGTGTTGTTGCTCCATCGCTTGTGGCAAAATTACAACTGGATTTACGCTCGAAAGCTCCAAATAAATTGGCTTACCGGCCGCATCCGCTGCAGCCTTTAATTGCAAACCTGCGCGACGACTGCCCGTATAACCAGTGGCGCCAATGCGCGCATCTGCCACCAAACGCTCACCGTCGGCATGACTCGTACGATAAATCAACTGCACCATGCCTGCTGGCATTCCTGTATTTTGTGCTGCTTGATGTGCACATCGAGCAAACAACTCTGTTGTACCAGGGTGAGATGAATTAGCTTTCGCAATGACGGGATTGCCAGCAGCAATAGCCGCCGCAAAATCACCACCAGAAATACTGCCAAATGCCAAGGGGAAATTATTCGGCCCGAAAACCGCTACGGGGCCAATAGCACCATATTGGGATCGGATGCCGGCATTGGTATCAATCGTTGGCACAGACCAGTTACCGGTTCTCGCAGCATGGGCTGCTTGACGCAGTTGGTCTGTCGTACGGGGAAGTTCACCGCCGGCTAACCGAGTCGGTTTCGGGTATGCCGTTTCCGCATGAGCCACATCTACAATAGCATCAGCATTGTTTTCAATCTCGGTTGCATAGGCTTCTAAAAAATCCGCTATCTGTGACCCGGAAATACTTCGCAGGGCAACAGTTGCCTCAGCAGCTGCCGTCAAGGCTGCGTCACAATCTTCCCATGTACTTACAGGATATTCTTCCGCGAGCGGTTCACGAGTCGCTGGATTCGAAGCTTGAAAAGAGCCACTGCTGTTGGCATCACGCCATTGTCCGGCAATAAGTATCTGCTGCATTAAAAATTATCTCCTGTTGAATCACATTCTGCTAAGTGTTGCTGGTATCGGGGTGTACGGATATCTGCGTCTATACTAGTTCACTATAAACCAGTGCCTTGGACAATCGGATTAGTTAAAGTCCCAATTCCATCAATTTTGATATGCACAACGTCGTTTGCTTGCAACGTAAAATCATTCGCTGGAACGACACCTGTACCTGTCATTAACAATACGCCCTCAGGGAATTCTTGTTCACGGAATAAAAACCCAATAAGATCTTCAAAGCTACGATGCATTTGGTCAACACCGGTGGAACCTTCAAACACTGCATCACCCGCTCGCTCGATCGTCAAATAAATACCGGTCTCTTCTGGTCTGGGCATGTCTTCTACAAGTGTAATGACTGGGCCTAGTCCAGCACATTGTCGGTAGACTTTGGCTTGCGGCAAATACAACGGGTTTTCACCTTCAATGTCTCGGCTACTCATATCATTGCCAATCGTAAAACCGACCAGACGACCTCGACTAGATACAACACAAGTAATTTCCGGCTCAGGCACATTCCAAGAGGCATCATAGCGAATACGCAGCGGCTGATTGGGCCCCGACACACGGTTCGGTGTCGCCTTCATGAATAATTCTGGCCGATCTGCATCGTAAACCAAATCGTAACACGAGGCACTCGATTCCGACTCTTCCATTCGAGCCTTCTGGCTGCGCTTATATGTAACACCTGCCGCCCAAACCTCTTGTTGATCGATGGGAGCTAAAAATTCAACTTCGTTTAATGCTAATGATCTTTCGCCAGCTAAAGCCCTTGCGGTTTCAGCGGGATTATCAGCCTCAAGCACGTCAGCCAAACAATCCAGCGTAGAATCCGCAAAGCATAATGGCCGCACAGTATCAACGTCGACGATCACAACCAACTGCTCAGAATCGGCAGCAACACATTTAGCTAATTTCATTTAATCTCTATTCCTATCCCTAAAAGATATTTATCGCACTAGCTCCAAATATCGTTCAGTCGCCTAATCCAATTGCCATGCATCATGCCTTCAACATCGCTTTCGCTATATCCACGTTTTGCAAGAAGATCAATCAACTTTCGCAAGTCCGCAATCGTTTCCATATCGTAAGGGCACTGTTCACGCCCATAACCACCATCCAGATCCGAACCAATGCCAACATGTCTGGTATTACCCGCAAGTTGGCAAATATGGTCGACGTGTTCGATAATCCGTTCTATGTTCACTCCCGCAGTGTATGGTTGCGTCACACCACGCTGCCAGTCAGGTGCCATCATCCATGCATCAAAAGCCATGCCGATCACAGCGTCTCGCTCGATGATTGTCTTGAGTTGCTCATCACTAAATTGTCGTTGATGTGGAACCAACGCCCGACAATTTTGGTGACTCGCCCAAATAGGTCCACTGTAAATATCAAGCGCTTCCCAAAAGCCTTCATCTGTCAGATGCGTAACATCCAAGACAATGCCTAAGCGTTCCATCTCTAACAGCAGATCCTTACAACCTGCTTCCAACCCACCTTCACTCCCTGTACCTGGGGCATAGCGACCGGGGCCATAATGAGCAGGTCCCAGCGCTCGCAACCCATAGGCATACGCTTTTTCTAGGTAGCCTAAATTGATAATTGAATCGGCGCCTTCGAGACTTAAAATGTATCCAATCGGGAGCTCTGATGTATCGTTGGCGGTTTTCCATAAATCAACATGAGCGTTGAGTTCATCCCGATTCGTGATTTGCGTCATCTGACCGTGGTCTTCCATAACACGATACCAAGCGAGTTGTGCTTGCGTTATCGCCCAAGCAATATCGGGACTATTCCAACCTGGCATATTGGTTTCAGGAGCCACATACCGCCCAATTTGAGTTGCAATACAAACGCCAATTTGGCCTTTACGCATTTCATCAAGTGTCAAAATTCCCTTGCCACGGTCCTTGTAATCCAACTTTTCCGCTTCTCGATCACGGATTTCCTTGAGTGATTTGGTCACATCACGGTTAAACTCAACCGCGTTCATGGAAATATCTAAATGTCCATCAAATAACAGCATTAGGTTCTCTGTAATTCCTTCCGCTTATAAAAATACTTCTTCACTAGACGCAGCGGCGGCGCTGGTGAGATCAAACATCCGATGTAGGTCGCCAAAAATGACACAAACAAACCGACAATAATTGGATCCATGTCTATAAATCGATGTGGCTTGAAAAAACTTCCGTTAGTAAATACTCCTAGGAAATACATGCTGAAGTGAGCCGCAAAACCACACAGCATTCCAGTCATACAACCCTCCTTATTGGAACGTGGCCAATACAGCATGAATACCGTCGGAGCTAAGAAGCAAGCCGCCAGACCACTGCCGGTGTAAACAATAATGTCTTGCAAAAACTGAGGTGGATTAACCGCTCCCAACATCGCTGCGGTACCAACAATAATCGTCACTGTGTATGTCATTTTTTTGATCTTCGCTTCCGATGCATACGGATTGATGTTTCGCTGGTAAATATCACGCACAACGGCGGAGGAGATCATTAGCAGAAAACTATCCACGGTTGACATGACCGCTGCAAAAGGTGCTGCCACTAATAATCCAGCTAGCCAACCCATGCCAACGCCTTCAGTCAAAAAGACTGCCATCGCCGGCATAATACGGTCGGACTCCATTTCCATACCAGGCATCAACAAGCGACTGCAACAGAATATCATTACTAACGGGAAATAGATCAGCGTGTAATAAATAGCAACAGTAAAAATCGCTTTTTTGAGCGTGTCGGTATTTTTGAACGCCATCAAACGCACATGACTACTCGGCTGTCCCGCACCTGATATTGCCCACATGAAGAAAAATGAAAATGCTAGGCTCAGCGGCAAGAAACCAATATCGCTATCGGGGGACGGGCCAGGACCTGTTACGTACGTTCCTTTATGTTCAGGCGAACCACCATACTTATAGGGAGTTTGCTTTAATCCAACTAACTGCAAATCACGCACTACTGTATAACTGCTCGGATTCTCCAATACCTGTTTAATATCGGATGCATTCACTAATTCAATCAACTTGATCGGCGCATCGACTGCCGTCACCTGCTGACCTGCTACAATTTCAGCATCATTTCCAGTGCGAAACAATCGCAAAGTACCCTCAGCACTCTCAGTGGAAATCCAAGTGCCTGTCGCAATCAACCGATCCGTAGCAGCGGGACTGTTAACCTGCAACTGCGCCTCGGTCGGCACCGGCGGAACAAGCTTGGACATCTCCTGTGTAACGTAGGACATCCCAGACGCATCACTGGAAGCATCCTTAGCGGCCAAATCATTTATCATCATGATGGCTAACGGCAACATGATCAAAACACCGACCACCATAACGATTCCCTGCATGACGTCCGTCCAGACAACCGCGTGAAATCCGCCATAAGTCGTATAGATAATCACTGCGATACCAAACGCTAGCAGGCAAATTAAATACTCTGAATCCGTTCCCAAGAAACTCCAAGGTTCCATAACCGTATGAAAAAACTCAGCCGCTCGATGAAATATTTCAACATCACTGAGTAGTGTTTTGAGAATCATAGCGCCTGCTTTGAATTGCGCGACCAGATTGAATACCATGAAAAACACGATCAACACAACCGCCATCAGACCGAAGCGAGCGCTTTCAAAGCGATCGCGGAGGACATCTGGGACGGTAATCGAACCTGAAATTCTAGCAACTTGATTTATTCGTTTGCCGAGTAATCCCATCGTGCAAATAGGCACGACGACATAGGCGCCAATCCATAACGCTAAAACCCAACCATGCGAATATATTTTGGACGGAAAACCCGTAAAGCTGCCACCCGAGGCACTCGTTGCTGCAAAGGTCAATGCGAAAGCCCAAACTCCTAACCCACGACTGCCCAAAAAATACTCACTCAGAAAACTCTTGCCCTTGAGCATCTGATTGGAAAATGCAGCAATGCCAAAAACGGCAAGCGTGTAAAGCAAAAACGTGATGAGCGCGGCGTTGGAACCAGCGGCAAGTAATATTAATTCTGTGCTCTGCATAGTCATTAATTACCTTCCGCTGCGATGGCGGCCAATTCCTCAGGAGAAACTCCCAAATCATCGTTTTTCATATAAAAAAAGCAAAACCAAACTGTGAACACGTCTGCCGCGATCCATGGCATCGCAATTCCCCAGACGACCCAAGACGGCATCCCTAATGTAATCGAAATATTTTCCGGGTCGGCAACGTCATAACCATTCAAATAACAAAACGGTACGCACCAACAAAGTGCCACGAGCCATGCACAAAATATAATGACCGCTTCACGGCGTGAATTTACAAAGGTCGGATCTAGTTGATCCGTATACAATTCCATTCCATCGTTTTCCGATGGTGAGTCCATTGAGTCAATGTGCATTTAGCAATGCCCCTTTTTGGTGGTAATCATCGTTCGTTTTCACCAGCGTTTTATTTCCTCCATCTTACCGCCTATAAACAGCACACCGCAACCACTCGCTTAAGATAGTCTTTCGACGTAAAATCAAAGGAACGCTATTTGTATTTTTGCACTCAACCATTTGAAGCAGTCACCGATTCACTTCCCATAAAGGAGCAAACCCGTGTCAACCGATACAGCTAAGATCATGGATGGCAAAGCAATCGCGCTCAAAATTCAAACCGAACTTGCCGATGAAACATCTCGGTTTATACAAAAAACGGGAGTAACTCCATGTCTAGCAGCCGTTCTTGTAGGCGTGGATGCGGCGAGCGAAGTTTATGTGCGCAACAAACAACGCGCGTGCAAACGGGTCGGACTCAGTAGTCAACTTCATAAATTGTCAGCCGACACATCGCAACAATCATTGTTGGACCTAATTACAGAACTTAATAACGACTCCCAAGTACACGGAATTCTCGTTCAACTGCCACTACCCGCTGGACTCGACAGCACTCAAATCCTCGACAGTATTAACCCTCAAAAAGATGTCGATGCCTTTCACCCAGAAAACGTGGGGCTAATCTCTCAAGGACGTCCTAGATTCCTGCCTTGTACACCACACGGAGTCCAACAGATATTGGACCGTTGCGGCATCGAACTCTCCGGGAAACACGTTGTTATTGTTGGGCGCAGCGAAATTGTGGGCAAACCCATGGCGATGTTACTCATCAATCGCGATTCCACACGTGGTCCGCAAGCTGCCAACGCTACAGTCACAATCTGCCATAGCCGCACAACTAACTTGGCGGCAATTACGCGGACTGCTGATGTGCTCATTGCGGCCATCGGCAAGGCAAATTTTATCACAGCGGATATGGTCCAACCTGGAGCAGTTGTTGTGGACGTCGGTATTAATCGAACCGCAGAGGGACTTGTCGGTGATGTTAATTTCGACGATGTCTCCACAGTTGCTCAACACATCACACCGGTACCTGGTGGGGTAGGTCCGTTAACCGTCACCATGCTGATGCATAACACACTGACTGCCGCGCGTATCCAAACATCCAACGCAGCGGTAGAATAGTTTATTCCGTTGATATTCATATAGAACACAGGTCAAAAAAAATATGTGCGAACAGGGGCCGACACCCAGTAACGTTGAAGTCTTCAAAAACAACAGCGATTATTTGCGCGGGGATATTGCTGAGGAACTCGTCGACGAAAATGCGTTTTTTGGAAAAGGTAGCATCCAGCTACTAAAACATCACGGTACTTATGAACAAGATGATCGTGATGTGCGCGGTCAAATTCGAAACAATGGTTCTAAGAAGCGATTTATTTATATGGTGCGAACTCGCATCCCCGGAGGTGTGCTAACAAGTGACCAACTACTTGCGGAATTAGACCTCTGTGATGAAGTTGGCAATTCCACGCTGCGAATCACCTCCAGGCAAGCATTGCAACTGCACGGCGTGGTTAAAGCAAATCTACATAAGACAATAAAAAAAATTAATGACACGCAACTCACCACACTAGCTGCTTGTGGCGATGTCGCTCGTAATACCATGTGTTGTCCTGCTTCATACAATACAAACAAGCACCAAGAAATTCAGCGATTATCACAAGCTATCGCCGCACGCTTACAACCACAAACCAACTCCTATCACGAACTGTGGCTGACCGACACAGAATCTGGTGAAAAAGAACTTGTGGGTGGAGAAACAACAACTACGTCACTGACAGGGGACGGCGGAGATGCCATCGAACCGCTTTATGGAAAACAATATCTGCCTCGTAAATTTAAGATTGGTGTCGTATTGCCAGATGATAATTGCATCGACGTCTATACACATGATTTAGGATTAATCGCCGAAATCGAAAATGATGAGGTCGTGGGATATAACGTGCTCGTCGGCGGTGGACAGGGTCGGACACCGAGTGCTAGTAAAACGTTTCCAGCACTCGGGAATAAATTATGCTTCGCCACTAAAGAAAACGTCCTCGATATCGTCCAAGCAGTTGTCGAAGTCCAACGCGATCACGGCAATCGCAGCGATCGTAAAGTCGCTCGCTTAAAATATCTCAT
Organism: Planctomycetaceae bacterium; assembly: GCA_018660825.1. Lineage (GTDB taxonomy): Bacteria > Planctomycetota > Planctomycetia > Pirellulales > Pirellulaceae > UBA721. The sequence goes on along the minus strand of JABJJO010000031.1, from coordinate 3,457 downwards.
CCATGACTGGGGAATGGATAAGTTTAAATCTACTGTCGAACAATATCTCGGCACAACCCTCCAGTCAGCTACGGAAACAGATGTTATTGAACACAACGACCATATGGGCTGGCATCCTCAAGGTGACAATCAATGGTTCTATGGATTAAATATTGAAAATGGTCGTATCCAAGATACGCAAACATGCCAATTAAAAACGGCGCTCCGCACAATCTGCCGACAACTAAAACCAGGTATTCACCTTACTGCCCATCAGAGTTTGTTGTTCACCAACATTGCTGAATCCGATAAAGCCACACTGGAACAAATCCTTGTCAGCCGCGGTGTCCGCCTGAGCGAAGAATATTCTAACGCTCGCCGTTGGTCGATGGCCTGCGTTGCTTGGCCAACATGTGGCTTATCCATCACTGAAAGTGAACGGGCACTGCCCGGCATGATTGACGAACTAGAGGTCGCTCTGGAGAACATGGGCCTTGCCGAAGAGCAGTTTACGCTAAGAATGACAGGATGCCCCAACGGTTGTGCCCGTCCCTATAATCCCGACATTGGTCTAGTAGGTCGCGCTAAAAACAAATACACCCTGTTCGTTGGCGGCACGCGTCTTGGAAACCGTTTAGCATTTATCCATCGGGATATGGTGCCTAGTGAAAATGTCGTTCCGGTGCTCGTCAAGCTGTTTAAGTTTTTCAAGGCAGACCGACAACAAGATGAATCCTTTGGTGACTTTTGTAACCGTCAAGGTAATGACGCGCTGCTAACCTTTACTGACGCAACCGCATCCAATTAATCAAAGAGGCCTTCGGTAAGCGATGGATGCTATCATTTCAAGTCTACAAAACGATCGCGTTAAAGAACTTGTCCGTCTCCGAACACGCCAAGGCAGGCAACAACAACACCGATTCACAATTGATGGAATCCGAGAAATCGAACGAGCACAGCTGGCGCAATATACTTTTTTGGAAACCTACTTCTGTGACGCGCGCTGTAGTTCCTCTGACCACATATTAATCGCGACGCTAACAAAACAGGGTGCAACAGCGATAGAAGTGACGCCCAGTATCATGGACAAGATTGCCTATGGCCAACGAACCCTAGCCTTGATTGCCGTCGTAGAAATTCCTGATCCGATCGAGTTAGCATCGCTTGAAGTGACCGAATCCGAGATTGTATTTGTGCTCGAGGGGATTGAAAAGCCGGGAAATCTCGGAGCTATAGCACGGACCGCTGATGCTGCCGGCGCCGCCGCAATCATTCTCGCCGATTCGGAATGTGATGTGTGCAATCCGAATGCAATTCGGTCCAGCGCAGGAGCAATTTTTCACCTACCCGTCGTCCATGATACAACTCAACAGATTCAAAAGTGGTTACAGGGCAATCACTTTAACACATTTGCCACAATGGTAGACGGCAGTTGCTGTTACTCCGAAGTCAATCTAACCGGGCGGACAGCCATCGTGCTTGGTACCGAAGCGACGGGATTAACTGACCTGTGGAACTCGGCTAATAGCCAGGCTATTTCAGTGCCGATGTGTGGTGTTGGTGATAGCTTAAACGTCTCGACAACCGCGGCCATCTTAGCCTATGAATCTCAACGACAACGCCACGCCCATACCCAATCATAAAAATCTGTGGCTAAGATAATAAATGCTCCAGGAGGCGTTACGGGAAACGAATATATGTTCCGGCCCTCAAGTGCAACGAGTGCTTGCCCAAGAGTTGCATTTCTCCCGTAGATCCGCCGGCGCAGCAGTGCCCAAAAATTCGATCTGCGAACATTGCCTCTAGGTCAGCAGTACCCAATCCGACTGTGTGAGAAGTCAGCAACATAAAACTACGTTGCTGCTGCGTGAGTTCGCCGCAGTTGGCCAACAACTCCCCTAAATGTCGATTGATTTTCCAGACTTGATTTTTCGGACCATGCCCATAACTCGGTGGATCAAGAATGACTGCGTGATAGGTATTACCGCGTTTTACCTCGCGTTGGCAAAACAGTTGTACATCTTCTTGTATCCAGCGGATAGGAGCACCTTGCAACCCACTGATATTAGCATTCTCTCGTGCACGTTCCACAATGTTGCCCGCACTATCAATGTGCGTTACTTCAGCACCGGCGACGGCGGCGGCTAAAGTGCTGCCACCGGTGTATCCAAACAAATTGAGCACTCGCATCGACTCGCCATACGCTTTAACGCCACGCCGTACTTGCCGCATGATCCACGCCCAATTTTTGGCCTGCTCGGGGAACACTCCAATATGTCCAACTGGACTTAGTTGTAATCGCAGCTTGAAATGTTCGCCAAAACTAATTTCCCATGGTGGAAACCCGGCACCCGTTTTAGTGATCGATTTAAGATCTGCTGATTTTTCATCCGATCGATTAAGGGAATTTGTATTGGCAGACCACTGTCCGTCACCATCAGCGGATCGTTTGAATATGAGGTCAGCAGTTGTCCATAACGCAGGATCCGACTGATGTTGTGAATCTGCCGCTGGGGCTTCGCGGTCTAAAATCCATTTTCCAAATCGCTCCAACTTGCGGCCTGCTCCAAAGTCGAGTAGTTCATATTGATCCGTCGTGAATCCGGAAGTCGCCATCTAGAACCAATTTTATTTATGAGAAGAGAGTAATTATTGTGGGATCTGACGAGCGGCTGGATTGGGATTAAAAGCAGCGGGTTCATCTGGATCTTGAACTTCTACAGCCGGTGCATCCGCTGATCCATCATCGGGAATATATGCCGCCGGGAGAACTAATGAAGAGGATGTGTTGCCAAACTTGAACTTATTGAAGTAGATCGCGTGTTCGGCATCAAGTGGTTGTTCCTTCGGGCGGAGCCATTTGGCTACATTAACTTTATCAAAATTAATGGCTGTTCCGGCAAATTTGGTTTGTCCGTGGACCGTTCCCCATTGGAGTGGTCCGGCACCAAAGATCCACATATCGTTGGATGTACTGCGTGCGTATTCAACACCCGATTGCCAAATAGGCATCTTGGTTTTCGTTTCATAAATAAAGACCGAAATCTTTGCAATTCCCGCATTGTCATCTCGCTTGGCGATCGAAATCTCGGGAATGACCGGAACTGCAGGGGCATTGGGGATTAACGACGCCATGTTACCAAGTGTGTTGTTACCGGGGATTCCATAAGTAATCGTTTGACTATCCGTGCCAAGAGCACCTACACGAGCTTCAATGACGTAGTCCGCCTCACCCTTGGCATCAAGCAATTCGCAACCATGCGCAATTAACTGCTGTCTTAGAGAACTAACTATATATTGAGAATTGACAAATCCATATCCTTTGACATTAATAAACTGCGTGTCCAAGAATACTTTTTCACCAGCAACGGTGCTAAAATCCAAATCACCTACTGTTAAATCAACCGCGTTAGACATCAACAACTGGTCTGTTCCTGTCTTGGTCTTGGTCGTTCCACAGCCCGTAAAAAACAGGGTT
>JABJJO010000095.1 GCA_018660825.1 Planctomycetaceae bacterium | reverse complement strand
CTGACTGACAAACGGCCGGTTGTTCCACTGTAGCCAAGGAAAGAAAACGTTATTATTAGCAGGATAACTGCTATTACGTTGGCCTAGTGTTGCAATTCCGTCGTATCTGAATATTTGTTCACTGAGGGCGTTTAGTGGTGTAGGTGGACCATCATTTAGATTTCTTGCAGGTTCGTTCTTCCAAAGCATATTACTACCTAGGGGCTTGCTCCAACCGCGCTCAAGCGAATTAAATCGTACTCTATCAACAAGTTTGTCGTTACCGGGCTCGTCGACCTTGCCATTGATGTCAAATGTCCGAGTGTTGTAGACATCCTTAAGTCCGCCGCATAGAGGTGTCGGTCTTACCAGTTTTGGTTTACCGTCCTTATCCAGTACTGGTTTACCGTCAACAACCTCCAATTTTTTATACACACCATTAAAGGCAGTTACATCGATAGAAGCAGTGTCGATGGTTCTGTAGGGATTGGTTTCCTTATCGTGTGGTTTTAAAGGATTTGCCAGTCGCTGCAAATGGACAGCTGCAAAGTCGTTAGTAGTTCCCCTTCGTAATTTGGTATTGCTGATAGGATCAATTCCAGGCATTCGCCCTCCTACATTTAGAGCGAGCCGAGAAATTTCGGTTATTGGGTCGGCTATCAACTCTGCATCCAGCGGTACATCTCTCGTCGTAACTAGAATGGGTTCGCCCACATTGTTTTTCTTTGTTGGAAATTTCTCTTTAGTGAGCGGGTTCCTATAACCAAAGACAGGTTCAGTAATTGATAGAGATTTTTCTTCGGGTACTGGTTTACCTTCATTATCCTTAGTACGCATGTAATGGTAGTTAATTGGAATGTCAATAAAGTTATTGTTAATAGGGTCATTATTAATAGGGTCAAGTACTATGCTAGATGTTTTCGCAAGCCAACCGTTCCATTCTTTTGGTTTAGCCTCATCCGAATTTTTATGTCGACCAATATAGGTTGGATAGGTTTTAGTGCCACCATTATATGTACCTGAACCGATACGAGCATACTGACCCGGTTCCAATGGTTTAGGCTGTTGATTTAAGTTGTTCGGATCGTTAGGTCGATAGAAAAAACGTTCCGTGACATCTTTCGTGTTTTTTACCGTATCTGCATTCGGTATCTTCACAAGTGATTTGGCACCATTAACAAAGTAAATAGCACGTTCAATGGTTAGTGGATTATTTACTGTATCCCAAGCATCGGGGTCACGTAATTTGTCAACACCACGAACAATGATCATTCGCCAAACAGGGGATCGATCAGCATCTTTAATATCAGTGTTTCCGTTGGGTAGCCTATCGTCGTCGAAACCGTAATAGGAAAGTTGGTCAAGGCGAACTCCTTCTTTTGCTGCTGGTACAACTCTCCCGAGAGAGTCGACGTTTTGATAGAATTCTGCCGGGCTTTTGCTCCCCTTAAAAAGTTTGTTTTCATAGACGGAGTTCCATGGATTATAGAGTTCAAAGAAAACGCCACTATTAGGTAACAGGCGTTGGTCGAAGTCCTCATCATTCAGCCCTGCCCTTCCTGCCCTAGTATTTAATTCGGGATCCTGAAAAGTGTCCACATCACCGGCGCCCCCATCACCATCAATATCCAGGTCTTCGGTGCGTCGATCGTGAAATGCGAGGGATTCGGTGATGAGCAATTCCGGTCGTTCGGTGCCCCAGACTAACGCTCGATCGGCCGTCACCTCGACGGTATTGATGTCGCCATCGACGTCCCAGCCATTGAACGGATTGAGGTCAAATTCAAAGGGAGTCATGATGGAATCCGCGTCACGGAAATCAACTGCATTGACAGCCCACTGAGCGATATTACGATGGGTTTCATTTGAGTTACCCGTTTCGTTTCCATCACCGTTAAAGTCAATTCTTCTGTTTTTGTCTTTCATTAACAGCATCAGTACATAGAGGTGACGAGCATAATCATAGCGAGCTAAGAATGCATCTGGGTCGGCGAATTTAGCGAAACCATCATTGTCATGATCAAACCAGACTTTATTCGCATTATCAAATACCGAGGGCCATAGTCGTTCGGGTAAATCGGATTCAAACCGATTGTCGACGACTCCGTCACCATTGTCATCAATTCCATTGCCGAAGGGTCGGTTGACGTCCATACGCAGCCCGTCAAAAATTTTGGGCGCCAACAGGCCTGACATGCGCTGATTTAACAGGGTCTCCTTGGCGGGATCATTGCCAAGTTTGGCAAGCTCGGTTTTAATTGTTGCATCTTGTAGCATCCGTGCTCTCAGCAATTGGGAAGCATGACTGCCCATGTTGTACTGGGGTTGTAAAGGTGCCTTTGGATCTGGATCGTAACGCAATTCAGCGGGGATTTGCACGGCAGGTACAGGCGGGTCAAAACTGGCCGTGGTTACGCTGCGACGATTGGCTGTAGCAAAATTTGAGTCCCCGTTAAAAGCATTCGTTAGTTGATAGAGTCGCGAAGATCCGTTGGCATTCCATGAATAGGAATTCCGAGCATATGAATTATTAAATTGCGGATTATCCGGATCGTGATATCGTAACAGCGTTTCCATTTCAAGGGCACTAAACAATTGATCAGCGGCATTCGGGCTGACCAGATTGGCTTCGTACGGATTATCCGCAATAGTATTACGAAGATTGCCTGCTAGGTCAGTGGAAACTTGGGAGACGACATTACCGAGGGGGTCAATCTCGTAGCCGAGTTCACCATGGATATCCGGCATGGATTGAAATGAGGTTTTTTGAGAGTTAACAAAGTTGGCGGGAAAATGGCCGAAAATGTAGTAAGAGAAGCGGTCAATTCCGGCATATCCGGGTGAACCATCCCGACGGTAACGGCCTGGAACGTATCCTTCCTTGGGTTCGAAAGCGTCGTTAACATTGGGATCCTTAAGCGGCGGGTTAGTTTTGCCTGTGAGCAAATATTCATAGCCTTTAGAACCTAACAAATTAATCAGATTAATTTCAGCGGGTCCATAGCCCATCCCCCGCCTTATATTGGCAGCCAGCTCATAGTGACTCTTGTTTCCGTGGGCATTCAGATTCAAACGCCCGTCCATATCCAGACAGAGGACAGCAAACAGGGGTTTATAACGCCGGCCGCTGGAATCGGTTTGAACAGGGAATCCCATGTCGATCCAGATGCTATCACGAATTCCGTCGCCATCATTGTCGACATCCCAGGGGCCGTTTATTGGGTCAAAACTAGGATTGCTACCGTCAAAAGATGGATGCTCTGCCTGCCTCGGTCGCATCACAACTTTGGCCATTGTTGCTGGTGGAGCTCCCTGTTTGATGTGATAGTTTATTAGTGCAGGACGATGAAATGAGGGGATAATATATTCCAGTTCCCTGCCTGTTGGATCACTTAGTTGTGCAGCCATTGCCATGTTCTGGTAATCGGGCACATCGTAACCTTCATTGGCACCGCCCTGACGAAATTTATCAAAAACATCTTCCTCATCCGTTGCACGATTAGGCTGCAGAGCGAGTTCTTTTATTTTTCCGGAGCTTTCCCCAGTCGCAACATCCATGTCCAGCCCAAATCCCGTTCCACTGAAATCGCGCCCGTTGATTAATATTATTTTGTCATTAAAAACGACAGTGGGGTTGAGGGGGTTTTTAGGAAGGTGCTCGACTGTTTTTGGAAATAAAATTCGCAGAGTAAATTCATCGAATTTATTCCTAGTCGATTTCAAAATGCGACCACTGACATTTTGGAATGTTCCGTTAAGAATCGTAATCACTCGCCCAGTGAGTGCACCTGGATTTGATAGGGGCTCTAGACTAAGAGGCGACGCCGGGTTGGCGAGTTTCGGGTCGACGAGCTTCACTTTGATTTTAAGAATTTGATTTCCGGCGGGATATTTGTTAGCCAAAAAATCATATGTTGTACTGATCACTTTGCCACGGAGAGCAAAGTGGCCATACTTATCTTGTAAGAGACTGTGCCCTCGTACGACAGATCCTTTATAATTGGTGTCGCGCAGTAGTTGGTACATAGCACCGTCAAGATGTTTTTGAGGGGGCACTTCTAGTTGGCGAATTTTTGAATTGGTCACCGCGGCGCGTTTAAAGTGCCCGGATACGACCACATAGGTGATTCCAATCAGCATGAACATGGTGAGGATGCTAATGATCGCCAGTAGGATCACGCCCCGTTGTTGTTTCCGCCTGATGTAGTTGGTCATGTTAAATTGTCCTCAGTTTGTAGCGACAGGTCGCCACCGTTTTCGCGCCCCTGCGAAATGGTTGTTTATAGGTAGGATGTTGTGTTATTTTGTTTTGTCATACAGTGAAGTTGCCCCCAACCGAGTCGTTTTTTCAAAGACTCCGACCACTCCTGGAATGAGCGTAACCTGAGTGACAGAGCCTGAATGACGCCAGTCTGGTCCTTGTAAAGTCGCATGCCGGTGATAGTGCGTACCACCATCCTCCGAATGGTTTTCTTCGTCGATATATGTAACCTGGTACCAACGGTGAAGGTTGTCGCTGGGTGTTGCAGCGGACAACATGACCCAATCCCCATGCCGCGGGTACAAACCATCTAGACGTATATTAGATAGTTCAACTTCCCCGCCGCCAAATCCACTGTTGAGGAAATCGATCTTAAAAAATTGTTCTTCAGAATTGCTCAAATCACCTCTTACCCCGCGGTTTTTGAAGACAACAATAGAAATAAGATAGTGGTCGGTTTTTTCCACCGCTGGGGTCAACATAGCTAACCAACTATATTCAGCATGATTCGTGCGTTTGAGTTTGGGGCCAGCAAAACCTTCAGTAATCCACTGTTGCTCAGGCAATTCGGTTGCGGAAGCCGGAGTACTAAAAGCGAGATCATCTTTGGCAATAAAAATCTCACGGCTTAGCGGCAGCGGCAGCCACTTGTTAGTGTCGGTGTCTTTCAGCGTTACGCGGAGCATGGATATTGTAGGATTGGGATATTTAGTCGATGGAAAGTAACTGAGATGTTTAAAGTTTTTATCTAATTTGTGATCTAATTGTTGTTGAGCAATAAAAAAGGGATCAATGCAAAATGATTTGCCCAGAATGAACTTCGGCGTTAACAATCTAAATTGATTTATCTTGGGATCGGGATCGAACCAAACCAAGTTATTGGGATTTTGCATATTCCGCGTTTCAAATTCAGCGATCGCGTTAAGCCCAGCATTGCTCATGGCATCGGCTTCCAGCCCCTGAGTCATTTGTGTCCCGGCAACCATAATAAGGCCGGCTACGCCCAGCAGTCCGGTGACGATGATTCCAATGGAAAACAGGACTTCGACGATTGTGACACCGGATGATTGATGGATTCGTTTGTTTTTCATTAGTTTCCTCCGCTTCCTGTGCCAGTGCGGACGAGCGCACGGGCCGCCGCAATTCTGAGGCTGCCTTGCGAATCCTGTTTGGGCGCGATTGGAGGTATGTTCCCAACAACCTGTTCACTGGTAATCGAACCGGTACGATGATTGATGGAAATCCAGCGGTTTTTCATATCCATCACGTTCCCAGTCTCGGTAGCTTCATCCGTAAATCGGTTGAAGCCGATTGGATTATCATCTTTATCTAACAACTCCTTGTCGGGAAAAACCTGATTTTGCCGGCCGACTAGTAAATGAACCCAGCCGAGGGGGCGTTCGTCTTTATGATTGTGCAGAACCCGTTCAACACTGCCGTCAGATTGAAACATAATAATTACTGGATCGGTTGTACGGGCCGTACGCCAGAATTGCCCGCCGGCGGCTCCCATTCCCGACACACTTAAATCGATCACCGCTCCGGCCGGTAATCGTAAAGGTGGCAGGAACGATTTCTTGGGCCGACGTTGAATCTTATACGGCACGCCTATTGGTAATTTCTGTTGATGCGCACCCACTGAAAGTGCAGTGGTGGGTATAGGTATTCGTCCAAAGTTCAGATCTCGCACCAAAATATATTCGTTCGCGGCAGTTCTCTTTGCCGTATAAAAGGGGCCGTGATTAGCAAATTGTATTTGGAAATATTCCGTTGGTTTAATTAATCGGTTACCCAAATTTAATGCGGAGTTGTTAAAACGTAAATATAAATTGTTGTTTTCTGAGACTATCCTTACGAGTTCGTTGCGGGTTTCACCGGTATAAGGTCGGGGTATTTCGGCAATATATACAGCAACGGCATAATTGGTACCGGCGAGTGTTTCACTCTCGGAAAATCGATCAATCCAAATGCCGACGGGTCGGCCCAATTGTTGAGCACGTGCTTGGGCACTGCCAACAAAAGCGATCAGTTGCCGCTCTGCTTCACGTAATGCTCGATTGCGATATTGATAACGAACTGTGGGAATCATGACGGCCGTGAGGAGCATGATGATTGTGATGACCACGAGCAATTCGATCATGGTCATGGCACGGGTCGATTGTTGACGTAATTGACGGTTGATGCGATGTTTTTGTAATTGCAGCAGCATTATGGGTTCACCTCTATTTGATGATTAGAGATGTTGTCCAGAATGGTGTCGTCGATCCATGCGCCATAGGCTTTACTCCAATTCGTACTCCAATACGGATCAGACGGAAACAACTTGCCGGAGAGATATTCCGTCTGTAAATATCTAAAACTTTTTGGGGTAAATTTATTATCTAACCAGTCTATAAACTGATCACGCGAATAAGAATATTTGGACACATCCGGCTTCTTGCCAAATCCAAACGTTCCAAATTCACCATCACGACCGGCCGACATGATTAGCGGCAACAGATTAAAAGGGTGTTTACTGGGATCTACGTCCAATAGTCGATAATCCGCCTCGCCCATATCTGTCGCATCAGGCGATTTGGTCGCGTCTGTTTTTTGGATATCTGAAAACGGTCCCGATATTCCTGGTGCCCATCTTAAGAAACCGATCGGTTGGTTAAAGCCATCTAAAATCTCGAGCATTCCATCACCATCGGTGTCGCCAATTTCACTGGGGAAAAAGAAATCCAGCGCGCTGGAATCACGGTCTTGCATTACTGACAGAATCAGGTACAGGCATTCAGCGCCCTGATGTTGTTCTGTCCATTGATTCAAGTTACCGTCATTGTTTTTCTGGCGGGTAATAAAAAGTGCTTTCCTTTGAAATGCGCGAGTCGTGGCCGGCGTCGGCATTTTTGTGTTGAAGTATGGGGGCATTACTGCTTTGAAGTATGGGCCGTCGAATATATCCGTAATGCGTTCCGGCAGCTCTAATCGTAGCAGTTCGCGACGGGCAATTAAGACAGCCCGTCGGCGGTTCGCATGTGAGAGATTAGAGGGTAGCTGAATGGGTAACGGTTTATGCAGGATTTCATCCCAGCGTTGCATGATTAGTTGGTCTATTTTTTTGATTTGCTGCTGGCACCGCCGTTTTTTGGAAGTGGCTTGCAGTTCGGTAAGCGCGACAAGTATAGCAGCGGACAATAGCGAGATGATCGCCATTACGGCTAATAGCTCGATGAAT
>JABJJO010000071.1 GCA_018660825.1 Planctomycetaceae bacterium | reverse complement strand
GTGAGCTTCGTCATCGTTATTGATCCAGCCATAATCTTCTGGCTTGGTAATACTGAAGTCTCGTCCGAAGTTATCTGAGGATTCAATAAACTGTACAAACCATTCGTCCAGTTCCACCACATTGTCGCCATAGACGGGAACAGTAATCGTTTGAGTCAAGCCGGGATCCGTCGCATCATGTTGTGCACCGTCATTAAAGGCTGCGAAGTTCAGTGCACCTTCCGTTTCATCATAGTCATGGTCATCCGCACGGGCTGCATTGACAAAATTGTATTCGCCAATAGGGTCCGATGGATCTTGATTGTCGGCTGTACTATTGACCCCTGCATATTCGGCATCCGTGGCAATCGCATTCGTATTTAGCAGAGCGGCGTTGGTATTCGAGTTGTAATCACCATTGCGTGAAGCATGGTTAATCAACACAGGAATATCAATCGGTTCGCTAAACGTCACATCAAAGGTCACGAGTGTAATTCCATCATCACCTTCGGTGAAGACGGGCGCGGTTGCATTGATTTGGATCTCTGAAGAATCCGTATTAACAATCGTCACCTGACCGCTACCGACAATATCCGTATCGTTATTGGTTTCCGTGACTTCATCCAAAACCGTTACATCACGACCTGATGCCACTGCTTCTTCCAGACCAACGTGCATCGTTTCGGTAAGCTCAACAATGTCGTCGTCATTCACGGTAACAGTAATTGTCTTGTCCGTTGTGTCGAGAGCTGTCCAGCTTACCGTGGCACCATCAACGATATAATCGTTAAACGCTGCGGTAGCCGTGCCATCAAGCGTTTGCCAGTTTACATCCGTTTGTGTGTCTACAGGTGCACTGAGCGTCAACGTAAGCGTTGCACTTCCAGCTTCTTCATTGATTACCACGTCGTCAATTTGCACGACAGCGGAATCATCGTTGAGGATATTCACATCACCGGATCCGTTACCGATAGTAACATCGCGGCCACTTGCGGCGAGATTTGACAAGACAACTTGCATGGCTTCATCAAGCTCAACAATGTTATCGATACCAATCGGAACCGTTACAGTAAACTGTCGAGTAGACCCACTTACGTTTGAGTAGGTAAGCGTTTCGTCGACGGTATCATAATCGTCATCGGCTGCTGTGGCTCCAGTCTCCGTCGCGGTGTCATCTTGGTGATCAGCATCAACAAGCACGTCAACATCAACCGGTGCACTTAGAGTGACAAGCAAGTCCGCAGTTCCAGCATCTTCATTGACGGATACGACTTCTTGTATATCCACCGTGGCTGAATCGTCATTTTCAATGGTAACTGTCCCGGTTGGGTCAGGGATGGTGATATCAACTTCGCGACCCTGAGCTGCAACATTGGAGAGTGTCGCGGTGAAATCCTCGTCAAGCTCGACGACCGTTTCACCATTAAAGCGAATCGTAATGGTTTGTGTTTCGCCCGCGGTACCTGCAAATCGCAAGTTTCCAGCAGCGACCGCCACAAAGTCACTGTGACCATTAAAGCCGTCATCACTTGAGATAGCCGTTCCATCGGCCGTATCAAACTGAACGTCGACTGGGACATCTACTGCAGTATCCAGAGTTACTGTCAGCGTTGCAACATCATGACCATGATCGTCTTCGGTGACGCTAACGTCATTGATACTGAAGATTGCCGAATCGTTATCGATGATTGTAAATTCAGCGGTTTCCCCTGCGGTTGGTTCGATCGTTACATCCGTGTTATCCGCATCCTGAATCGCTCCGGCATCCAGACCAAACATCTGAACGGTAAAGTCCTCGTCAAGTTCAACAACCGCGTCATCAAACACATCTAGGGTCACCTGTTGAGTCGCATTTTCGTTGGTTTCGAAAGTAACGCTACCTGCTCCGCCCACAAAGTCATCATAGCTTGAAGGCATCAGTGGGTTTACGCCACCATAGTTGATCGTAACGGGTACGGCGACTGGATTGCTGAGGGCTATATCGAACGTTACAGTACCCGAATCTTCAGTAAGTGTGCCAGGAACCGTAACTAGTGATATGGAAAGTTCGGCAGTATCGTTGTCAACAATCGTAATGATACCGGTATCATCGACGACCGTTACGTCACGACCTGAAGCGTTCAGATTGCTAACAAGCACGCTGAGGAACTCATCGAGTTCCACAAGGTTTTCGTCATTAATATCAACGTCGAATGTTTTGGAAGTTTCACCCGCGGCGAAGGTTTCCGGAGTGGTTGCCGCTGCATCATAGTCTGAATCAAGTGCACCCTGCGGGGAATCCACGGCGGTTCCATCCTGCGTTGCAATGTCGATATTGACATCAGTATCGACAACTGCGGATAAAGAAATTGTAAGCGTCGCAGTCCCAACATCTTCATTTACCGTAATATCAGTGATCGATACCGTCGCAGCGTCATCATTGACGATCGTCACGGTACCCGTGTCCGTCGCTGCTGGCAGTGTTACCGCACGTCCCAAAGGATTATCAAGGTTATCGATGGTTACTTGGAACGTTTCATCAAGTTCTACGAGGTCATCTCCCGTAACCGGCACAGAAATCGTCTGTGTCAGTGAACTCCCTAGGGCACCTGTAAAGGTCTGGGCAGCTCCGGTCGACGTAGTGTAATCATGCGTACCAACAACAGGGGCAACATCGCCGACGGCATCAACATCGTTCGTGGCAAAATCATATGCAATCGCCGTATCAACTGGGTTGCTGAGTGTGACAATCAAATCACCTGTATTGGCAGCACCCGTATCCCCCTCCAGAACCGATGAAGCGGTCTGGATGGAAATGGTCGCAGCATCGGCACCATTGAGAATATTCAAATTTCCGGAACCGTCACCAACGCTGACGCCAGCAATGGCCGTAACGGCACCAAGGTCAACCGTAAGGGTTTCGTCATCTTCAACGACAACGTCACCGTTCACATAGACGTTAATTTTCTGTTGCTCACCAGCTTCACCGACGAAAGTAATGCTTCCATCTGTGGTATCTGTGTCATCGTAATCATCGCCCCCGTAGTTCGCGCCAGCGGCATCCACTGCCGTACCATCATTGGTCGTATACACAACAGAAACCGGTGAACTGACAGCATTACTGAGCGTGACCGTCATTTGAACCAGTGTTTGGCCTTCATCCCCTTCGATTACGGTGACATCGTTGATGTCAAGCGTGGCGGTGTCGGCGGATGTAACGGTCAACGTTTCCGGAGCCGCCATCGAGATATTTCGACCCTGAGCATTGATATTATTAACAAATGCGAGGATGGTTTCCGGCACTTCAACGACACCATCAGCTGAAACAGGAACAGTGAAGGTGGCCGCGCCTGATCCGTTATCAACAACTAGACCAGTAGTGGTTGATGTTGGTGCAGCAACTGTGAAAGAGGTTGTTGTCGGTGTGTAATCACCAGCCGCACTAGCAGCGGTCCCATCCTGAGTCATTACGTCAAATCCATACACAACGTCCAGCGGATTCGAAACGGAAACCGTCAAGGTGGCAGTACCGCCTGCTTCAGTGAATGGGTCAATAATACCAGGAGTTGTTATAGGATCTGCGTCATCTACAGTGAGCGTAATAACAGCCACATCATCATCGAGAATCGTAACCACACCATCATCATCAGCGATCGTTAGCACACGAGGAATATCCGTTATCCCAGCCACTTCAGGATCTTCCCCACCATCGTCGGCACCGCCGTCATCTATATCTCCCACACTATCTGCGGCATCGTTGATATCCTGAGTCAGATCAAAGATATTGACGAAGAAATTCTCATTCAATTCAACAACGTCGTCATCGAAAATATCAAAAGTGACCGTAATGGTATCCGCATACGATCCATTATCCGGATCAGCATCTGCTTCCACACCGGCATCCATTCCCACGCCCGCGAAGAAGTTGTTCGTCTTGAAATCCAGCCAGGGAGTCCCGCCCTCGGCCGTCCCCCAGTTCCAGTCAGAATTTCCAGGTACTAGGTCGACTGGGTCTGTGGTGTGCAGCGCCAGTCCATCGGTCGCGCTATAGGTAATTCCAACGGGTACATCCAGAGGATAATCTAGGACAATCGACACGGCAACGGTCGTCGGCGAACCATCTAAGTTTCCGTTTTCCTCAACTGTAATGTCCGAGATTTCCAAATGGGCAGCATCGTCGTTGAGGATCGTGAGGTCTTCTGTGGTAATAGCGCCGAGTTGCAATTGACCTGAACCTGTGCCCAGTTCAAACAGATTGAAATCAAGTACAGCAATATTGATACTGAAAACTTCATCGAGTTCAACCGTTTCATCTTCACGTACTTGTATTACCGAAGAAGTTTCCGTTTCACCGGCAGAGTCTAACGGAGCTTCTGGCGGTACGCTGTCGCCCGAGAATGTTAATGTTTCGGTCAGGGCATCATAATCATTTTCACCATTGTTAAAACCTGGTGAAGAGGCGATGGCTTCGGGAACAAGCGCTATATTACCATCAGCCGTGCTAAAGGTAACCGTGAATCCCGCTCCAACGTAGTCTTGCACGTCGCCATCAAGGAACACGTCGTACCCGCCACGCCCTGTTTTTGTGAGAGGTTCATCATTGGTACCTTCAGTGATTTGATCCTGACCAAGGGTAAGGGCGATATTAAAGAACGCTTCATCTTCTTCGCGAATTTGACCAATATCAGGACTGGTAACGAGTTGCACGGTGTTATCATCATTAAGTCCGTATGCTAGATACCCAGCGCCACCGCCGTTTTCCGTGTAATTACCACGGAAGATTTCACGAAGTTCAACAACATCGTCGCCCGTTGTGTTCACAACGATGGTAGTGGTAAGTTCCGCCGGAAGCATCGCGTCGGTACCTTCATAACTCCATGTTTGTGAAGTTTCTGTGTAATCATTATCGCCGGTCGTTACCGAAGCGCTAGCTCCATCAAATGACGTCGCCAATTGGTCGGCAGGATCAATATCGCCGATGACGGCATCGCCGGTGGCAAAGTCGGTATCTAAACGCGGGGTCGTATCCGCGGTACCGTTAATGAATGTGGCCGTTTGCACGTGCGCGGAAAGTGTGATATCAAACTCAACATTATCGCCTTCGGCGACGGGTGCTGCAGTAACTGTATGGGTAACGGTTGCTGTCTCATCATTGCCAATAACTAAGGCAGTACCATCGACTGTCACTGCGATATCCGCTGCCGTATACCCGCGAAGGTTGCCCGCTTCAAAGGTTACAAAGAATGTTTCATCGTGTTCTACGATTGCATCGCCATCTACCGCCGTGGTGATAACCTCCGTGGCGTCTCCGGCGGTACCGTCATAGGACAGGGTTGTAGCAGGTTGTACTGTATAGTCAGAGTCACCAGCGTACCCGCTATTAGCGAAATCCGCTGTGCGGTCAATAAGCCCGTCTGGGTCGTCCTGGTCGTTACGAGCAGTAACCTCGATATCGCCCAGACCATAAAGTTCGACTTCGTCACTCAAAGTAAGGTCTACTGAGAATGCGCCCCCATCTTCCAAACCATCACTCGAAGCAGAAACGTTCAGCGCAACTGTATCGTTGTTGGTAATCGTATAGACAATCTGGTCTTCAAAAATCACGTCACCAGATGCGATGAGCGAATTGAGGGCGGCAGGTCGTGTATCGGAAAGCACCTCAAACGTTTCGTCTCGTTCCAGCGTCGTATCTGTAATTGCAATTACGGTGGCAGCATTAAACTGCCCCGCAGCAATACCCCCGTCCAGAACAACATCGATGCTGCCTAAAGCGTAATCTTCGTCACCGACGTTGCCGGTTATCGCTTCCGTTGCGTCGAAATCGACTGCCGAAGCCGTCGATTGAGAGTTCGTTGTCGCCGCTGCGGTGCCCGCAGGCAGCTCGATCGGCGCGGTTACGTTCCACTCAATAATATGCCCCACACCATCGTCTTCCGCGATGGTGACGGCATCGGCATCACCCGTCGTCACATCCCGCAGGGTAATCGTGCCAATATCGTCGCTGGTGATTGTGTAGGTCACGGTATCCACAATAGTGACATCACCGGCAGTGACAAATGCTTGCAGTTCCGGAGGAATAGTGTTACCTGATATATCAAATGTTTCGTCTGCTTCGACTGTTCCATCTGCATTTGTGTCGAATGACGCTGCGTCAAAATTACCGGCGCCAATTCCACCATCGAGAGAAATATCTAACGAGGTGAAATCGTAATCATCGTCACCAATGTTTCCTGTTACCGCTTCCGTTGCAGGGGAAGCACCTGATCCAGCGTGCGTAAACGTCGCATCTGCGATTACTCCTCCGCCGGCGAGTTGGATATCGCCAACTACGTTCCACTCAACAACCGTCCCCGCAACACCTTCAGCTACGGTCCCCACATTGGGGTCACTAGTTACTTTATCTCGTAACGTAATCGTGGCCGTGTCGGCGCTGGTGATTGTATAGTTCACGGTATCCACAATCGTGACACGACCGGCAGTGACAAATGCTTGCAGTTCCGGGGGAATAGTGTTACCTGATATATCAAACGTTTCGTTTGCTTCGACTGTTCCATCTGCATTTGTGTTGAATGACGCTGCGTCAAAATTACCGGCGCCAATTCCACCATCGAGAGAAATATCTAACGAGGTGAAATCGTAATCATCGTCACCAATGTTTCCTGTTATCGCTTCCGTTGCAGGGGAAGCACCTGATCCAGCGTGCGTAAACGTCGCATCTGCGATTACAGCTCCGCCGGCGAGTTCAATACCGTTGTCTAGGTTCCACTCAACAACCGTCCCCGCAACACCTTCAGCTACGGTCCCCACATTGGGGTCACTAGTTACTTTATCTCGTAACGTAATCGTGGCCGTGTCAACATCAAGAATGCTTACCCCAAAATCCGTATTAAAATCATCACCAACGGTGTCTGGGTTATCACCACCAAGAATATTCATACTGAAGGTTTCAATATCTAATTCAACAGTAGTGTCCTGACCGACAGTAACAGTAAAATTAAAAACACCTTCAGCGTCGACGCCGTTTAAAAGATTATGCTGCGTTGTGGCGACAGGCAGTCCCGTGGTGATATTGGCAACGGATATATCACTCAATAACGTGCCAAGACTTCCCCCTACAACTGTTGTAAGGGATAGTTGTAAATCTACATCCGATGTCAACAAGTCACCCGCCGAGATATCGCCAGCTGTACCGCTGAGTTCATCGACCTCGATATCAACTGTAACAATGTCTCCCTCATTCAGTGATGGCAATGCACCTACAAGGACACCAGGACCACTCCCTGTATCAATATGGAACCCGAGAAACGTTACATCTGCGGCGAGCAGTCGCCGGTCTTCAAGCGCTTCCATAAATAACTGTCGTTTAGCCAGTCTAGGTGTATTGGGATTTGAACGACGTGTTTTTCGACTCTGCTTGTTTCGACCGAAGAGATTAAACATGATGTGACGAATACCTTGTATTTAACAATTAGTGAATTTTAATCCAAATTACCAACGAAACCGCTTGGCATTTTAGGCAATATAAATAAGACAGTGGATTTAGGATAAATGAACCCACCACCCAGAGTCAAGAAGTTTATCTAAAGTTTTCTAATTAATTATCGTATTTTAGGAATACGTTTATCTCGTTAATTTCCCCCCATATTAATTTTTTCCAACGAATATTCTGTATTTCCAACGCACGATCAGCACGGTAATCCAAACAATTGTAAAATACGGATACTATGAAAAATCCTAAACCCCACCAAACACGACGCTACTTCCTACAGACAGCCTCCGCTGCCACAGCTCTGGCACTCGGTAATTCGCGTGCCAATGCGGCTCCCCCTGCTGTTGAACAACTCACACAACGCCTCAATCCCAAGATTGCCGATTATCGGTCTGCCGCCCTAGAAACGCTCAAACCCACCGATCGCGACCTGCAGCACGGCCTCGAACTGCACGCAGACGCCATTGTATTCGACTCCTACGGTTTCTCACCACGTGCGGCAGTCGACGGTGACGTCATAAAATCCGCCATCGAAGCCGGCGCTTCCTCGGCCGAAATAGACGATTTACGCGAAGATGCCGGTATGACACGTTATGTCACGAATGCCGTAGAGCAACAAGAATACCGTGATGCCTGGCGTGCTAGCGGCGTAACCTGTATTTTCCAAAACGCTGGTGAAGAAGGACAAGACCCGCTGCGACTTCTCAAACGACTGGCACGTTTTACCTATGCAACCGACCTCCTGCGGGGTTTCGTATCCAAAGCGGTCACTCCCGCTGACATCCTTCAAGCCAAAAAAGAAAACCGCCATAGCCTCTGTTTCACGGGCAACGGAGTACCTCTCACGCAACAATGGGTCTCGGTTCAAGACGAACTTCGCTACGTCAAAATCTTCTATCAACTCGGAATCCGCATGATGCACCTCACCTACCAGCGCCGCAATATGATCGGTGATGGTTGTGCCGAAAAAGCAAATGCTGGACTTTCCGACTTCGGACACAGTGCCATTGCTGAAATGAATCGAGTCGGCGTGATCCCTGATTGTGCTCATTCGGGATGGCAAACCAGTCTCGAAGCCGCAAAATCTTCGAGTAAACCCGTCGTAGCCAGTCACAGCACCGTCGCAGCCATCCACCCTCATATTCGCAGCAAACCAGATGAAGTCATCCGAGCGATAGCCGATAGCGGTGGATATCTAGGTGTTTGTTGCATTTCACGTTTCCTGCGAGGCAGCGGCGATCTCAACCAACTCCTGAATCACGTCGACTATATAGTAGACAAATTCGGTGCAGATCACGTCGCCATCGGTACCGACGTTGCCTATACGTCCCAAAACGACGCAATCGAGCGCCGTAAGATCCCATCACGCGGCCGCCGTCGCAAAGATTTCCGATCGCTCTGGCCCGACGACCCCTTCCCCACCACCTCCGTCATGACAGGCAGCATGGCCTGGACCAACTGGCCACTATTCACCGTCGGGTTAGTGCAACGCGGTCACAGCGACGAAGACATCCGCAAAATCATCGGCGGCAACGTCATGCGTGTCCTCGGTGATAGCCAACGATAAGACCCGATAGACTCACGGGCGGCACCCCCCGCCTGCGTAGGCAAATCCCCCATGGATAGAAACGCACCACGCGTTACATTACAATACACCATATGAATAACAACCAAACGACCCGGCGAACGTTTTTACAATCATCCATCACCGCCGTCACCCTTGCGGGCACAGGATTTCATTCAGCCGCTGCCGCACAGGACGGAAAACCCAAAAGTCCCAACTCACGATTACGCGTCGGCGCGATCGGCTTGCGTTACCAAGGCTCGGTCATTACCGAGAAAGCCCAACGCTATGGAGATATCGTAGCACTTTGTGATGTTGATCAACATGTACGCGAACAAGCCCGCGCTGCATTTGGCAGCACCCCCCGCATCTACGAAAACTACGTCGACATGCTCGCAGCAGCCAATCTCGACGTTGTGCTCATCGGAGTTCCTGATCATTGGCATGTAAAAATGGCCGCCGACGCCCTCCGCGCAGGCAAGGACGTCTATGTTGAAAAACCATTGTCACTCACCATCGACGAAGGTAAGTTCCTCCGCTCGGTCGTCAAAGACACCAACAAGGTCCTCCAAGTCGGCTCCTGGCAGCGCAGCGACTCGCGTTTCCGCCTCGCTATTGAGCTCATCCGTGCCGGACGAATTGGTAAACTCACCAACGTTGACGTTGTCCTCGGTAAGAACAAAGTCGGCGGTCCTTTTGAACAATTCAAGGTCCCCAAGCATTTCAACTGGGACCTCTGGAAAGGGCAAACCCCCGACTACGACTACATCCCTGAACGTGCGCATTACACTTTTCGCTGGTGGTACGACTATTCCGGTGGGCAGATGACCGACTGGGGCGCCCACCACCTCGACATCGCTCAATGGGGCATCAACTCGCTACCGGTAGAGATCAACGCCACAGCAAAATACCCAGCTACCGGTACTGATTGTTACAATGTTGCGATCGATTTCCAGACCACCTATAAATACGCCAATGATGTCGTCATGACCGTCTCGGATACCGGCCGCAACGGCATCATGTTCACCGGCACCGCGGGGCGTATTTTCGTCAATCGAGGCACACTCACCGGCAAACCTGTCGAAGCGTTAGCCACCAACCCGCTTGATCGCAGCGACTGGAACGACTACGCCCACGATAACCTAGACCGCCCCCTGCGCAACGGTAAACTCGATGCCATTGTCAATCACATGGGCAACTTCTTTGACTGCATCACCACTCGACACGCTCCGATATCTGACGTCGAAAGTCAACACCGCAGCGTAACCACCTGCCACCTTGGCAACATTGCTCAGCAATTAGGTCGGACCCTCAAATGGGACCCTCAAGCGGAAACCTTCCTTGAGGACAAAGAAGCGGTGGCGTTAATGTCACGCGAACAACGCAGCGGATTTGAAGTGAAATAGGTAAACCATCTACTATGCAGTTATTCCACATCTCGATCGTTGCCCTTTCCCTTACCTTCGCATCAACACTGCATGCCGAAAGACTAACACACCTCCGCCTCGGCGAGCGAGAATGGGATACATTCGCTGTTCAAAGCGAATCAGATTCGTTAGACCACACTTTCAATGTTGGCCCCGACAACATTCCTCGCAGCCTCTCGTTTGAACAAGTTGACGTCAAACAACAATGGACACTGGCAATCAACAGCAAGACCATCGGCAGACTCCCCCGCGATGAAAACCGCATGGTCGTATTTTTTGACATACCCGCGGGCGTGGTCAAACCTGGCAATAACAAACTAACTCTAATCCAAACAGGCCGTAAAACCCCCGATGATATCTATTTTGGCTATCTCCGTTTTTACAATGTCTCCAAACAGGAACACTTATCACAACGCGAGATATCAATCCAAGTCACTGACCAAGCAACAAAGCAGGGCACACCTTGTCGCCTGACAATTCTCAACAGCCGCGGCTCTTTGGCGGGCACCGGTAACGAATCAACGAACACGACCGCCGTGCGTGAAGGTGTCATCTACACCAGCACTGGCAAGGTCACGATCAAAGTCGCACCGGGCAAGTACACCATCTATGCCGGTCGCGGAATGGAGTGGAGCCTTGACTCAGTGAAGGTGGATGTCACGACGGCGAGCGCGACCACCGCACCACCGCACTACCCATTAGCAATCCGACGTGAAGTGGACACCACCGATATGGTCGCCTGTGACACGCACGTTCACACATTAACCTATTCTCGCCACGGCGACGCCAGCTTGAATGAGCGGCTTATTACCGTTGCTGGCGAAGGGATAGAACTCCCGATCGCCACCGACCACAACCTGCACATCAACTACGCTCCCTTAGTCAATCAACTTGGACTAAATCAATACTACACACCCGTGATTGGTAACGAAGTAACCACTCGCGTCGGCCACTTCAACATTTTTCCCGTTTCAGACGGCGCCCCACTACCCAATCACACGCTAGAAACATGGCCGGAAATCGCCGCCTCGATACGCGACAAAACTGGCGCCAGTGCAATTATCTTAAACCACGCCCGCGACGTACACGGTGGAATCACGCCCTTCTCACCCGCACGGCACAACGACGTGACGGGCCACAGTCAACTCGGCTGGCAATTCCCAGCAACCGCCATGGAACTGGTAAATTCCGGAGCCATCCAAACCGACTTCATGCGACTTTACCGTGACTGGTTCGGATTGCTTAACCGCGGACTTGCGGTAACTGGCGTTGGCTGCAGCGACTCACACGACGTCGCACGGCATTTCATCGGCCAAGCGCGAACCTACATTTATTGTGACGACAGCGACGTCGGTAACATCAACGTCAAAAACGCCGTCCAAGCATTCAACACCGGTAAAACCAACCTGAGTTACGGACTACTCACAACCATGCTCATCAACAAACAGTTTGGTCCAGGGGAAATCACTTCTGGAAAAGCTCGTCTCATGGCGGACATCAAAGTGCAAGGACCCTCGTGGGTCACCGCTAGACAACTTGACGTATATGCTAACGGCGAGCTCTTCAAATCAATCACGATTTCTGCCGAAAAGCAGCCTGGCGTAAAATGGAGTGGAAAAATTGACTTGTCACGATTAAGGCACGATTGTTTCATCGTGGCGATTGCTCACGGCGACGGAGTTTCTGCACTGCACTGGCCTACCGCTAAACCTTACCAACCTACATCAAAACACTTTGATCCTTACACCATTGGGTCCACTGGAGTGATCTATCTAGACGTTGATCGTGATGATCATTTTACTTGTGCCAAGGAATATGCCCAGGCCCTAATCGATGAACACGACACGCTATCCGCCTTGTTCCGTACGTTAAAGGGATACGACACGGCAGTCGCGGCCCATGTCGCTGAAATACTTGACCAGGGCGGCAAATCGCTACAAGATACCGACATCCAAGATCATCTCACGAAGTCAACAGCTACCGTGCAGCGAGGTTTTTCACAGTACATCCGTGCCGAGCTCGCCACAACTCCCTAACGCCATGACAACTTCCTCTCAATTTGCACATCACTTCGAAATCCGCAGTGACACGACTTATCTAAATCACGGGTCATTCGGAATTACACCGACCTGTGTGAAAAAGGTTCGTGACGAATGGACACGTAAACTCGAAGAGCAGCCGATGGATTTTTTTTGCCGCGTCCAAACCGATGCGATCCATGACGCCAAGCAGCACCTCGCCGAATTTCTCAACACTGCGGCTAGCAACCTCGCCTTTGTGGACAACGCAACTTGGGCCATAAACGTCATCGCGGGATGCTTTCCGTTATCAAATGGCGACAATGTCGTGATAACGGATCATGAGTATGGTGCTGTCCACCGCGTCTGGCAGCGAACTTGTGAAATCAAGTCTGCCGAATTACGCACCGCCACACTTCCAAAATACATACATGACATCGACGAAATACTAGACGCCATATTTTCAGCTTGCGACAACAACACGCGTCTGATCATTGTCAGTCACATTACCTCAGCAACCGCCATCACATTACCAATCAAGGAAATCTGTGAACGAGCCGACCGGGAAGGGATACTCGTTTGCGTCGATGGTCCACATGCCCTAGCCCAACTAGACGTTGACCTAGCAGACCTTGGCTGCGATTTCTACACGGCAAGTTGCCACAAGTGGTTATGTGCGCCGCTGGGATCTGGTTTTGTCTATATTGCCCCGGAACACCATCAATGGGTGCAAACACCAGTCCTCAGTTGGGGATTAATTCAACCAGACATTCCGAAAACATGGGACGATGAATTTGTCTGGGTAGGCACACGTAACATCGCATCCTATTTGAGCATCCCCGCCGCGATCGAGTTCATGACGGGAATTGGACTCGATACATTCCGGGATTACACTTTCGATTTGTCGCGTAACGCTCGCGCAACGCTAATACAAGAATTTTCCGGGGCTTGCTTAGTTGTCGACGACCACCGATGGTACGGCACGATGGCGCATGTGCAATTACCCGACGGTGATTGTGAATCTCTCCAAAGAGCATTGTGGGAAAGGCACCACATCGAAGTTCCCATCATCGATTGGCGAGAAAAACGATACGTGCGGGTATCAAGCCATCTCTACAACACCTCCGCCGATCTAGACAGATTAGTCACCGCATTGAAGGTCGAGTTGTAAACACGGGTGGCTAAAACTGCTTATTTTTGGATGATGCTCAGCACTCTACATTCAACGGATAGACATCTTGCCGGACATACTTGTAATCGAAACAGGAAAAATCGGGGCGATGCACCCCTGGCGTGTCGGCATCAAGAATCAATTCTGCGAGCGGTCCGATATCTGCGCGGAAATGCACGGCGCTCTTTAAAACCAGCAGTTTGAAGTCAGCGAAATCCACTCCGACTGTCGCCGCCATATTTCGATCGATCAACTGCCTCCGCAAACTGCTGACAATCACCTGCACGCCGCCAATTTTAAGCAGCGTTGTTGGCCCTAGCGTATCAGAAATCCCCTGTGCCATCGGGCCTCCGTAAACATACTCACCGTCACTCAGCGCCAGCACCTCGGCCGTCGCCAAGACCGATTCGCCATGCAGCGTATCCGTCTTGGCACCTAGACAAACATCGATCGCCCCACCGACACCGGCGGCTACCGCTTGCTCCACCGTCTCAGGATCAACAATCAATCCGACGATACCGCCCTGAAAATCCGCATCAATCAGCGCTTGCAGAGCCACCGTACCATCACACGGCGCCCCACCTCCGGGGTTATCCGAACCATCGGCAAGAATCACTAAGCCATTTACCACCGCCGCCATCTCCATTGCCTTTTCGACAGTAACTAAATCTGGTTGCAGAGCCGTCCGCGCATCCCACAGCCAGCCCGCGATTTCATCGGCCGCCGCCTCGGCCACACCCATATCGCCATCACTCGTTACTAACACCGACACTCCCATACAAGCAATATCGGCAAACGGAAATCCCATGGCAATCGTCGCGGTTAAGATGCCTGGCCGTTGTTCGAGTGCATTAAGCTGCTCAATAATATTGGCCATCGGTTCCCGCAGCGTGCACTGCATCGGCGGCACGGTCAACATTGGCAGTTGCACAAACGCTTGCTGCGGTTGCACTTCGCCGTCGACAATTCGTTTAATCAACAGCGCCGCCTCTCGTCCTCGATCCCCCATATCAACGTGTGGATACGTGTCAAATCCGATGATCACGGTTGAACGTTGAACCAGCGGTCGAGAAATATTCGCGTGCAAATCCAACGTCACGACAACCGGCGTTGCCTCCCCCACAACCTCACGCACCCGCCTCACAATCTCGGCCTCCGCATCTTCGAAATCTTCCGTCACCATGGCACCATGCAAATCGAGCAATACCCCATCGGCTGGTAGCGCTGCTGTTATTCGGGAAATCATTTCCCCCACAAGTTCTTCAAAACAATCCCGCGTCACCATTCCGGATGGGCAAGCATGCACATTAAACAAGGTTACGATTTCGAAACCCGCGACTGCCGCTCCCACAAGATAGCCACCGTGAATCGTGTTGGTATCCTGATAGCGGGCGACAATAGCAGCGCCGCCGCTAAATTCATTACCCAAATGACTATCACGCGCAAAATCTGCCGTCGTGGTTAGCGTGGTGGCAAACGTATTGGTCTCGTGTTGAATCCCTGCACTAAGAATACGCATCTATTTGTATCGCCCAATTAAATTATTTAACACTAGCTACCGGTCCAACAACACGCAAATATCGACGACGCAACCGTTGTTGCAATCCCACACTATAGGCAACTCCATTGAGTAGACCCTGAGGATCATCGTATACATAATAGCTTTCTGAATCATCTTTAACTGCCCGCACTCGGTTGGCACATTCCACAGCGACATACCATGTCCCCGGAGCCAAGCGAACCCGTAACGATTTATTGCCCCCCGCACCGGTAACGCGATACGCACGTTCATCGGTTGTTATTCCTGATAGATCCTGACTCAAGTATAGATTCAACTGCACGTCAACTTCAGTACTAATATCAATCACTGTCTTCGCAATGCAAACTTCTACCTGAAAAGAGAAATGATGAATTTGGCCGTCACCAATCTTGGCAAATGCTGGAGTTTTATCCGTCGTGTCGGCAAGCATTTCTCTCATCTCGCCAGCCACAAGCTTCCCTTTGATATTTGGGACTCCAGTGCCATCTAATGAATACAAAAAACAAGCTTCTGTCAGGGACAGGTGATCACCTGTTTTGACACCCTCGGGGTGCGAACCTATATTCACAACTCGCCCCGTCTCGGCTTTCACCTTGTAGGCCCAAATGGCTGCTCCCTGATCAGGGCGTTTTCCAGGTGTGTCGTAAATCGCTAAGACTTCGGTATGCTCAAGATGCTCTCCTTTTTCAAGCGACATCCAATTCCCGTTATTGTGATACACTCCCTCAACGCGATTTTCCGTTCCAAATTGGCGATACTTCAACAACGGCGAATCGTCTGGAATCACATGATCAAGCTGTTCTTTCTTGAGCCCCGTGTTGAGGGTGTTGTAAGGAAAAATGTGCAGGTAGCCAAGACGCCGATTGCTAGAAGAGTCAACATTGCGCCCGCTTAAAAAAGAGCCCGCACAACTCCCACAATAACTGCCACCTGCATTGAAAAACTGTCGCAGTGTTTGGCGTCCATTCAACTCCAGTGATTTTCCATGATTTGTTGCACCGCCACCGTTGACATAGATCATCCGAAATCGAGGCGCTCCGTCCGGATAGAGCAACACACCATTGGTATCATGTTGCTCGCCTGTCATCAGCCTATTTTGAATCTCGGCGTCCTTGCCGGCGTAGTATTCATACGACAAACCCAATGACTCCGCGGCTGGCAGTGATTTGCGACTACTTAAATTTACACCGCTGCTCATAAACAGATCTTTATAGAATCCGACCGGCGGCGAACTTGAATCGGAATCAGTTTGCGCAAACAGACTCCCAATGGTGA
This sequence comes from Planctomycetaceae bacterium, assembly GCA_018660825.1. Taxonomy (GTDB): domain Bacteria; phylum Planctomycetota; class Planctomycetia; order Pirellulales; family Pirellulaceae; genus UBA721. The sequence goes on along the minus strand of JABJJO010000071.1, from coordinate 3,646 downwards.
CCAACATCAGCACAGAATGCACAGACGCCCTACGTAATAACAACACGGCCGTTTTCATACCCTGCCTTCCTTATGCCAACAGTCCATCGATGATATTTCCAGGCGAGATGGGTGTAGGGCGAGCGATCCGCGGCAAGTAGGTGGTGTGAGGATCAATGCCCATCGCGTTATAGATCGTCGCGGCAAAATCCTCCGGATACCACGCGCGCGTGGCCGGCTCCGTTCCTTTGGAATCCGTCGCGCCGATGACAAGGCCTCGCTTCACACCACCGCCGGCAAGCACGGCACAGCCCGCACCGGGGTAGTGATCGCGCCCAGCAGTTTTATTAATTTTAGGTGTACGGCCAAACTCACCCATCGCCACGACGAGGGTTGTGTCGAGCATGCCTTTGTCTTCTAAGTCATCCAGCAGTGTCGACAACGACATATCAAACTGCGGTAGGTTACCAGGGCCACGATAGGAGTGCCACGTCGAGTCCTTGGGGACGGCGCTAGGTCGCGACGCAAAAGACATCATGCTATCGAACAGCCAACCATGATTATCCCACGTACCGTTGGTCGTACCGTCACCAAACAAACCACCCTGCACCGCATGGTTGATCGTGACAAATCGAGCTCCCGCTTGTATTAATCGTCGAGCAAGTAAAACACGTTGCCCGTAGATATTCAATCCATAGCGTTCACGCAGCGCCAATGGTTCAGTTTCAATATCCATGGCTCGTTGCATCCGTCCGCTGGTCAAGAGGTTCACCGCATCCGTCGCGAACTGATCTTGCGAAACGATTGAGTCATCAGAACTATCCGCTAATTTACCAAGGTTATCCAATTGAGCGAGCATCGATTGCCGACTTTCAAAGCGGACTTTTTCCAGCTTTAACTTGCCCACTCGAACTTTAGGTTCTACTGGGTCACCAGCGATATCAAATGCCTCATGTGCTGCGCCGAGATATCCTGTTGGCTCGGTATAGCGTGCGCCTCGTGGCAAGCCAAAGAAAGCTGGCATGCCGGGTGCTTTAGGACCGAGCAAAGTGGATAACAAGCAACCAAAGTTGGGGTAGTATTGTCCAGTCGCTGGGGGAATCATTCCACTTGCGACATGCTGCGAGCCTGCGGAATGCGATCCACTGCGACCGCGCCAGGATCGCACAACGGCTACCTTATCCATCCGCTCGGACATCAGCGGCAGCTTCTCGCAAATCTGCACACCAGGCACGTTGGTCGATATCGGGTCCCATAGCCCTCGAATCTCAGCAGGGGCACCTGGCTTAGGGTCGAACGTCTCGTAGTGACTTGGCCCACCTGCCAAAAATAAGAAAATGCAGGACATCTCAGATTGCTGACCGCTAACTGCTTGCGCTTGGAGCCATTGCGGCAAATTCAAGCCAAACATCCCGGCACCGATTTGTAGTGCGGAGCGACGTGACAAGGCCGAACCTTGATATACTCGTTTTCCTTCGGCACAAGACATTGCCCTACTCCTTTTCTTACGAGCCAACCATCCCGACAATCCACTTTAGCACTAACGTATTCTAATCTATTTTAGCACGTCCAATACAACACCAATGGTTAAAACCGATTCGTCGGTACAGTTAATCCTGCAGTGATATGCCGATGATGACCGGCAGATGATCTGAGGGAAAGCGACCCTTGACTTGAGTTGGATCTGTCACGTGGGATTCAACCTTCATCGTTTTATCCACAAAAACAAAGTCGATTCGTTGCCCTGGCACGACTTTCTTGAAGCCACACCACGTAGAATCGGGACCGGAATAGCTTCCGACACGACTACGTGAATCCACCAGCGAGGACTTAGAAATCAATTCCTGAAAAGGCGGTGAATTTTCTCGGCAGTTGAAGTCTCCCATCACGGTCACCGTTGCCGGCTTGATCTTTTCACGCATCCGTTGCAACCACTGCACGATCACTACAGAACTTGCTTTACGCGCCATACTGCCTCGATGATCGTAGTGGGTATTGACTAAGAGATGAATTTGTTGAGTGGTTTTATCTCTGAGCCAGACAAACGTGGCAATTCGAGGCAGTGCTGCATCCCAACTTTTGCTACCCACCTGTTCCGGGTTTTCAGATAACCAAACGGTTTTATTTCCCACTAATTCAAATCGAACCCGGCGATAGTAAATTGGTGAATACTCGCCTTTCGTTTTCCCGTCGTCACGTCCCACTCCCACTGCCGCGTAGCCCGGCAGCAATTCATTTAACCGCAGTAACTGTCCATGCTTCACCTCCTGCAGACCAGCAACATCCACCTTATGTTTGGCAAACATTGAGGCAACGATATGGTCCCTGTATTTCCAGTTATCCAGACCATCATTTGGATTGTCATTACGGATATTTAATGTCATCACACGCAGTTCATCCCCGCACACAACTGCGGAAGTCAGCGTCAGAAATAGAAACATAAAAACATACTTTAGCATCGATTTATCCTCGTCTTAATTCACTCCTCTAATAAAACAGCCACATCGACATTCTTTGTCTGGGCCGAATCCACTGCATAAAAGGCGGCGCGTTTATACCCGAACATCGAGGCAAACCAGATTTCCGGTACGCGTCGAATCCTTGTATTATAGTTTGCGGTAGCTGCATTATAAAACGTTCGTGCAATCGCTAGTCGATCCTCGGCATCCGTAATCGCGTCCTGCAAATCCGCCATCGTCTGATCGGCTTTCAACTCAGGATAAGCTTCTTTTAGCGCGAACAGTCGCTGAATCACGACCTCCTGCACTCGAGTGGCTTGCTCCCCAGCTTGAACTTCCGAGGCCGACGGCATTTCACTTACGTTGCCGCCCCCCGCCCTTGCTTTACTAACCAGTTTTAATGTTTCCTGTTCATGCTGCATATAGGACTGACAGACCTTAACCAGATTCGCGATCAAGTCATAACGTCTCTTGAGTTGAATATCAATAAGGCTCCAAGCTCGTAATAAACGTTGTTGCGTAGAGACCAATCCATTAAACACCAAGATGACGTACATCAGGATTGTCAACGCCACACTTCCGACCCCCGCCAGAATCATCCATCCCCAGGTCGCGGACGCTGCATTCGCCAAATCCTGATACACTAAACCATAAATCACCATCGGCAGCAGCGTACCGCAAATGACGATACCAAATGCCGTTAACCAGATCCGCCATGTATAGCGAGACACCAATTCTGACTCGGACTTCGTCGAAATCATAAAGACATCGTCATCTTCATCAAACGCGATTTCGACCTGCGCGGCAACCTCCGACATCCGCGCTGATCCTAACAGATAAATATCGTCATTTTCGACAATTGCCGATTCTTTAAATTTGCGGCGATGATTAGAACCGCTGACACTCATCGTCGGTCCTTTGCCGTAGTACAACGGATCGCTAATCGAACAACGTTGGCTAAAGACCTTTTCCCCCTCCATCTCGGCTTGATTAGGAAGGACGTGTACTTTCCCAGTATCGTCCACGAGATTGAATGAGGCTCGATCCGTACCTGAATCCACCGTTTCCCAACCGGAATAGGTTTCCGTCCGCGTGTTGCCCTTGCTGTCGGTTACTGTGCGGGTCCGCGTGTAATGCTCCTCGATCGAATATTTATACCAACAACAGGGTGATTCATTGAGATAACTTTGCAGTGGATAACGTAATTC
>JABJJO010000053.1 GCA_018660825.1 Planctomycetaceae bacterium | reverse complement strand
TTCTTAGATGAAAATCGTCGCGAGGCGCCTGATATCGATATCGATTTCTGCAAAGATCATCGCAGCGATGTCATGCAATACGTGAAAGATACGTACGGTGAATCCAATGTTGCTCAGATTGGAACATTTGGCACACTGGCTGCTCGAGCCGCCATCAAAGATGTTGGCCGTGTGCTCGGGATTCCGCTTGGGCGAGTTGTTCAAATAACTGGCATGGTTCCCGAGGAGCTGAAAATCACGATTAGTAGCGCTTTGGAAAAGAGTGCTGAACTAAAAATGACGTATGACGGCGATCCGGAAATTCGCGAGATGCTAGATTTAGCGATGAAAATCGAAGGCTTAGCGCGGAATGTGGGCACGCATGCTGCTGCAGTTGTTATTGGTGATAAACCGTTGACCGAATATGTGCCGTTGTGTCGTGTTGCCGGCAAAGACGACATTATTACCCAGTGGTCGATGTATGATGTCGAACACGCAGGGTTACTAAAAATGGACTTCCTCGGTTTGAGGAATTTAACCATTTTGCGGATCACCGAAGATATCATTAAACAGACCACTGGCAAGGTTTTAGATTTGTACAAAATACCACTCGATGACCAAGCAACATTTGCGTTGCTATCTCGAGGTGAAACTAAGGGTGTGTTCCAGCTTGAAAGCGGCGGGATTCGGGATTTATTGAAACGGATGAAGCCGAATCATTTCCGGGACATCATTGCCACCGCTGCGTTGTATCGCCCAGGGCCACTTGAAGGCGGCATGGTGGACGAATACGTAGATGTAAAACTTGGCCGTAAACAAGCTCAGTATTTACATCCAGTTTTGAAAGACATCCTCGAAGAAACCCATGGCGTCATGGTTTATCAGGAACAGGTGATGCGGATTTTGAATCGACTGGGAGGGATTGAACTTGCCAAAGCATATACCTGTATTAAAGCGATCAGTAAGAAAAATGAAAAACTCATCGGTTCAAATCATGACCAGTTTATTGCGGGTGCGGTAGAGCGAGGATTGAGAGAATCCGACGCTGCTTCGCTGTGGAATATGATCACCAAGTTTGCCGGATATGGTTTTAACAAAAGTCACTCGACTGCTTATGCCTTGATTGCATACCAAACGGCTTATCTCAAAGCACATTATGGCGTGGAATTCATGGCGGCTTTGTTAACGGGAGATATACCGGGCCGTAATTTTGTCCGCAAGGATTCATTGGTTGAGCATTTGGAAGATTGCGATCGGATGGAGATCGAAGTTGTTGCGCCCAGTTTGAACACCTCCTTCGTTGAATTTGCAGTGGAAGGAAATCGAATATTTTTCGGTTTGTCTGCGATTAAAGGATGTGGTGGTTCAGCGGCCGAGGCGATTGTTCGAGCACGGGAGGCTGCTGGGGACTTTAAAGACATCTTTGATTTCGCGGAACGCGTGGAAACATCTTCATGTAATCGTGCGGCGATGGAGCATTTAATCAAAGCGGGAGCGATGGATTGTTTTGGTGCGAACCGCCGTCAACTTATGGAAACGGTAGAACGAGCGATTGGGGCGGGGCAAGCGCGACAGGCGGATAATCGATCGGGGCAACAAAATTTATTTGGAGCGTTTGAGGAATCTGAGGGCGCAGCCAAGTTAGATGCGACTGCAGATATGCCGAATGTCGAGGAGTTTGAAGAACGAGCTAAATTGACGATGGAAAAAGAAGTCCTCGGTTACTATTTAACCTCTCATCCACTGGCAGAATATGCGGATCGCCTCAACGAATTCTGTTCGCATACCACAGAAAAACTAAGTGGTATCTCGGATCGTGGCGAGGTTATTTTGGGTGGGTTATTGTCGTCGATCAAATTTTCTCATACGAAAAACCCGAAACCGGGAAAGCCTTCGAAGTACGCTAATTTTGATATAGAAGATGTAAACGGGTCCGTCCGTTGTATTTTGTGGCCAACGCAATTTGCGGAAGTAGGGCATGTTGTGCAAGCGGACGAGATTGTTATTGTGCGGGGTCGCGTAGACCGTCGAGGTGGTGGTGACGAGTGTAATATTATTATTAATGAGATCATCCCGATTAATGAGGTGACTGATCGGTACACAACAGGCATGATTGTACGATTAGATGAGAATCTGCATGGGATGGAAATGATTGGCAAGTTACGAGAAGTAACGCGGGCTTATCCTGGGCGTGCCGTTCTTAAATGTATGCTGCAACTGAACGATGGGACACAAGTGACATTAAAATCGATGAAGCAGCGGATAGAGATTAATCAGGAATTGCGGGGTCGTTTGGACGATCTTTTGGGTGCGGGGAATATCAAAATGATAACGCAGCCACCTAAAGCTCAGAATAGCCAAAACAGTTACAACAATGGCACTCGCGCCTACGCGGGCTAAAGATATTATGCAGCCCACGAATGTACATGCATCATTTCCAATCGCGGGGTGTTTCAAGGCTATCGCTGACCATGCCAGTCACATCAACCTAGATGTGTTGGCTCATGCGGTCGGCCATTCGTAATAAAGTTTGGCTGGCGTCGCGATGATCTAGATGGATATGTAGTAAATGCATTTGATGTGCGTCGGCGAGTGCTGATTTTAACGCGCGGTCAAAATCACCCTCGGTATGCACGTGCTGTGATACGCCACCACCAATCATCTTGGTAATGTCGCCATAGTTCCAACGTTGTATTTCGTTGTATTTCCACTCACCTGGATGCAATACTCGCTCCGTTCCATAACCACCGTTGTCTAAAACAATCACGATTGGATTAAAACCGTGCCGCACGATCGTCGACAATTCAAGGCAGGTCATTTGGAACGCGCCATCACCACATAACGTGATCACACGATGCCCCGGCTTGGCCATCGACGCCCCTAGCGTGGCAGGTACACTGAAACCCATCGAAGTGTAATAGGCTGGGCTCAAGAACTCTGTACGTCCGCGAGTTTGTAGTTGAGTCGCAGAGAATAAGGCGTCTCCAATATCTGCAATAACGATGGTTTCTTCGTCGAGGGATTGGTTTAACCGTAGAATCATGCGGGTGATGTTGATTGGTGTTTCGTACTCAACAGAGTACTTGGTCTCACAACTAGACCGTACCGGTCCGATTTCCGGAGTAGCGGGGCGGATGTTCTTGAGGATCATTTCATGAATGAGATCTTTCAAGCAGACGTTAGCGTAATGGTGATGGTGGATTTGGAGGTCTTCGCTGGTGGCGTGCACGCATTTGGCTGGGTCCAATTGGGCTGTGTAGATACCCAAGTTGAGATCGGTCATAAAGGTTCCTAACAACAAAATGCAGTCGCTCTCTTCAACGTATTTAGTGACCGCTGCACAACCCATGGCGCCTTCATATAACCCAAGATACAACGGGTGGTTTTCACGGATGACGCTTTTTCCCAGCAGCGTTGATGCGATAGGAATATTGTTTTTTTCTGCAAAGTGAATCAAATCATCCTGTACACCAAACCGATGTATCTCCACACCCGCCACAATGACCGGCTTGTAAGCCCTGTTTAACAAAGCGGTAATTTCATTACTTGCTTCTTCTAAGGCACTCTGGTCCCAAGGATCATCGATCGTCAACGGCTTGTACGGCACCTGGGGCACAACGTGTACCATGTCACGAGGGATGTCAATGTAGACCGGTCGTTTGTATCGTGCACACGATGCTAGTACGCGATCAATCTCTTCAAAGGCGGTATCCGGATTAGTTAACTCTGTTCCGGTCATACATATTTTGTCAAACACGTCTATTTGAGTATGGAAATCACGAACCTTGTGGTGTAACAACGGGTCGTTGTGCCGCTCGTTTAATCCAGGAGATCCCGAGATGAGTACCACGGGAGATTTTTCTGCGAAGGCCCCCGCGATCGAGTTGCAAACGCTCAGGCCCCCAACACAATAGGTAACACAAACCGCACCCATGCCGTTGATACGAGCATAGGCATCAGCCGCAAACCCAGCGTTGTCTTCGCGAGTACAACCGACAACGTTGATATCACTTTGTTCTAACAAACTATAAAACGACAGGACGTAATCGCCTGGGATACCAAACAGATCGTTGATACCATAGTCACGCAATCGTTGGATTAGATATTGGCCAACGGATATATCCGCGGTCGTCGGTGCGGACGAGGCCTGCCCGTCATCAAGAGCCGAATTCCCTTGACGGTTCAGAGTGGACGTGAGATTCATGATTCCCTCCATGTTCTTTTAGTTCCGCCCAAGGACACTTGTTGATTCAAATGGATTTGGTTGGAAAGTACACGATTTAGGCTTCAAGCTACCCCGTTTTTATTATTATACGCATTCATTCTTGCCTTGGTTCGTGAGACTACTCGCAGCCCACACGAAAAATAACTAAACTACGTAGTTACCCACTAAATGGAGTTAGTCGCAAAAAAATATGCAAGCGTCCGATACGACAATACAAGGAGCAAGAGAGCACAATCTGCAATCTGTAGATGTAGTATTGCCGCGTAATCAATTGATTTGCTTGACAGGTGTTAGTGGCAGTGGAAAAAGCTCATTAGCATTCGACACTTTGTTTGCAGAGGGCCAGCGGCGATATCTGGAAAGCCTCTCTAGCTTCGCGCGACATTTTATTGGGCAAATGCCTAAACCTGATGTTGACGTTATTGCTGGGCTCACCCCTTCCATATCGATTTCACAAAAAACGGCGGGTCGTAATCCTCGTAGTACCGTCGGGACGATTACGGAGATCTATGACTTTTTGCGAGTGCTCTACGCCCGTGTTGGCGTTGGCAACTGCCCACAATGTCAAGAACCTATAACCGCTCAAACGCGAGAGCAAATCATTTCGCACATTATGCAGTTAGCTGAGGGCACGGCCTTTTTAATTTTGGCACCGGTTATTCGTGGCCAAAAAGGTGAACATCGTGATCTATTCGAAGATCTGTTAAAGCAGGGGTATATTCGTGCTCGGGTGGATGGTGACGTTTACGAGCTAATGGACCCACCGTCACTTGATCGACGATTTCGCCATCACATCGAAGTTGTTATTGACCGCCTGACTGCGTCGGCAAGTGGCCGCGGTAGATTATCCGATGCTGTAGACCAAGGATTACGACTGGGCAGTGGTGACTTAATTGTTGCCCTCGCCCCTGCGGCGGCTAAATCTAATGAGTCGACGGTCATCGAAAATCCAACAGTGGACAAAATCTACTCCAGTGACTACGCCTGCACGCATTGCAACCTTAGCTTCCCTGCGCCAACTCCACAGTTGTTTAGTTTTAATAGCCCACAAGGCATGTGCAACGGTTGTGGGGGACTGGGACAAATGTTTTCGTTTGATTCCGAGTTGATGGTGCCTAACCCCGCGAAGTCATTTAAGGATGGATGTTTTGAATTGCTGGGTAACTGGAAAAAACTAGGTCGTTGGAAGAGGCATATTTATCAAGGCGTCGCCGATACCGTTAGTCGTGAGCGCGAATGGGCGGATGAATATCTACTGGAAACACCTTGGCAAGATTTGTCCCAAACAGCAAAAGATGTATTGTTGTGGGGCACTGGCGAGTTACACATTACGTACACGTGGCGCGGCGGTAATTCACCGATGAAATATGGGGGAAAATATGAAGGTTTGATCCCCGAGCTGAAGTCGAAATATGGTTCTAGTAAAAGTCGTATACAGATGCGGCGGCTCGAAAGATATATGAGTACGATTCTGTGTCCTGAGTGCCACGGTGATCGGCTTGTCCCCCAAGCTCGACATATGTTGTTGCAATCATCGCATCCGCAGTTCACCGCATCGCCCAAACAGTCACTTCCGGCGGTTTGTAAATTGAGTGTTGATGATGCGGTAGAGTTTTTCTCGGAAATGGAATTTGACGCTAACTCTGCAATAATAGCCGAAGAACCCCTCAAAGAGATTCGTAACCGTCTTGGCTTCTTGGTAAATGTTGGCTTGGGGTATTTAACGCTTGACCGCACTGCTCCCACATTATCAGGTGGCGAGGCGCAGCGGATTCGACTAGCCGCTCAAATTGGATCCGGTTTGGTTGGTATCACTTATATCCTTGACGAACCGTCAATCGGACTGCATTCTCGCGATAATAATCGGCTACTGCAAACACTGTTACACTTACGTGATATTGGTAATACCGTGGTAGTTGTCGAACATGACGAAGAAACGATGTGTGCCGCGGACTATGTCGTTGATTTTGGCCCAGGTGCGGGCGTACAGGGTGGTGAAATCGTTGCGCGAGGCAACGTCGAAGACATCCGCAATAACACGCGTAGCGTGACCGGACAGTTCCTGGCAGGCACACGTGAAATTGAAATTCCCCAAGAGCGTCGTGGACAAACCGAAAAACAGATTCAGATATTAGGCGCTCAACACAACAATCTAAAGTCAGTCGATGTTAGTATTCCATTGGAAAATTTTGTTTGTGTCACGGGCGTTTCCGGATCGGGTAAAAGTTCGCTCGTAAATGACATTTTGTCGGAAGCACTACGGCGTGACCTTAACGGAGGCGATGGAGTCCCGGGTGCTCACCTCGATTTATTAGGCTGCGAGCACCTTGATAAAATGATCGCCATTGATCAATCTGCCATCGGCCGAACTCCAAGATCGAACCCGTCAACGTATATCAAAGTGTTTGATGATATTCGAAAACTATTTACACAACTTCCAGACTCGAAACGTCGTGGATATAAGCCAGGTCGTTTCAGTTTTAATGTCAAAGGTGGTCGTTGTGAGGCTTGTGAAGGTAACGGCACGAATAAACTAGAAATGGACTTCTTGGCAGATGTCTGGGTGACTTGCCCAGTGTGCGAGGGAAAACGGTTTAATCGAGAAACGTTACACGTCAAATTCAAAGGGCATTCTATATCCGATATTCTAGAGATGGATGTTGCTGCTGCTTTGGAGTTGTTCGAAAATATCCCTAACATCCACCACAAGCTCAAAACTTTACAAGATGTTGGTTTGGACTATCTTAAGCTAGGACAATCCTCACCAACTCTTTCCGGCGGCGAAGCCCAGCGCATCAAACTTGCTCGAGAACTTGTCAAGAAGAGCACCGGTAGCACTCTATATTTGCTGGATGAACCGACGACAGGATTGCACTTTGCGGATATCCAGTTGCTGCTGAAAGTACTACAGGCATTTGTCGAAAGTGGCAATACGGTGTTGGTAGTGGAGCACAATTTGGATGTGATAAAGACAGCTGACTGGGTAATTGATTTAGGCCCCGAAGGTGGTGCCGGCGGCGGCGAGTTGCTTGTAGCCGGAACACCGGAGGATGTGGCTGCTTGTAAGGAATCGTACACTGGCATCGCGTTGGCTCGGTTGTTTAGCCCAGCGGGCGAACAAAACATGGCGAACAACGATCCGTCGGAGCGTTCCCCAGCGGAACAGCTAAAAAACATTCGTGTTCGCGGCGCTCAGCAACATAACTTGAAGCTGGTCGATGTTGATATTGCCCGCGACAAGATGACAGTGTTTTCAGGGCCTAGTGGCAGTGGCAAAACATCATTGGCGATGGATACGATTTATGCGGAGGGCCAGCGGCGATACGTTGAAAGTCTGAGTTCGTATGCTAGACAGTTCATCAGTCAAACACAGAAACCGCGGCTAGACCATATTGATGGGTTGTCACCAGCGATTGCTATCGAGCAGAAAAACTTAGGACATACTCCTCGCTCAACCGTTGGTACAGTCACTGAGATCTATGACTATCTGCGTATATTAATGGCGCGGATCGGAATACCTTATTGTCCAGACTGTCAGATCCCTGTGGGAACGCAAACAACCGATCAGATTGTCGATAAAATATTGTCCGAAGACGAACAGACGCGATTGTACTTAATGGCGCCGTTGGATTTGGAATCAAACCAAGACTATTCGACGCTGTGGGATGAGGTGCGACAGAGCGGGTTTATTCGAGTTCGAATTGATCAACAGACGCACAGCTTAGATGAATTGCCGGAATTAGATCGTCGTAGTCAACATGCTATTGAAGTTGTTGTGGATCGCATTACTGTACGTGATAAAGATCGAGCGAGGATTGCTGAAAGCGTCGAAGCAGCACTACAGATTGGGCGCGGTGTTTTGCATGTTGCCTATGTCAGCACGAAGAAAGATGAACCTCAGTGGCAAGTGGTCCAGCATAGCCAACACTTGTCTTGTGAAGATTGTGGCCGGTCATTTCAGCGGTTGTCGCCCCATAACTTTTCGTTCAATAGTCACCTTGGTTGGTGTGAGTCATGCGAGGGATTGGGTACACAACGGGGAGCAAATCCAGCCGCGTTACTGGGCAACACGCAGTCAACGTTGCTTGGTGGTGCCGTTGCATTATGGCCTGATCTACAACAAACTCTTGCCGCAGAAATGATGCGATCACTGATGCGAGATCTTGAAATCGATGACAGCACGTCATTTGATCAACTGACAACGGTACAGCGCCGCAGCATTATGTATGGCACAGGTAGTCGTTGGTTTGCAGTGGACGATAGTACTGGGAAAACAAAGCGATCCTTTAAGTTTCAATTCAAAGGATTGTACCCGGCCCTCGAGCAAGCGTCGCGTGTGTCACCCTCGTTGCGAACCCGCTTAGAGCATCTTGTGGATCAAGTTGAATGCTCTACCTGTGGTGGCAGTCGCTTGCAGGATTTTGCAACCGCCTACCGGTTCCAAGATCAGACAATTGAACAACTGTGCCGATTGCCGTTGGAAGACCTGTTGGGACTCGTGACAAATTGGAAACTGCCGAAACGTATCAAGACGGTGGCGGGGGAATTACTTCGTGAAATTCAAAACCGTTTGAAGTTTTTGAACGAAATTGGCCTGCATTATTTGACACTCGATCGGCCCTCGGCGTCACTTTCCAACGGCGAGGCACAACGAATTCGCCTAGCATCTCAACTTGGCAGTGGCCTGTGTGGTGTGCTGTACGTGTTAGATGAGCCGACAATTGGACTACACCCGCGGGATAATTCGCGATTGTTGCAAGCATTGAATAAGCTGCGTGACTTGGGTAATACTTTATTGGTGGTCGAGCATGATAGTGAGATTATCCAAGGCGCAGATTATCTTTGTGATTTTGGTCCCGGTTCGGGTCAGCATGGTGGTAATGTCGTCGCGCACGGATCTCCGGCTAAACTCGCTAAGCAGAGCGAATCAGTTACGGGTCCCTATTTGTCTGGGAAGAAGACGATTCCGATTCCCTCCAATCGTCGACCGGTGTTTTTACAGGGTAAGACGCAAAGCCAAGTGTTAGCCGTTCGTGGCGTGCGGCATCACAATCTTAAGGATGTGGATTTAGTGCTGCCGATTGAGACTTTGACCGTGGTAACTGGTCCTAGCGGTAGTGGCAAGAGTTCACTTATTGACGGAGTGTTATATGCGGCATTAGCTAAGAAGCTACATCGTGCATCGACGACTCCAGGGTCACACGACCGCATCGAAGGATTGGAACTTATCAATAAGGTCATCCGAGTTGATCAAAATGCTTTGGGGAATTCGCCGAGTTCTAACCCTGCTACCTACACGGGCGTGTTTGACTTGATTCGTACGTTGTTTTCTCAGTTACCGGATGCCAAACTGAGAGGGTTCACGGCGCGTCGTTTTAGTTTTAATGTGCCGGGTGGTCGCTGCGACGATTGTGATGGCTACGGCAATAAACGAATTGAAATGCATTTCTTACCGGATGTTTGGATCCAATGCCAGACGTGTGCCGGCAAGCGTTACAATCCCGATACGTTGGAAGTTAAATTCCGTGGACAGAATATTGCGGATGTATTGGAAATGACTTGCGCTGAAGCGGTTCGGTTGTTTGATAACATCCCCAAGATTCGCCGCATTTTGCAGATGTTATGTGATGTCGGTTTGGATTATGTGTCGTTAGGCCAACCTGCTCCAACGTTATCCGGTGGGGAAGCTCAGCGTGTAAAACTAGCGGCGGAATTGGCCCGACCCGATACTGGCCGGACGTTGTATTTACTCGACGAACCGACCACGGGTTTACATTTTGCGGACATCGAAAAATTACTTGAGGTTTTGCACCGCTTAGTGGATCTAGGAAATACAGTTGTTGTGATAGAACATAACTTGGATTTAATTAAGACGGCTGATTGGGTGATTGATATTGGTCCCGAAGCGGGATTTGCGGGTGGACAAATTGTTGCGGCGGGCACTCCTGAAGATGTTGCGAAGCGCGGGACAAAACATAAGCCAACTAAGACGGCCAGCAAAAAGGGAGGCGGGGGCAAAGCAACATTACGCAGTTACACCGGAGAGGCTTTGGCGCCAGTGCTTGCCACTGGCCCTTATGTTGAGCGCAAATCGTATGTGACCGCAGCAGTTGAAGTGCAGTCGGGCGAGTTGGATCTTGCTGAAGTCGGAAAAGACATCCCGTTGCCTTGGAAGACCAACGGTCGCCGTTGGCATACACAAGACCGCGTGGCACGTGATGGCGCGTCCATCCAATGGGAAGGCCAGATTTTGGCGGACACCCTAGATCGAATTCAAGAGTTAGGTGATTTTAGCGAGACAGACTTTGGTGCACGAACGGTCGTCGAAATTGCCGCACCGACGAAAACCCATGGCTGGTTCTTTCATGCAATCACGGCTGAAAAATGGCTGGTGAAGATGAAATTTCGTACGGCTCCAGGGACTTTTAAGCGAGATGAACTTGTCCCGCAGTTGAATTTGAAGACGCTGAATCAAATGAATGATTTACCTGTATATGGCAATGAACCGCGAGTAAAAGTTAAAAAGCGGGCGCAGTGGCAAGAAGTTGAAATTCGTGCCTACAGCTATGACGAAATTGATACACAGGAGTTTTGGGATTTTATTGAAACGGCGGTCCGAGGTTTCCAAAAGATGACATCGAAAACCAAGGAGAACCCTGACAAATTCTCGCCGTGGAAAAAGCAAGGTGAGAAATGGCATTTTTCTCGCAAAGGCTTTCATCCAGGTCATAAGGTGAAGTGGAAAATAGAGGTTTGGGAAGAGTTGTATCAAATGATGCAAGAGATTTTACCAGAAGGTAATTTTCTTTGGAACAATAAAGTTTATGTGCACATGTATTTACCGGGTGGACGTTATCCATGGTTAACAGTCAAAACAAAAAAAGCCGAAAAGTTAGTGTTGGTCGTGACTGGCTTCAAAGGACAAGCGACTGCTGGTCGAGTTGCGGAATTAGGAAACGCTCGCGAAATGGAATTGAGTCGTCCAGATCGAGATTCGGTTATTCTTTCCTTCAATGAAGTTGAGGATTTGTACCGCGGTGATTTGGAAGGTTTTTTACGAGAGCACTTAGCGGGCATCCGCGAACAAGAGTAGCTAGGAAAGGTGAAATAGTAGGAATAGATAAATGTCGAAACAAAAAGAACCGTTAGTCGATCCAGTCATGTTGTTCCGATTTTCAGTGCCTTGCTTGAAGTCTCCACGTAAATGGGCTCCTGATGGCGTGAAGTTGCCGCCGAAATTTCAAGTACCTGCGTTTGGTGAGTTAGGCGGTCGGTTATCGTATGCGGATTTTCGAATTGCTTATAGTGAGGCAGGATTGTTTGTAGATGTGAGCGTCCGTGGGAAAAAGGAATCGCTGTGGTGTCGTGAAAACCGGATTGAAGATAGTGATGGCGTGCTGGTGTGGATTGATACGCGTGACACGCATACGATACATCGCGCTAGCCGATTTTGTCACCAATTTATGTTTTTGCCACAGGGTGCCGGGCGCGGTTTTGAACAACCTTTAGCAAAGATGGTTGAGATTAATCGAGCCCGTGAGCAGCCTGTTGTGGTTAGCGCAGAACAGTTATCGGTTGTTTCACGCGTGACCGCCGATGGTTATCGAATGTCGGCGTTTATTGCGGCAGATTGTTTGACTGGTTTTGATGTGACCGATCATCCACGACTAGGCTTTAATTACGCAGTGATAGATCGAGAACTGGGATGGCAAACTTTTTCACTCGGCCGAGAATACCCAATACGCGAAGATCCCAGTTTGTGGGGAACCTTGGAGTTGCAGAAGTAATGGCGCAATTGGCAAAAGTTCCCGAATTTGATTTGCCGCATGTTCCCTGGACGCTGTGTGCGTGGTTGATGGCGACTGGCAGCGACGTTGTCGCTGGTGATAGCCTCTGTGAAATATCAGCTGGCGATATTAGTGTTGAAGCAGTGGCGCCCTGCTCAGGCGTGTTTCATCGCGCTTGTCTGGAATTAGACACGGTCTTAGAAGTTGGTGATGTGGTGGGTGAAATCCGCTCCGCGAGAAAACGCTAAGATGGGATCATTTATTGCCGGCTCCGCATAGCTCGGTCGAGGCCTCGTTGTGTGTCACGTTGTTTTAACGCTTCGCGCTTGTCGTGTGCCTTCTTACCTTTACAAATCCCCATTAGAATTTTAGCAATGCCGCGATGGTTAAAATACATTTTTAGTGGAATTAACGTATGCCCAGATGCAAGTGCTTTTTGTGTAAGTTTACGCAGTTCTTGTTTGTGGATTAAGAGTTTGCGGTCACGGCGGCGTTGATGATTCAGTGACGAAGCTTCGGTGTATTCGGAAATGTCACAACCGACCAAAAACAATTCGTTTTTCATAACTCGGCCGTAGGCTTCTTCAATCGAGACATTTCCAGCACGCAAGCTTTTGACTTCACTTCCCTGTAATACGATCCCACACTCGATCGTATCGATCACAGCATATTTATGGC
This sequence comes from Planctomycetaceae bacterium, assembly GCA_018660825.1. GTDB lineage: Bacteria > Planctomycetota > Planctomycetia > Pirellulales > Pirellulaceae > UBA721. The sequence goes on along the minus strand of JABJJO010000053.1, from coordinate 16,548 downwards.
GTGCTTTACGATTTTCCGAAATGCGAGTAGAGTTGCTTTTTTCTGCTGGCTTTTTCTTTTTCTTGCTTTTCTTAGCCATCAGTGTTTCTCGCTCTTGAGAATAATAATTCGCGCGATTAGATTGGTCGCTGCATAGTTTATAACGTGTTTAATACAGCCTCTTACATTTGTATAATAGTACAGCATATCCCGATTTATTAAAAACGACTAGTTGATTGGCGTCATTGATGACGAAACCGATAAAAACTAACAGCATCGCACCGAAACTGGCATTTCATTTGCTGAGTGTGGTCAAGTTCGAAGATTATCTGCGTTTGCAACAATCGGTAGTTGCTGAATTGGCTGCCGGTGGTGATTGCATCAAGGTTTTACTTTGCGAACACGCCATGGAATTGACTGTGGGTCGCAAAGGGTCGCATGCACATATTAGGATTCCGCAAACGGAGAGAGATAAAAAAAACTTGCAGCCCCGTTGGTTACCTCGTGGTGGTGGCGCTATTTTGCATTCTCCTGGACAGTTGGCGGTTTACCCTCTTGTTCCCTTGCAGTGGTACGGCTGGAGTCCCGGTCGAATGTTGACGATGGTTCGAGACGCCGTGTCGATGGCATTAAGTCAAGTTGGAGTTTCGACCTTGTGTTATGACGGTTTGCACAGCGTATGGGGGCGAACAGGAATGCTAGCCGCCACGGGAATATCGGTACAACAAAATGTGAGTTGTTTTGGAAGCTATATTAATGTCAGTCCTGATATGGGCTTGTTTGGTTACGTCGATACGGCCTGGCAATTACCGGCGGATCAATCGCGACGAACGATGAGCAGCTTAATCGCAGAAAATCGCAAGGCTGCTAGAATGGCAAACTTACGTAGTGCCGTGGTAGAATCATTTGCACAAGTATTTGATTGCAGTGATTATGATATGTATACGGGGCATCCGCAGTTATCACCACAGCGCGTATTGAAACCGCAGCCGGAACTTTAAGGAACACATTTGGTGTCTGAATCGACGACTAGTTTTGAATTGCCGGTCATACAAGGGGGAGATCTCGCTGGGAGTACCGTAGTACGGCAGCGTCGCCTGCCACCTTGGTTGCGGCGGGAGATTCCCCAAAGCAATGCAAATCACTTTACCGCTGGGCTCATGGAAGAGTTGGGGTTAGAGACGGTCTGTGATTCCGCGAAATGTCCCAATCGAATGGAATGCTATTCGCAAAAGACAGCCACGTTTATGATTCTGGGAAATGTTTGCACTCGACCCTGTGGATTTTGTGCGGTTGATCGAGGCCACCCGGATGAGTTGTTAGCCGATGAGCCACAGCGTGTTGCGGAAGCATCCCAACGTTTGGGTTTAAAACACGTCGTGATAACCTCGGTGACTCGTGATGATTTACCAGACGGCGGCGCTGAGCATTATTACCAATGCGTGACTGCAGTGCGTGAACGAACCGGTGCTCGCGTGGAAGTGTTGACGCCGGATTTTGTAGATAACTATCCGGCGCTGGACCGAGTGATTGCAGCGGCTCCCGAAGTGTTTAATCACAATACGGAGACAGTCCCTCGCTTGTACCGCACGGTCCGCGGTCCCAAATCGGACTATCGCTGGACATTGGCTTTATTGCAGCGAGTGAAAGATAAAAATCCGGCGTTGCAGACCAAGAGTGGATTGATGTTGGGACTAGGGGAAACCCATGAAGAGTTGTTTGACGTGTTGGCAGACTTGCGTGATGCGGGCGTTGATTTCTTGACACTCGGTCAGTACCTGCAGCCAGGCAAAAATTATCTAAGCGTAACTCGCTATCTGCCCCCCGCAGAGTTTGAGTTCTTGGGACGCTCAGCGAAAACAATGGGTTTTAGTCAAGTCGCTAGCGGGCCCTTTGTTCGTAGCAGTTATCATGCTCGTGATATGGCCGAATGTAACTCGGCATAGATTCGATTGTTTCGCAAAATTGTGTCGATCCGTAGCAATCTCATATCGAACTTTGTACCGGCGGCATTCGTATCGATGTGCTACAGTTAATAAATAGCTTAATGTTTTTAATTTATGCCGAATTCGCCGATGCTTTCTATAGCCAACCTTAAAAAGACGTTTACCCAACCTGGCGGTGCAACTCTACCAATTTTGGATATACCCAAATTTGCAGTTGCTGCTGGCGAGCAAGTTGTGTTGATCGGACGCAGTGGTGGCGGTAAGACAACGCTGTTACATAATATTGCTGGTATAACCAAAATCGATTCAGGGGAAATCCTATTCGATGGCTTGCCATTGCAAACGCTTTCGCAGGAAATGCGCGATCGTTTCCGAGCGACGAATATGGGTTACGTCTTTCAGACGTTTAATTTACTACCAGCTTTTACCGCGCTTGAAAATGTAATGCTCGGCATGGCCTTTGCCAAAGGCAAAACAGACCGAGGGTTTGCCCAAACATTACTTAACCGAGTCGGACTAAAAGATCGCAGTGGACATCGCCCGACGATGATGAGTGTTGGTGAACAACAACGAGTGGCTGTCGCTCGAGCCTTAGCAAATCGCCCACGGTTGCTTCTTGCAGATGAACCGACGGCAAATATTGATCCAGCGAACCAACAAAGCATCGTTGATTTGATCAAAGAGTCCTGTGAGGAATTCAATATTGCATTGATTCTTGTGACGCATACGATGGAGGTAGCAAACCAATTTTCTCGAATCGATCGCCTCGAAGATATTAATCAATTAGCGGCGCGAGCCGAGGAGGTAATCGCATGAATTTATTTACGATTGCCTCGCGTAGTATTCGCCAGCGTTTGCTTTCTTCATCCTTAACGATGCTATCCATGGCGATGGGTGTTACGTTAGTTGTTGCTGTGTTGGCGATTTTTGGTGTCGTGCAGAAGTCATTCGATGCCAACGCAACGCTCGGCTACAACGTTGTTGTGGGTGCCAAAGGTGGGAAGTTGCAACTCACCTTGAACTCAGTGTTCTACTTGAGTCAACCGATCGAAAATGTGCCATACGAATACTATCTAGAATTCAAAACACAAGAATTTCGTTTTCAAGAATATCAGGGGTCGTACTCCTTTAAGGCAATTGGACAACAACATGCGACTCGGAAAACCTTGGCTGTCAGCACGCTGGGTGCCTCTGTGCCATTAGGTGGGATTTTGGGTTTAGTCGTTGATACGACGTTGCAAAACGAGATGGATTCGATGTTCCCGTGGAATCGTCCAGGTAAATATAAAGCGTATACAAATTTCGTCATACCACTTTGTTTGGGTGATTACTTTGGTCCCTATCGAGTGGTTGGTACGACGCCGGATATGTTTGATTTGTTGCATTATGGTAGCTCAGCTGAAGATCCGTATGCGTTGCAGGGTAATGGTCGTAATATCGAAAACTACAGCGAGCAATATGGGTATTTCGAAGCGGTGGTCGGATCTGTGGTGGCCCGAGATCGTAATGTGAAACTGGGTGACAAGATTAACCCCTCACATGGATCTGAAGAAGGTGATTCGCACGCGACCGAGTTTACGGTGGTTGGAATTCTTGAGCCAACAGGTACTCCGAATGATCGAGCTGTCTTTATCAATATGGAAGGCTTCTATCGCATGTCGGATCATGCGAAGCCATTAGAAAACGAAGATCCATATGGTGCTGACCAACAAGGGCATAAGATTACTGACTCAGATTATCGGTTGCCTGTTGAGAAGCGCGAAGTGACTGCCTTGCTGGTTAATATGGATCCGATTTTTTCAGTAGGTGTCGAGAATGCAATAAATGAAGGTTCAGCGGCACAAGCTGTCTATCCAGTGTTGGAAATACGCCGTTTGCTAGATGTGTTTGTGACGCCCGTCAAAGTATTACTGTTGGTACTGACGGTGATGATTTGTGTCGTGTCCGGACTCAGTATCTTGATCAGTATCTACAACTCAATGAATGAACGCCGCGGAGAAATTGCGGTGCTGCGAGCACTCGGTGCGCGACGCTTAACGGTTTATGGAATTGTCTCGCTGGAGTCGCTCATTCTTTCGGTGGCCGGAGGTTTGATTGGTTTTTTGATCGGGCATGGGTTGATAGCGATGAGCAGCCCTTTTGTGGAATCACGCACAGGTGTCCGGTTGGGGTTCTTTGATTTCGCTCCACCACTGCCAATTGCGATACCATATTTAAATCAGCTCTCGCCGGAGATACTTTTAATTCCCGGCCTCGTTATTTTGGCAGTCGTCGTGGGCTTTATTCCCGCATATAGTGCTTATCGTACGGATGTTGCCAAGTCGCTGGGGAAATAATTCCCCGCCAATTTTTCTTGCTCTTTTCATAGTAGCAGGCATTTTTTATTCCCTATTTACCCCACTTATACTAGTTTTTTGCCGCTAGTCAGAGTTTTAGTCATTGAATCAAATGACTTTAGTGATGTACGATATTGAATGACGATACAATAATAAGTGCTACTTTCTGATTGAAGTGGTCATAATAACGATTGCAACTTCGTTTTGGGGTGATGTGATGAGACGGTTTACGAGTTATGTTCTGGGCTTAGCATTAGTGCTTGCAGGCCACATGTCGGCAACAGCTTGTCCATTTTGCGCTGCAACAACCCAAACGTTTACCGAAGAGATGTCGGCTATGGATTCGGTGGTATTTGCCGAACTTGTAAAACTACCTCCGCCGATTAAACCGGGTACTCGATTAGAAGAAGGGCAAGAGATTCCGCGAGCGTCGTTCAAGATTGTTAAAGCAGTCAAAGGTTCCGATCTCGTTAAAATCGGGCAGATGATCGAAGCGATCTATTTTGGAGAAGCAAAAATTGGTTCCGTGTTTTTGGTGATGGGTGTCGATCCTCCCAACGTCGCTTGGTCCACTCCACTACAAGTATCTGCGACCACCCAAGCATATATCGAAGAGCTACCAAATTTACCGACCGATGCAGTCAAACGTCTTGTATATTTCCAAAAGTACTTGGAGCACAAAGAAGAAGCTTTGGCACGAGATGCTTATGATGAATTTGCTAAGACTCCTTATGACGTCATTCGAGCGCTTAAATCGAACATGAATCACGATCAATTGGTGACTTGGGTATCCGACGAAAACATACCAGCGAGCCGGCGTCGATTGTATTTAACATTATTGGGTATTTGTGGCACCCAAGCTGATTTACCGATGCTGGAAACATTGTTGAAATCAGGAGAGCGACGTAAGAAAGCTGGACTTGACGCTTTGATTGGTTGCTATTTGACGCTGCGAGGCGAAGAGGGCATGCCTCTGATTGAAGATTTATTTATCAAGAATAAAAAATCCGAGTATGCGGATACTTATGCAGCGATCATGGCATTACGTTTTCATGGTACTGAGTCTGATGTGATTCCACGCAAGCGAATACTTGAGGCGATGCGATATATGTTGGAGCGACCACAGTTGGCGGATTTGGTGATTCCCGATCTGGCTCGCTGGGAAGATTGGAGCCAAGTTGATCGCTTGGTCAAGTTATTTAAGGATGCCGATGAGCAGACGAGCTGGGTTCGAGTGCCAGTTGTGAATTATTTACGACAATGCCCGCTACCTGCAGCAAAAGAGCAAATCAAGAAATTGGAAAAGATCGATCCGGCCGCGATTAAACGCGCGAACACGTTTTTCCCAGTGGGACCTTCAGGTGGGAATCGTGGTGGCGAGCCGGTACCAAAAAGTTCGAGTTTGCAACGTATTAACGAAGTGTTTGTATCCACGCAGATTTTGATTAACGATGAACAGTTTGATGATGAGGAGTCAGGTTCAAGTTCGATCGATACAGTACAAGACACTGCTATTCCGACGAATCGCAAGCGGGCACCATTGCAACCTCGTCTAGAGGCCTCCACCGGTGAACTTTCTCAAGACGCAGCGGAGGCCACAGATTCGAACCTTTGGTACGCTTTGGGCGTACCATTTCTAGCGGGCTTAGGATTATTGTTTATCCAATATCGCATCATGACTGGGACGAACGACTAGTCGCGAAGTGTGTGGAAAAGGACAATTGTAGCGGTTGCGCGGGTAGAAATCCTGTGCTGCGATACCAATCAGAAAACGGTTTGGCCGCACGTCTGAAGCATCGCCAATAATTGATAGAACGCCGCGCGGCGGTTGTCCGTTTAGTTTTATTTTTTAAAGAGAAATAACATGGCTGAAGATAGTCTGTTTAATGATAGCCCGGAAGATCAAGACCGTGATGAACAGGTTTTTCAGTCACCAGGGGTACATGAAGATCTTGGGCAATATCGATCGCTAAGCAAATCGGCTGTAGTTGCTGTCGCGGTGAGTATTTTGAGCTTGCTCGCAGTTCTTGACTTTAGTTTTTGGTGGTTTTTACCGACCACGGGTGTCATGCTTGGCTTGCTAGCATTACGAGTAACCACTCGATTTGAACAGCACATATCTGGTAAGCGTCTAGCGCTTGTTGGCTTTGCTTTGAATACCACGATTCTCGTTATGAGTGGTACACGGTTTACAATTGAATACCTGACCGAAGTGCCTGAGGGATATCAACGGATCAGTTTCTATTCGTTAGATGCGGAAGGTGTCAGTACGGCAAATCCGATTTCACAAGAGATTTATGCGTTGAAGGATAACAAAGTATTTATCAAGGGTTATATTCATCCAGGCGTAAACGGGCTAGGCCGGATTCAACGGTTTGTATTGGTTGGTGACTTGAAAACGTGTTGTTTTGGAGGTCAGCCAAAACCATGGGATATGGTAGAAGTTGCATTAAAAGAAGAACATCAGTTGAGTTACGACATGAAAGTGCACAAGCTTTGGGGTAAAATGGATATCGGCAGTGCTGGCCACTTGGCGGTAGGCAGTACCAAAGAGGTAACGGGCGACCGCCCAATGCAAGGTGGTTACTATGCAATTGACGCGCATGGAGTGAAGTAGTATCAAAGGGCAGGAGTTAGGCAAATGAAGGCAAGACGCATTTTATTGATGGCATGTTGTGTTGCGATTCTTTCAGCAAATGCCGTGCTGGGGCAAACGGTCGACAAAAAACGCTTGAAGGACATTTCCTTTGACGACGTTAAGTTTGATATTGTGAAGGGTACACCTTTCAAACGGTCGATGTTGACAAAAGAAATTGAGGCCATGGACGGTCAATTGATTCGTGTGCGGGGGTATATGTTACCGAGTTTCCAACAATCGGGAATCAAGAAGTTCGTGCTAGTGCGTGACAATATGGAATGCTGTTTCGGGCCTGGCGCAGCGATATTCGATTGTATTATTGTTGAGATGCAAGGTTCCTCGTCAGCATCTTTTTCCGTGCGTCCGCTAGCGGTGGAGGGGATTTTTACCGTCTCGGAATTCAAAGGACCTGATGGCAAACATCTAGCGGTCTATGCTATCAAAGGCCGTAGCGTGAAATAGGGATGAGTTCGTGTGCTCTCCCGTTGTTACATAATCGAAAAGAGAAATGTTATGACTATTAAGACATGGGTAATTACAGACACTAAGAGCGAGGATCATCTCGAATCGCTTGTCGTTACTTCTAACAATTTGTCGGACACACCAGCGGATTTTTCAATTATCAAAAAGACACTACGAGGCGGGTTAAGCGCTGGTGTTGAAGTATTGCAAGTCAATAATGGGAAATTGCAATTCGATCTATTGTTGACTAGAGGAATGAGTCTAGCAGCAGCAACGATTGGCGGCATGAAGTTTGGTTGGCACTCACCTGTTCGTGGGCCGGTACATCCGAAGTTTGTGAACTTGCATGAACCCAGTGGTTTAGGCTGGCTCGATGGTTTTGATGAAATGATGGTGCGCTGTGGCTTAGAAAGCAACGGTGCGCCAGAGTTTGATTCTGAAACCAATAATCTAAAATATTGTGTACATGGTCGCATTGGTAATAAACCGGCGGATCAAGTTGTCGTGACGGTTGATACTCAAGCGGAAACAATTTCGATCAAAGGAGTCGTCGTTGAAGTCCGTTTTCATCTGTTTAAAGTAGCACTGGAAACTACGATCGTAACGCGGTTTAATGACGATGCGCTGCAGATTTACGACACGATTAGAAATTTATCTGCTAGTCCGACAGCAGCCCAAGTGCTTTATCACTGCAACTATGGCGAGCCACTACTTGGTGAGGGGGCACAAGTCATCGTTCCGATTAAAGAATTGGTTCCTCGCAATGACCATGCAGCTACTGGTATGCCAAATTGGTCGCGTTACGATGCTCCGAAAACAGGTTTTGAAGAACAGGTTTATTTTTTGACCCTGCTCGGTGATGCCGCGGGCGACACGGAAGTATTACTTAAAAACGCTCAGAGCACTCAAGGTGTTAACCTTGCGTATAACGTCAATGAGCTTCCTTGTTTTTCTATGTGGAAGAATACGACGGCACTTGAGGACGGTTATGTGACAGGCATTGAACCAGGGACGAACTATCCTAATCCGCGCTCGTTTGAAGCGACTCATGGTCGAGAGATATCACTGCCGGGAAACTCTTCTTCACAGCTTAATTTAACGATGCGGTTTCTAGTGGACGCTATGCAAATTGACGCTACCGAAAAACGGATTGCTGTGCTCCAAGGGAATCAACAGCCCATCATCCATACCACCCCACAAGCTGACTGGTGTGCGCCGTAGGAGTTGATTACTGAGCGCGGCTGATACGTTGTTGCCCACCTAATCCGTGTCGGGTAACGATGTTCGCGGGCCGGCTCCCGCGCTAGGGGGGGACGACGTTTCTCGTTGCCTATAGTAGAATGAATGGCTAGAAAAGTGTGGTAATGAATTATCAGTGAAAGCCATTAGAAAGGGCTCGTTTTCATGTTGGCAGAAGAAAATTTGGTTTCGGATAATGTTTCAGGGATTCTCGATAGCGCATTAGATGCCGGCGAAGGCTTGCTGCGATTGACTCCAACTTGGGTACCTCGTAGTTTTCTCCATCCAGGACGACGATTACGCCTGCATGCCGATGACTTGTACGCATATGGTGCGGACCGTGGTGGTATTGATGAACGCTGGTTTGGTTCGACTACCGAAGCGGCTAATGAAGGCCGTGTCTGGCACGAAGGGCTTAGTTTCTGTTCATTCGAAGGTAAGACATTTCTATTACGAGACGCAGTTAGCGAAGCTGGTAGTCGAGTTATTGGCTCCACAATTTACGACAAGTATGATCGCTGGCCCATTTACTCCAAGTTCTTTGACAACATGGGACCCATTCCTCACCATATGCATCAACGATTTGAAGATGCCGAGTTAGTTGGGCAAGAGGGCAAGCCCGAGAGCTATTACTTTGCACCACAATATAACAACGTTGACAATAATTTCAGTTATACCTTTATGGGACTCGAACCCGGCACGACCAAGGCTCAAGTTCGCAAGTGCTTGGAAGATTGGAACAAAGGTGACAATGGTATCCTAGATTTGTCCAAGGCTTATCGTTTGAAACGCGGTACTGGCTGGCTCATTCCACCAGGTGTCTTGCACGCTCCAGGGTCTCTATGTACTTACGAACCACAGTGGGGAAGCGATGTTTTTGGTATGTTCCAATCGATCGTCGAAGGTCGATATGTTCCTTGGTCATTGCTTGTGAAAGATATGCCTGAAGAAAAACATCAGGATTTAGATTTTATCATGGGGCAACTCGACTGGGAAAAAAACATTGATCCTAACTTTAAAGATAATAACTATCTTGAACCGATCGTTGATTCTGAGAAAAGTGGTGCTGGCTATACCGATCGCTGGATTGTGTATGGAACGGTTGATAGTAAACAACTCTTTAGTGCCAAAGAACTTACCATCGCTCCGGGGGCAAAGTGTACGCTGCAGGATCCTGGTGCTAGTAGCTGGATTACTACTCAAGGCAAAGGTCGCATTGGATCAATGGCATTACAAACTCCCGCTTTGATCCGTTTTGGTGAGCATACTGAAGACGAAGTCTTTATTACGCACGAAGCAGCGACACGCGGCGTGGAAATTGAAAACACCGGTGCCGAAGACCTAGTAGGCTTGCGCTACTTTGGGCCTGATGTCCACGCGAATCTTCCAGTCATGGGCGACTACAAAAATAGCTAACAATCAAACGGCAATACGAAAAGATTTCATTTTACGACAGGAGACAGACAAATGACTTCCTTAAAACTGCACAACGCAATGTGGCCTGGCTTAGTTGGTAAAGGTGACGAAGAAGGTCAAGAACCGTCAATCAGTTTAGACCAAATGTTGCAGTGGACAGCTGCTGCGGAAGTGGACGGTCAGAAGTTTGACGGCGTTGACTATTTTTTGTTTAAACCGCATACCAACCCGGATGCTAGTGAAGACGATATTCGCCGCATCGCTGATCAAATTGCCAGCTATGACTTAGTCGTCGGCTCTTTGGTTGCTCCGATTTGGCCGGGTACTGTTGGCGATTCCGCAATGGGGAGTGACGAACAGCAGGAAAAATTTCTCAGTGCTATTACCAAGGCCTGCCGTATTGCTAAGATTTTCAATGAACATGGCATTCGCCAATATGGTGTTATTCGCATTGATTCAGCCGAGTTTGGTATCGATAAATGGCGTGAAGATTCCGCAGCCGGCACCGCGCGGATTATTGAAACGTTTACCAAGGCAGCTAATATCGCTGCAGATAATGATGAACGATTGGCCGCCGAAGGAGAGATTTGCTGGGCTGGGATGCACAGTTGGAAAGATATGCTTGATTTGCTCGAAGGCGTCGGCATGCCTGAAACATTAGGGTTCCAAGCGGATCAAGCCCATACTTATTTGTATCTCATGGGCTACAACGCCCCCGAACACGCGTTATTGCAAGCAGGCTATAGTGAAGAAGAATTCTATGCGGCTTATGAAACGTTGACCGATAAATTACGGCCTTGGACTATTGACTTTCATGTTGCCCAAAACGATGGCACAGTACATGGCGCCGGGACGCATGACAAAACAGGGAAGCACTGCCAAGCCGACGATCCTAATGGAAAACTAGATATCACCAAAACCGCAGGGTATTGGCTGGAAGGTGCCCATGAGCGGGGGATACAACATATCTGTTGGGATGGCTGCATGTTCCCTAATTCGGTACTGGAATCACCAAGTACGTGGAATGCGATTCTCAAAGCGATGGTCGATGTGCGTAATGCACACAGTTAGAGCCCAAAAGTATAGACCCTCCGATTACATTTTAAACAATAAAGTATTAACGACAGTTAGTGAAAAGAAAGTGAAGCACCATGGCGAAGAAACCTCTCAACATTGGCATGATCGGCTACGGATTTATGGGCCGTACCCATTCCAACGCTTACTGTAAAGTGGGCCATTTTTTTGATTTGGAATATCAGCCCGTCTTAAAAGCAGCTTGTGCACGTAACGAAGAGAACATCCAAAAGTTTGCCGATAACTGGGGATACGAATCTATTGAAACGGATTGGCGAGCATTGGTTGCTCGAGATGATATTGATGCAGTTGATATTTGTGTGCCTAACAATCTACACAAGGAAATTGCAATTGCTTGTGCTGAAGCTGGCAAGATGATTCTCTGTGAAAAACCACTGGCAATGGACACTGCCGAAGGCGAAGAAATGTGTGATGCCGTGGAAAAAGCTGGCGTTGCCAATATTGTGTGGTACAACTATCGCCGAGTGCCTGCAGTCACATTAGCAAAACAACTGATTGATGAAGGACGGTTGGGGCGTATTTTCCATTATCGAGCTAATTTTCTCCAAGATTGGACAATCTCGACAGATCTCCCTCAAGGGGGTGAAGGACTATGGCGCCTCGACGCCAAGGCGGCGGGCTCTGGCGTAACCGGTGACCTATTAGCTCACTGTATCGATACTGCTTTATGGCTCAATGGTAGCCTTGATAGCGTCACTGCGATGACGGAAACGTTTATTAAGGAACGAGTACATCAGGCGACGGGCGAAGTCATGCCTGTGACGATCGACGATGCATGTACCTTCATGGGTCGTTTCAGTAACGGTTCATTAGCATTGTTTGAGTCGACTCGATATGCACGGGGACACAAGGCGTTATACACATTAGAAATCAATGGCGAAAATGCATCTATCCGGTGGGACTTACATGATCTGCACCGCCTAGAGTACTTTGATCATAATGATGATTCGGTTGTTCGCGGGTGGCGTAGTATCCATGTCACCGATGGTGATCAACCTTATATGGACCATTGGTGGGTACCTGGATTACAGATTGGTTATGAGCATACCTTTGTGCACCAAGTCGCTGATTTCCTTGAGGGTTTAGCGAGTGGTACACCTGCAGGGCCGACTTTCCGAGATGCATTGGAAACTCAAAAAGTCTGCGACGCTGTATTAAAGTCTGCTGAAGACGGCAGTTGGCAAGACATTGGCTAGAGTTATTCAACCGCATGAATTATTTCTCACATGCTATCGAATTTCTTGATCGCCCGTTGTTTATGGCCAGCACAGGCGTGCCGGACATGTTGAGCGTGATTGATCGCAAAGTACGGATACGGCGCAAATCGCTGGAACCGTTTTTCAACGATGCAGATCCGGCGGTTGTCGAAGTCGCACGAGGGATCGCTCAGCACTTGGATGACGACCGTTGGTTTCATGCGAACGAAGTCTTTCAAACGCTGAATTTAGAGTTTTCCAAGACAATACGCGACGTGCATCCGGATGATGAATCGATGCGCCCTTGGTTTCTAGGTCATATCGTTATTGAGTTATTGCTCGATGCTCATTTAACTCAACAAAATCCGGGATTACTAGAGCGGTATTATGAAAACATGGAGGCCGTGGATGCGATGTTTATTCAGAGGTTCATCAACCGAGTCGCAAAGCGTCCGACGGATGACTTTGTGCGATTGTTCGATGCTTTTCAACGTGAACAGTTTTTGTTTGATTATATAGATGACGATCGACTAGCATACCGCTTGAACCAAGTTATGAAGCGGGTTGGCTTAGAACAATTCGACGATACGGTTATCGCTCTATTTAGCGGTTTTCGTGAACGTGTGTTGACGCTGCAACATGAATTATTAAGTCCTGATACAATACAAACGACGAACATTTAATGAACTCGAAGGAGAGTGAACGATGAAATATGGAATGAACCTGCTGTTATGGACAGGCGAGATGAACGACGACATGATTCCCGTTGTGGAATCGTTGAAAGAGATGGGATACGACGGAGTTGAATTGCCGTTGTTTGCTTATGACTTAGACTTGCACATAAAATGGGGTGAGCGGCTAGATTCGATTGGTCTGGAACGCACAATTGTTACGGTTCGAGGCGAGGAAGACAATCCGATAAGTTCAGACCCGACAGTTCGTGCATTAGGTGTGGCAAACAACAAGGAAGCGTTAGATAATGCCGCGGCGGTGGGCGCACAGAACCTAGTGGGGCCGTATCATTCAGCGTTGGGTATTTTCAGTGGTGCGGGGCCGACTGAAGATGAATGGAAATGGGGTGTGGATAGTATGCGGCAAGTTGCCGAACATGCTGGTAGCGTTGGAGTTATGTTAGGCGTTGAATGTTTGAATCGCTTTGAAACATATTTGCTCAACACGCACAGTGATGCTGCTAGATTCGTCCGTGAAGTGGACCACCCGAGTTGCCGTATGATGTATGACACCTTTCACAGTAATATTGAAGAAAAGAATATTGCCGCAGCGATTCGTTCCTGCCAAGACGTATTAACGCATGTTCATATCTCGGAGAACGATCGCAGTACACCTGGTACTGGGAACGTGAATTGGCAAGAGAACTTTGACACATTAATGGAAGTTGGCTATGACGGTTGGATGGTTGTCGAAGCTTTCGGTCTAGCATTACCGGAGATTGCTGCGGCCACGAAGATTTGGCGGCGAATGTATGACTCGGAAGAACAGTTAGCTCGTGATGCATTAGCGTTTATGAAGCAAGAGGTTGGTGCACGGCAATAGGAACCATTTAATACGCCTATTACCTCGAATCGGCAACACCCTGCTGGGTCTGTAGTGGGTAAACTGGGGCCACAAATATTCTTTCGACCTTGTGGAGAAGCGATACGAATTCTTATAGTATTGCCATGCAAAACGAGGATTCTATAGACGCGGAACAAAAGGACCAGCAAGATAGGTTGGCCCAGCGGGCAATGCCGGTTGATCCTGATCAAATGGGGCTTAATGAGTTCTATCAGGGCAGTGACGACACGGGCGCATCGCTGGATGAACTGAGCGATGTTTATGCGCAATTAGTATCTGAGGGTGAAAGCCCATATGCAGGTGTCCCTGAAGATAATTCGGATATCGATGATGCGACAGACGACTCCATTTCTCAGGAAGTTGCGACATTAGTGGCACCAGAGGAAATCGATAGCGCAGATTTGACACCAAAGTCGATTTTGGAGTCGATGTTATTTGTGGGGCATCCGACAGGTGAACCATTGGTTGCGAAGAATGTCGCTGGCATGATGCGCGGTGTGACGACGCGTGAAATACATGAGTTGGTGAAAGATTTGAATGCGACCTATGACGATCAGAATTCGGCACTACACATTAAATCTGTCGGCAAAGGATATGTGCTGGCGTTGCGTGAGGAATTTCATAGTTTACGAGAGCGGTTTTATGGCGAGATTCGGGAAAAGCGTCTGTCGCAGGCGGCAATCGATGTTTTGGCAATCGTAGCTTATAATCAAGGAATAAGTCGAAATGAAATCGACGAGATGCGTGACCGCCCGAGTCAGTCTATTCTGAGAGAATTGGTTCGACGAGAAATTTTACGGCTTGAGCGGTTAGACGAAAAGCCGCGTAAATCGATATACTATACGACGGAACGTTTCCTGAATGTCTTTGGATTAGAACACATTGACGATTTACCCCAAGCATTGATTTTAGATCACCAGTGGTAACTACTCGTGTGTTCAGTGGAAATAGAAAGAGCACTCTTTTATGAGTCAACGCGACAAGATCCTCAAGTTACGCAATTCAGCAGATCCACGACCATTGGTGTTGCCGTCTCTATTGCTGTGTGATTTTGGTGATCTAAAAACTGAACTATGCCAACTCGAACAAGCAGGTGTTGAGGCTTTGCACTTGGATGTGATGGATGGTGTTTTTGTACCGAATTTGTCTTATGGCTTACCGGTCGTAAAGGGTATCCGTGACCATACCGAGTTGCCGCTAGACGTGCATTTGATGATTGCTCACCCCGAGCAATACCTTACTCAATTCAGTGAAGCGGGGGCGGATTTATTGACTGTCCATGTCGAGGCGTGTGACTCAGCAGTGGACGTGGTTCAGGAAATCCGTTCGTTGGGTATGGCCAGCGGTATCACTCTTAACCCCAGCACTCCCATCGCAGAGATAGAAGACGCCCTCGAATTCTGCGATTTAGTTTTAGTGATGAGCGTTGATGCGGGATTTGGTGGTCAAGCATTTAATCCTGTTGCTTTAGAGAAAATGGAACATTTAGTACAGTTACGTGCCGAGCGGAGTCTCGAGTTTATTTTGGAGGTCGACGGCGGGGTCAACACGGAAACTATTGGTCGCTGTCGTCAAAGCGGCGCAACTTGGATGGTCGTAGGATCCGGTATTTTTCGTCAACCGAGCTATTCTGCTGCCATGACTGAGTTAAACGACTTGGGCAGCCGAGAGGGCTCATATTAAGGGATTTTTGCAATTATGGAGCAATGAATCAGGCCCTTTTATGCTTTTAGGGGATGGTTCAATCCGGCGTGCTAGTTTACAAATGTTAAGATATGCTAAGGTAATTTTTTTTTGTGGGCGATGTTACTGATGCGTTCTTGTTAGCAAGCAGTAGCGATTCAAAAATTTTAAAACGTAGTGTATTGAAGTCATACCAACCAAAAAATCTGTGGATAGTTTGATGGCGAGTAGTGCAGAAACTGAAAAACGACAGAAGCGCGGAGTCCCTGAAGGACTGTGGGTGAAGTGTCCTGGATGTCAACAAACTATCTATAAGCAAACGATTGAAGAGCGTTTGGGGGTATGTCCTGAATGTGAACACCATTTTTATGTTTCAGCACAGCAGCGCATCATCCAAGTCTTAGATACGGGTACGTTTGAAGAATTGGATGCTGATCTGATGCCAACGGATCCGTTGGAATTCGAAGATAAAAAGAAATACGTCGACCGTTTAGTTGCTGAGCAAAAAAGAACCGGCTTGAGTGACGCCGCATTGACTGGAACCGGCATGATTCGTGCTCGTCGTGTAGCAATTGGAATTACGGATTCTGCTTTTATTATGGGTAGTATGGGTTCGGTTGTAGGAGAACGGTTGACTCGATTAATCGAGCGTGCGACGGAGCAACAGTTACCGTTAATTATCATCAGTGGCTCTGGGGGTGGTGCGCGTATGCACGAAGGGATATTGTCGTTGATGCAGATGGCCAAGGTCTCAGCGGCTTTAGGTCGATTCGACACAGCAGGCGGGCTCTTTATCTCTGTATTGACTAATCCGACAATGGGTGGTGTTGCCGCAAGTTTCGCTGCTCTGGGAGACATTTGTTTTGCTGAACCTCGTGCCTTGATTGGGTTTGCGGGGCCTCGTACTATTAAAGCGACGATTGGAATTGAATTGCCCGAAGGATTTCAAACCAGTGAATTCTTACTTGAGCACGGTTATATTG
>JABJJO010000102.1 GCA_018660825.1 Planctomycetaceae bacterium | reverse complement strand
CGTCTGTATTGTCGAAAACTCGCCTCGCACATTGTCAGGCGCGTCGGGCTTGGGATCAAACGTATCAAGCTGACTACCACCACCCGTTTGAAAAACCAAAATAACCGATTTTCCATTACGTTTACCTGCGGTCGCTTTTAGCAAACTAGGCAGGGACAAACCGAGAAAGCTCGAACAACCGATCTGCAACAAATCACGACGATCTAATCGAGCGGTATCTCCTAATTGTTCTTGATTCGCAATCATCGATGAATCATTCATGTGCTCCGCCTGCCTTGCCTCAAAGTCGACGTTATCACACACGTCTAACTTTTACTAACTCAACAACCAACAATAAAAGATAACATTTATAGTCCTCACAGTGGAATTATAGTCTATCCTCGATTAAAATCGAAGTTCAACTGCCACTTACTACCCCCTCAAACATACGGATTCGCGCACTATGAATACTCGATTCTCAACATTCGCTTGTTGTTTTGCTATCTTTTTTCTCTCCATCTCGGCACACGCTGAGACGTCGATACCATCGATCATCGGTGAGAACATGGTACTGCAACGCAATCAACCAATCGTTATTTGGGGTTGGGACGAAGCAGGGCAAAAAGTCGACGTCTCTGTGGCTGGTCATTCCGCTCAGGCAACCACCGATTCTGATGGACAATGGATCGTTTCACTCGAAAAGCTCGCTGCCGGCGGCCCACATACGATCGCCATCAAAGGCAGTAGCGAACTATCACTAAAGAACGTGCTAGTCGGTGAAGTTTGGCTCTGCTCGGGGCAATCCAACATGGAATGGACCGTCAGCAGATCAGACAATGCTCAACAAGAAATAGCCAGCAGTACTCATCCGAGCATCCGTCACATTAAATTTCCCCACCGTCCGTCAGCGAAGCCCGAAGACAATATCATGTCGAGCGGTTGGCAAGAATCTGAGCCTAAAACAGTCGGTGCATTCACAGCGGTAGGTTACTTTTTCGCTCGCCACCTCCAAGTTGAACTTGATATCCCAATCGGCCTGATCGGCTCAAACTGGGGTGGAACTCGTATCGAACCGTGGACCTCACCATCAGGATTCAAGTCCGTTCCCGCTTTGAAATCTATTGCTGACAATCTCGCTGATTTCCCTGCTGTAAACCCTAAGGGACAAGTCAATCACCAATCGGCATTAGCATTGTACAACGGCATGATTCACAATTTCCGCCATTTCAATTTCCAAGGTGCTATTTGGTATCAAGGCGAGTCCAACCGTGGTGACGGAATGATGTATTACGAAAAGAAGAGGGCTTTAGTTAATGGCTGGCGTGACGTCTTTTCAAATCCCGACATGCCTTTCCTATTCGTACAACTCGCACCTTACACTTATGGCGGTAGCGTCACCGCACTTCCGGAAATTTGGGAAGCGCAAACTGCCGCTCTGCAAATCAAAAACACTGGCATGGCCGTCACTGTCGACATTGGAAATATCAAAAACATCCACCCAAGCAACAAACAGGACGTGGGCAAGCGGTTAGCATTATGGGCTTTGGCTAACACGTATGGACAAAAGGACCTTGTCTATTCTGGGCCACTGTATAAATCGCACAAAACCGTTGGTGATAAAATCACTATCGCTTTTAACCACGTCGGCGATGGACTAATCGCTCGTGACGGCAAATCGCTTTCCCACTTTCAAGTTGCAGGAGCTGACAAAGCCTTTGTTGCAGCAACGGCCGTTGTTGTAGGCGATACGGTTGTTGTATCGTCTCCTCTGGTGAAGGCTCCTGTAGCAGTCCGATATGCTTGGCATCAACTTGCAGAGCCTAATCTATCGAACAAAAACGGTCTGCCCGCTTCACCATTTAGAACTGACAATTGGAAGTAGTCAGTACCGACGCGCAGCTGCCGATTAATTAGCGGTCCGTTTTTCCAGCACGTATAATTTCTGCAATTTACCCGTAGCCCAACTGCGCCACCGGCGAACGGCAACGATATCCCAACCCACGCGATCTCGGTGCGCCAACGCTTTAGTAGCATGACCACGCCAACTACGGGTCTCGTCACCCGGCCTTTGCAGGCTATGGTAATCCTCGGCTGTTCGTAGCCAACCGTTAAAATCCGCACCCAAATCGATATCATGAGCTTCCACTCCCGGACTATTGAGCCACTGGGTCATTTGAGCCGCGCGTTGGTTATTGAAAACTAGCCAGTCATGAGTAAAGGCAACACTGATAAACCCAAGCAGTAACAACGCTAACCACAACATTGTTGCTGCCGGGCGACGCAAATGAACACTTTTTCGCATCGCATCACTGGTCACCACCCATAACAAAACCGGAACAAACAAAACGAGCCAATACCGATCCACAATATTAGTGACCATGGTAACCATGAACACTATTTCCGCTCCCATTAGCACGATCAATCCAAACCGCCAGTGATGCCTGTTACTTGGAACTTCAAATCGTTGCCCGCGATGCGTTTTCACTGTCGCACAAGCCACCACACACGCACCGGACAGGATCGATAAAACTGTGATCACTTGCCACACCAATGGTGTCCACTTTACATCACCCAAGTAACTCCAACTTCCATCCGCATGAGGCAAATCCGCAAACAACACTGGACCAAAATGTGCATTCTGCAGAAAATAACCCACCGATTGCGTTATCACGCCTCGACCACCAGTCCAAAACAGTATTGCTAGCGGGCCCAGCAGCACAACGCCTGCCAACAACCAATTAACCGGCATGGGAGTTTCGTTTCGATTGCGAATCTTCGCTAAGGCTAAAACGGCTAACGGCAACAACAACATCCCCATTAACAACACCAAACCATACAAATAAATGCCCGCTTGTTTCGCGTGCGCTGTGTCCCATTGCTTGACTGAAATAATCGAAACCCGTTGTTGGTCGCCTGGGACCAGCAATCCAAATTCAAACACCCCCCAAGCAATGACGGGTATACAAGTAATAGCCCCTATCCGGAGACCGATTTGTAGCAAAGAGAAGTCGTTACGCCGAAACACTAGCACCACCAATGGCACTAGAATCACTAAGACATGTGTTTGTCGACTCCACAATGCCAGTGCGGCCAAAACACTGCCCGCAACCAGATAAGAGATTCGCTGTAAATTCTGGCTCGAAACAAAACAGAGCAGGGCAGCCGACATATACATCAGTGCAGTAATATCCGTCATAAAAGTAAACGTGTGCCCCCAAAACAACGGGTTCACGAGCAGGGCAGCGACTGCGACGAGGGCTGGGCCAGTATCACTGCCAAGTTTCCGTGCAAGCAAAAACAGAAAACAACAAACCAGCCATCCGGCGACGGCTTGCGAGCGATGCAATCCAGCGTAGCTAAACTCATTCGCGGTAAAGAGCCACCCCCAGCCAACGTGACTGACCACGCTCGCTGCTAATTGACCATGCTGCGTTACATGTTGATACCGTCCGTCTTCCGACAACACCTGAACACTGCGAGCATAAAGCCAATCATCATTATGAGGCGCTGCGCTAACGTCTTTTTTTAACACAAGATGCGCTGCGATCCACGGCGCAGCTATTAAGACCAACATTAATGTTGTTTTCGCGCGCCTCTGAAACATTTCGCGTAATCCAACGAGATTACGAGTTTCGCAATTATTGGCGTCAACAGAAATTGGATTTAAATCGTCAGTCAAAATCTTTAGTTATATAACCAGCTAATCGGAAGGGAACGGAAACGATTGGATATCCGTCCGGTAGATTCGTCACGAACATAATAACTCATCACCATGCGGCCACGGACAAAACATAGACTCGTGTAAGCATACGTATGCTGCGTACTCGTTTCAATATCACCTACTTTCTTCCATGTTTTCCCATCATCTTGGCTAATCGCGATCGACATCGGCGTTCGTTTTCCACCATGCCCCGCACCCGCCGTGAAATTATCATTCCAAACCAATACCAAGTCACCGGTTGACGGGACACGGCGAATTGTCGCCGGTGCTTCTGGGGCGCGGATCTTCGCATCCACTGCCTGTGACCAAGTTTCTCCTCCATCTTGACTATATCCAACCGCAATGTGTCCCAACTGGGTTCGCATGTACATAGCTAAACGGACACTGCCGTCTTCGCTGCTTGCCAGTTCCACAACCTCCGGTTCCATCGCTCCACGCTTAGCATAGTCAATTTCACCTTGGCCCAAACGCCAAGTTAATCCCTGATCATCAGAAAGGAAACACTTCGATACAAAGTGGTTATCCTTCGATACATCGGGCGTGGAAGCCACCGGAACGACCAACCGGCCTGACGACAATCGCTGAACTCGGTCATTATTCATCACATGATATCCAGGTTGATTCGTGACCAAAACCGCATCACCAAATGTTTTTCCTTCATCATTAGACACCTTTAACCAGACGTCCAAATCATCATGAGCATTTTTAACTAAATAAAACATTCCCAGCGGACCGGAGTAAAGACCTTCGTTAGTCAATCGCAACATCGTGACGGACATTACATTAAGTTTTCCAACGGATTTCTGTAACACCTGCGATTCACTCCAAGTCACCCCCTCATCTTTTGACGTTTTCGCAATGATGCGTGCCTTAGCAAAATCCGATGCACTGTCAGCAAATTCCGTTGTTGCAAACAACAACCTACCGTCGGCCAACGCCACAATTGAACCTTCACTGTAGCGCGGGTTTTTCGCTGTCGCCACAAACACGTCCTGTGTTACAATCTGATTTTTATCCAATTCCGTCAGCGGTTTGCTTAAAACCAGTAACGTTTGAGCTCCTCGCACTCGCACATCGAGCACTTCATGTTCCAGCAGCGGTAACAATAACGGAGCTAGTGATACGGCGCGCGCATCACCGGCAAACGTCGCTGCATAAACCTTCAACGCCGGGTCGTCTCCTTGCAACATCTTCGCCATCGCTATTAGCCCTGCCGAGTCGCCTAACGTAGCCATCGAGTTTTCAAAATATGCAACAACCAATGGGTCATCGAACCGCGCTATGTTTTTTCGTAGTAAAGGAACATCCGTTGCATCGCCAATTCGAGCCAACACCCAAACCGCAATCCGTGCTTCGTCCGGGTCCTCACTTGACACCGCACTCCGTAAAATTTTCATGGCCTGCGGATGCCCCCATCGACCCAACGCCGCCGCTGCCATCAACTGTTTCTTAATTGGATTTTCTGGTTGGATCGCCGCCCGCAACGAGACGCCATCACCAATTTCAAATACCTTGTAGATGCTTTCACATGAATGGACATGCCCATGCGTATCTTCTCCCGCCATGATCGATAACAACACGTTGACGTGCTGACGTTGTCCAGCACGCACCAACTCCCGCGCTAAACCGCAGCGTTTTTGGTCATCCTTTTCCAAAGGCAACATCGGAGTCAGCAATTTAACCACCTCGCCACCTCGCCCTGCTAAAGTCAACGCCTCGGCAGCGTGCATCGAAGGCCAAAATTCATCACTACGAACAGCCCCCCTGAGAATCTTAATACAACGTGCTTCGGTGACGGTATCTAATTTCGCCACTTCCGCAGTTTGACCAATTTTCGTCGAACCAACAAAAACACATACTATCAACGCCGCAGTTACAACGACTCGGTGCCACATATTTTCCATTCGTCGGGTTCCTCTAACTTCAGTTTGGCTAGTAAAAAAAGCATGTCAAATTCGTCTGTCACGGCGGATTATCCACCATAACGTAAAGTCGTCTTAATTGCTTGTTGTTTTTGTTCGCTCACATGAAACTTATCAAGCATCCAACCAGTACGCTCTCTAGATAAAGTCAACTCCCCCACAAACTCGTCAACTCGCGTGTGTAAATGTCCCCAATGTTCGACGGTGCCAGTCACTTGCCAGCGACACCGCATCGTAAGTTGTTCCCCGTCATCGTGAGTAATCACGACTGAGTTTACCACTACGTCGCGTACGTGCAACGATGCAGAACCCTGCTCGGCCACAATCAATGCACGTTTTATTTGTAAATAGATTTCACGAATCAACGTGGGGCTAACAGCAACCGCCAACGCGTCAAACACCTCACCATCATCATCTCTGTTAATCGCAGTGAACACATTGCGAAGTACACTACCAGCTATCTGCTTACCCAACGACTGTGAAATTTGTTGTGCCTTAAGACCATCTTTGAGCCCCTGAGGTTTATCACGTTTGACCTTGGCTAACGTCCACTCAAACCCAGGTGCGTTCTTAACGAAAAATTGGGTAAACGGGTCTTCGTCATTAACCAACACGAGCGACTTGAGAATTGGGGCATATTTATTGTAAGTATCCCATTCAACAGTTAACTGACGCACTGGCGAGGTTGGCCGGTAACTCAATATCAATCCAACTCGTGCTTGGTATACATTCACGCGGCGGGGCGGGGCATTCAGGGCAAAGTCACGAATATCTAGGCCAAAGAAACTTGTGCGCTCAAGAGTTGGCGTGATCACCGTTCCATTGATCGTAACAGGATTACCTTTACCAAAAAAATCCGCCAAGGACTTCTGGGCAGATTTTTGCTCATCCACATCCAGAAAATCCTGGTCTTTTCGTTGCAGGGGTACCCATTTTTCGAGAGTCAGCATCGGTACCAAAATTTCATGCCGTACTTCACGAGGTGTTATATAAAGAAAGGAATATAAAATACTGTAGCTGGCAATCCCCAAGCGTTGTCGCAGTTGTTTTTCCTTGTTTTGCCGAAACGTCTTGTAATCTGGCCTTTCCGTTGGTGGATTATCCCAGTCAAGCTCAATTGTGTATGTTTGTCCCGATGCAAGCTGACGAGCCTTTTCCAGTAAAAATCCATTGTGCAGTAGTAAGCAATCCATCGACGCAGGTTGCAATTCACCGAACATCTGGCGAATCGTTAAAAAGCGATGCGATTGGACGATTGCATACTTAATCTGATAGCTAATACTACGTGACTTTATTTCCGTTTGCAGCACGCCATCCTCTGGAATCTGAGTTGTGTCCATTCCTTGAACACGCCCCGCTAACAACTTGCCGTCCGCACCTCGAATCTGCAACCGTTCGTGAATAAACGACTGATGCTCTTTAGCCATTTCTCGCAATTTGTCCGCAGGATATTTGAATTCTTTGTTTGCCTTAAGTTCGTAGTACAGAACCAAATCCTCAATCGCAACACCAAGTTTGATCTGGACATGATCCTTATGAACGTCCACCACAGCATCGGTAAGGGAAATTGGATGAGCGGACACAGACGCAACTGTCCCCAACACAAAAACAACCCCCAGCGTCATCCACAGGAACCCGTAGACATTTGCTTGAGAATGTGAGAAATGCGTACGATTTGCACAACCACAGCGAACAATCATTCAACCACCACCAGTGCTTCAATCCAGTCGCGAACATCGATTGCCTGCGAAGCAATATCCACGCGAATCAAATACGTTCCCGCAATGTTTGGCATTTGCACTTTAGCCCGAACGCTACCTAATGTTCCACCGGCAATCACGGTTGAACTTTCAAAACTAACCATCTTCGCCCCCTCTGGAATTCGCAATTTCACATCGTAGCGACGCTTGCGAGAAGAGTGATTGGTAAACACGATTTCGAACTCTCGAATCTCACCTTTTTTAACCGTGCTGCCATAGGGATAAATCATCGCCCATTGCTCATCGACACCGTAATTCGGATCATCCCATGGTATCAACGCGCTAACGGTCTTGATCCGTTTTCGAAACTGTGTCTCCAAGTAATTTAATTCGGATTCGGTGAATCGAAAAATATGGGGGATATGTTCATTGATCAACCAATACTCGTTACCAAGTTTACGCACTCGATCAAAGCACATTAGGTACCCGTCATTTTCATGCATTAAGTTGCGATTGAGCACACAATAGTCGTCCATCCCCGAAGGTGAAAAGGCATCCCCTACAAAATAGACTGGTAAATGATCATCTTTTTCTACCAGCAATGCTCCGTGATAAAAAGTCTGCCCCGGAAATGTGTGAAACGTCATCTTAAACTCGTGAAACATCATCGTCTCGCCATCTTGCTTGCTCACAATATCCTTGATGGGGTTGTGGTGCAGGCAAGGCATATGGTAGCTACCCGGATTCTCAAGAATATCGACATAATTAGCTACCGCATAAACGGGGCACTTAAAATACTCAGCTGCGTTTTGAACTGAATTGGTGTGATCGTCGTGGTAATGTGTGACAAAGATAGAATCAACTTGCTTTACCAGTCCTCGCTCAATGAGGTCCTTCACCGCGTCAATCACACCATCGTTACCACAATCAACAAGCATGGCATGACCATTTTCCGCGATCACCAAACGACTAGTTCCGCGAACCCAAATCCATTCCGGCGTTTCTTCGTGCAAGCTGTAGGGCATCAACGACACTTCCTGCTTTTCGTCAAGAATACCCTTGGCACTCAACGTCATTCTTTCCTGTTTGAAATACCAGTTCAACGCTGTTGTCGACAGATAATCTTTGTAAAGTTGCTGAACCCGTAATTTCAATCGTGTCAACGCAGCGGTAGGTCGCCGCATAACTTCTCCACGAAGAGGCACGAGAACATCTGGCTTGAGTGCTAACACTTTGTCGATACTCGTAATTAGAGCGGAGAGCCGTCCACCGTAGCCATGATAACCACCAATTTTGGCCTCGGAGATAGCATCTTGAAAACTGTAAAGATCAAGCACTTTACCGGGCGCGTAAATCATGTCGCCGGTAAACACGATGCGAGTGCTGTCAATGTCCGTCAGGTAGGAAATGCTACCGCGCGTGAACCCTGGCGTTTCGATAACCCTCAACTTGATTTCACCAAGGTCTATCTCATCTCCGGAAACAACCCATCGCTCAACGGCGAGTGCACGATCCAGTATCTTTGTCGACTGCTGAGCGTAATCATGAAAACGTTTTGTGCGAAATTCCTCCCAAAACTCCTCCGGCTTCTCGATCAACGATTTTTCCGACAATGGCGCAATCGCTTTCGCGCCAGCTTCGACCACTGGGCGGGCTGCCCACAATACGTCTCGGCGATGGTGGGACAACAAAATCAAATCAACATCTGGGACCGCATCATTGGCAACACCGTAGACGATTGCCGATTTGGATGTTCCCCGCAGATGTACAGAATTCACCGCGCCAGCCGTAAAATCAACGCCCCTAGCGATGTTCTCCGCATTTGCCGCTACGGGTGCTTGTAGTGTCCAAACAAACATCAAAACTATATAGATATATCGCATCGATTTTTCCGATTACATGTTTGATTCATTCTATTTCTGTCATTCTATATTAGCAAATTCCGAGAGAGCGTGTGAAAACGCAGTTTGCCGGCCATTGGTCTTCACGTGGCGGAGCCACTACAATCAGAGACAAACGCAACGTGCCAATCTTCCAGACTCACAGCGTCCCAAACTTTTATTCATGCAAAAAACCAAACCGATAATCACCGCCGCTGACCTTATTTTTCGGTATCCGAGTTCGGAGTTCAAACTTGACATCCCAAAATTGGAAGTTGCTGCTGGGGCACAATGTGTCATTACTGGGCCAAGCGGCTGCGGTAAAACCACTTTGCTGCGCCTGTTGTCGGGAATTGAACGCTCTCAAACTGGCGAGATCACGATCAAAGGCCAGCAACTGTCGGAACTGTCTAACATGGCAATTCGGGATTTGCGAAATCGAGAGTTTGGATTTATCTTTCAAGACTTCCGATTGGTCGAATACTTGAGCCTTCGTGACAACATCCTGTTAGGCGTGACGCTCGGGAGCGTAGGTGACCGTGCGCCCGCAATCGCTCGACTAGACGAACTCGCTGACCGTGTGGGCATCTCGCATCTGTTGCATCGCCGGGTTATCAAACTATCCCGTGGCGAAATGCAACGGGTAGCTGTTTGCCGAGCGTTAATCCATAACCCTGCGGTTATTTTTGCCGACGAACCTACCGCCAATCTGGATCGCAAAAACAGCGATCTCATTTGGGAACTCATAAATTCTGAAGCTCGCTCAAACAATGCCACAGTGCTCGCGGTGACACACGATACCGATTCCATTAATCGATTCGATCAGGTTTTAGAATTTGAATCTTTAATGAAGACGGTGGCATCATGATTCACCCCGCTGCCATCATTCGACTCGCTTGGGCCTATCTGGCTTCGCACCGCAAACAGTCAGCGGCAATCCTCATCGCGATTTCGTTAGCAGTCAGTTTACCAATTGTCACGTCCAATATTATAAGTCAGTATTTACAAACGCTGCACACTCGTAGCGGCAACCCTCCCGTCATGCTATCGCCTCGAGGAAGTCGCTTCGACACTGTCCTCAAGGTTCAGTATTTTCTCGGAGAACCTCTGCCCTCGCTGCAGTGGCAAGACGCGACACATATCCTTGCAAATAAGTCGCTGCGATGTATCCCGGTTCACCTTCTTCACACTGCCAACGATCAGGCAACCCCTGTAATTGGAACAGTAAGAGATTACTTCACTGTTCGCGGTCTCAATGTACAGTCCGGACATTTGTTCGCGCAAGCAGGTGAATGCGTTGTGGGCGCACTCGTCGACGTCAGCGATGATGTCATACAAACTGACATCTCCAATCCTTTTGATCTCAGTGCAACTCCCCCACTTAGTTTGATAGTCGTCGGTCGACTACAACCATCCGGCACACCTGACGATCGAGCAGTCTTCCTGTCGCTCGATACCGCGTGGATCCTCGATGGCTATGGACACGGTCATGACAGTACAGATCAGGGAACTGCCGCAGCAAATAGTTCCGTACTCGCCGAAGCTACAGATGGTCACCGCCCTAACAAATCCATCCGAACAATAGACGAGACCAATCGACATAAAATCCATTTTCACGGCGATCGGAATCTCTATCCGATATCAGCAATCCTAATATGGCCCAACGAACAGCGGGATCAAGTTGTCTTGGAGGGAAAATACATTAACCACAAGTCCCTGCAAATATTGCGACCCCACGTGGAAATCGACACCATTATGCGCTACGTCTTTCAAATGAACACAATTTTGCAAAGGATCTTTCTACTTCTCGGAGGCGTCACATTATTGCTAATTACTGTGATTATTTTTCAATCTCTGAATGTCCGCAAACATGATCTCGAGACGATGAGATTGCTTGGCTGTTCACGATTTCAAGTATTCAAGTTGCTCGGCACTGAGTTGTTTCTATTGTTGGCTGGTTCAGTGTTGTTAACCGTCGTGGTCACAACCACACTAATTGCTACGTTGCCATCGTTGGAATCATTGATTTAATCGTGTAAAATAGATATTAGCCGTTATTGAAGCATATCCGTAATTTGACGAACCACTTCCTTTCTTCGTGCAGAAACAGTTAAGTGAACGCACCTCCCATGTCGACCTATTACCAGCCTCGAACAATCCCTACACTGCTCGTAATTGCAGTCGCGACGTTGATAACGGGTGCAACAACATTGTTGGCAGACAACGGTGAAACGTCGATCGAATTCAATCGCGACATTCGTCCCATACTCGCCAACCATTGCTATCACTGCCATGGCCCCGATGCCAAAACACGCGAAGCCGACTTAAGACTCGACACACAAGCTGGGTTCACCGAACAGCGTGACCCGCCGCTGATCATTCAACATCAACCTGCCTCAAGCGAACTGATTCATCGAATCACCTCCACGGATTCCGATTTGCAAATGCCCCCGCCGGATTCCAATCGCAACTTAAACGCTGCGCAAATAAACTTACTCACACGATGGATACAACAAGGCGCAAACTACTCCGGCCACTGGTCACTACAGCCTCTCGTTAAGCCCGCAGTCCCTCAGCTTAAAAAACGCCTTGCCAGCTTTTCACGAAACCCGCTAGACCAATTCATACTAGCCAAACTGCAGTCGACTGAACTTCAACCCTCAACCGCGGCTCCCGCGACAACTCTACTACGACGAGTAACGCTCGATTTAACCGGTCTCCCCCCGACCCCGATACAGACTCAAGCATTCTTAGCGAATCCTACGGACGAGCATTATGAACAAATCGTCGACAATTTATTGGCGCAACCCGAGTATGGCGAACACTTCGCGTGGAATTGGCTAGTCGCCGCTCGGTATTCGGACACCAATGGCTATCAAGGCGACCGTACTCGAACGAGTCATTTCTGGCGGACATGGGTCATTAATGCGTTTAATGACAATATGCCATTTAACCAATTCACCGTGGAACAACTAGCGGGGGATCTACTGGAATCACCAACGCTCGACCAACGAATCGCAACTGGATTTAATCGCAACCACCCCCTCAACGGAGAAGGTGGCCGGATCGCCGAAGAAAGCCGCGTGGAATACGTTTTTGATCGCACCGAGACGACAGGAACGGTCTGGCTGGGACTTACCGTGGGTTGTGCTCGCTGTCATGACCACAAATACGATCCACTTACGCAACATGAATATTACGAAATGTATGCATTCTTTAATAACATCGACGAAACGGGACGCGTGGATGCCGGAGGCGATGCCAACCCTGTCCTAAAAGTTCCCACAGACGAACAACGGCAACGATTTGATTCCATCCAACGAGAATTGGCAAAGGCCAGCGACATGGCGCGGCTGCCTGCTGGAAAAGAAGAACAAAGTCGCAACGAGTGGATCCAAGCGTTACAAGCAGAACATCAACACCATGGGCGTTTCTTGGGTTGGAACGCTCTGCATCCCATTAGTGCAACCAGTTCGGCAGGTGCAACCACCAATATTGATTCCGAAGGCGGAGTGCTTATTACCGGCAAGCTTCCTGACAAAGACGATTACACCATCGTGATTGACCAAAGGCTGGAAAACATCAAGGCGATTCGACTGCAACCCGTTACACATGAACAACTCGAATTCAATGGTCCAGGACGAGCCTCCAACTTCGTGCTGACCAGTTTTGAGTTAACGGCAACTCACTCTGATAAGCAACCCCGCCCCATTAAGATACAAGATGCCGTTGCTGATTTCACTCAAAGCTCATTTGATGTCAAACACACGCTCAGCCCCCTCATCGACTTAGCCCCTTGGCAATATTTGGGAGCGCTATCTGCTGAGAGCTTTGACATTGCCCACGATAAGTCATTTTTTGATGAAACCGTTCCCGTTGATTTGGCAACACCCGTTGCAGATGTTGCTTGGGAACAGCGCGATGAATTCGTTGATGGGAAAATACATACGTTACCCGCGCAGGAGAATATTGCCCATTATTTATTTCGCACCTTAACAGCACCGCAGGACATGAAGCTGGTTTTACAACTGGGTAGTGACGATGGAATTCGAGTGTGGGTCAACGGAAGCGAAAAACTAAACAAGAAGGTTCTTCGCGGAGTCGTGGCGAACCAAGAGCAAGTCACTGTGGATTTAAAACAGGGTGAGAATCAACTGTTGATTAAAATATCACAAAGTGCTGGTGATTGTGGTTTTTATTTTAATTATGGCTCGTCCAGTGCCGAATTTGGCTGGGCCATCTGGGACGGTGAACTGAAGACAGCGATCGACCGAGAGGCCATTTTCTACCTAGCGGAACCACTGACTCTGGCACAAGGCGAACAACTAACCGTTACCCTACGTCATCAATCCAAACATGAAAAACATACACTTGGATATTTTAGGCTCGCCACCACGACTGATTCCAAGCCAACCCTAAAAACAAACGATGCGCCACCATCACAAATCGCATCCGTTCTTGCTAAGCCCCGCGACAATTGGAATGTAGCTGAGACCGAGTTGGTTTCACAATATCACCGAGAGCACACAGAGGAATCCGTTTCTGCTCGCAAACAACGAGTGCTATTAGAAACCGAACTACAGCGAATGCGGGCTAGTTTCTCACAAACTATGGTGATGCGTGACCGTAGCGAGGTTCGCGAAACAAAGATGCTAACGGTGGGGCAATACGATTCACCCTTAAATGACGAAATACTGCAAGTCGGCACACCAGCCAGTCTAGGTCTACTTGAACAAGACGCGCCCCGAAATCGGCTCGCCTTAGCGCAGTGGATCACATCTCCGCGTAACCCGCTCACTGCACGCGTCACGGTTAACCGTTTTTGGCAACAGATCTTCGGCACCGGCATCGTTAAAACAACCGAGGATTTTGGGACTCAAGGCGAATTACCGAGCCATCCGCTACTGCTAGATTGGCTAGCTACCGATTTCCAAGAACACAACTGGGACGTGAAACGCTTACTCAAGACGATGGTAATGAGCGCTACATATCGCCAATCGTCTCACACAACCATAAAAGCACAACAGCTAGATCCCTACAATCGACTCCTATCGCATTCCCCTAGATTTCGGCTACCGTCGCATACAATTCGCGATCAGGTGCTCGCGGTTTCCGGATTGTTGGTTACCAAACTTGGAGGCCCTTCGGTCAAGCCCTATCAGCCCGAAGGTCTCTGGGCCGATTTTAGTTTTGGGAAAATCAAATATCAACAAGATTCAGGCGATGCCTTGTATCGTCGCAGTCTCTACACCTTCTGGAGACGCTCGCTGGGTCCGCCAAACATGTTCGATGAAGCCAATCGTCAGACTTGTAACGTCCGTACCGCGCGGACGAACACCCCGCTACATGCGTTAACAACACTAAACGACATCACTTATGTTGAAGCCGCGAGAGTTTTTGCGCAGCGGGTAATGCAAAAACACGATCAGCACGAGCGTCGCATGGAACAACTCTTCCGCGGCGCTCTACTGCGCGACGAAACCGCGGCCGAGAAAGCCATCTTACAACAGATGTTCACCAAAGCTCACGCCTACTATCAAGATTCACCAGACCGCTGCAAGGAACTGCTGCAGGTTGGTGAAAAGCCCTACGAACAAACCCTAGATCCTTTCGATAATCAAGATCTGATAGACCTTGCAACTTACACAAACATCGCCAATATGCTTTTTAACACAGATGAATTCCTTACTCGAGAATAGTCTCAGCTAGCGACCATCATGCCCCCTGACCCCATCACTCAATTCAACCAACAGTTAACACGGCGCCGATTCTTCGGCAACACCGGCACAGGACTGGGAATCGCTGCCCTGTCGTCGCTTATGGGAACATCAGACTCAATACCAGCGGCGACCGATTTGGAAGCACCTCACTTTCCCGCTAAAGCAAAACGTGTCATCTACATGTTTCAAAATGGTGCACCCTCCCATGTCGATTTGTTTGATCACAAACCAGGCATGGCAAAATTTCGTGACACGCAATTACCGGAATCAATTCAGCAGGGCAAGCGATTGTCTACGATGACTCAAGGCAAAGAGCAAAAGGTGCTGTCGTCCCCTTGGAAGTTCCGACCTTATGGTAAATGCGGTACACAGATGAGTCAGCTCGTACCCCACATGGGTAGTATTGCTGATGATATTTGTCTAGTCCGGTCAATGCACACCGAAGCTGTTAATCACGCACCGGCAATCACTTACTTCCTGACGGGCAGCGAGATGCCTGGTCGTCCAAGTTTCGGCTCATGGTTATCCTATGGACTGGGCAGCGCCAACGATGAACTTCCAACATTTTGTGCGATGACTAGCGTCGACCGCGAACTGAGTTGCGGTCAAATATTCTACGACTGGTATTGGGGATCTGGTTTTTTACCTAGCCATCACCAAGGTGTCAAATTCCGAGGTAACGGTGACCCAGTACTATACTTGTCGAATCCCAATGGCATCGATCGCAAGTTACGAAAATCATTGCTGGATGACCTCGCTGCCTTAAACAGTTTACGACAACAAGAGATAGGTGATCCCGAGATTTTGACTCGGATTTCACAATATGAAATGGCATACCGTATGCAGGCCTCTATTCCAGATTTAACGGACATCAACACGGAGCCACAACACATCCTAGACCTGTACGGACCCGACGTTATGCGACGAGGTTCCTTTGCACAGAACTGCCTACTAGCTCGGCGCTTAGCCGAGAAAGGTGTGCGTTTCATTCAGTTGATGCATGCCGGCTGGGACCAACACAACAATCTGCCAACTCAACTCTCAGTACAAACAAAAGATACGGATCAGCCAGCCGCTGGGTTAGTTCGTGACCTGAAACAACGGGGTCTGCTGGAAGACACGCTCGTAATTTGGGGAGGAGAATTCGGACGGACACCATTTTGCCAAGGGGACATGCACAACAAAAAACAACACGGCAGAGACCACCATCCCTATTGCTTCAGCCTCTGGATGGCTGGCGGCGGAATTCGGGGAGGAATGACATACGGCGAGTCGGATGATTTTTGCTACAACGTCGCGAAAGATCCCATCCACGTTCACGATCTGCAAGCGACAATCCTCAATCAACTTGGACTCGACCACGAACGCCTCACCTATAAATTCCAGGGTCGTGAGTTTCGATTGACCGACGTTCATGGCAAGGTTGTCAAACCTATTTTATCCTAACCACACGGCGACAATCCAGCGGAACCAAGATTCAGAGCTTCTATTTTATTCACGCCTTTTTTGAGCGGACTTTTAACATGAAATCATTACTTGCAATAACGTCTTTTTTGATATTGCTGGCCGCTTCATTATCAGCAGCCGAACGTTTTCCAAAACTCGATGATACGGATTGGGGTTGGTGGCGAGGGCCAAACCATAATGGAATCGCCGCGGCGAGTGCGCAACCACCACTCACCTGGGACGACAATACAAACATTCGCTGGCAAGCTGAAATTCCTGGCCGTGGGCATTCATCACCCACCGTCGTTGGCGATCGTGTGTTTCTGACAACAGCGAACGAAGTAAAACAAACTCAGCACGTACTCTGCTTTGATCGATCCACAGGTGATGTACTTTGGAACAAAGAAATCTATCAAGGAAATTTTGATCATAACAATAATAAGAATTCCTTTGCCTCGAGTAGCGTTAGTTGCGACGGCCAACAAATCTATACGAGCTTTTTCCGAGACAAAAAGATCCTCACCGTCGCGCTAACACTAAAAGGAAAATTAGTGTGGGAACATGTTTACGGCGGTTTCGCGTCGCATCAAGGATTTGGCGCATCTCCGCTCTTATATAAAAGGATGGTGATTTTAGCGGCAGACAACAAAGCTGACGGTGGCGGTCTACTCACCGCTGTTGATAGACAAAACGGGGAGATCCTCTGGGAGACACCACGGCCCAAGTGCCCTAACTATGTTTCGCCGACCATTTATCACCTCAACGGGCGTGACGAGTTATTGATGGCTGGATGTGAGATTATCGCTAGCTACAATCCAGACACGGGAAAACCTAACTGGGAATATGATGGAACCACCGAAGAAGTGGTTGGGAATGTAGCGACCGACGGCAAATACATTTTCGCTAGTGGCGGTTATCCTAAACGGGAAACTTGGTGTTGGCTGGCCGATGGGAGTGGAAAACTCGTCTGGAAAAACAGCGTGCGGACTTATGTCCCATCGCTACTGGTATTATCGAACCATCTATTTACGGTTACCGACGACGGCATTGCCTATTTATGGAAGAAAGAAACTGGCGAGGAAGTCTGGAAGCAACGCCTTGGTGGTAAATTCAGCGCTAGCCCAATCCTCGCAAATGGCCATATCTACGCGTCCAGTGAAACCGGCACGACTTGGGTGCTTAAACCTGAGGGTGCAGGGGTGAACGTAATATCCAAAAACCAACTTGGCACTGGTCACATGTCGACTCCAGCCTTTAGCGGCAAGCAAGTCTTTTTACGTGTCATCGACGAAACCAGTGGTGAACACCGCGAGCGATTGGTTTGTGTGCAACAATAATACCCGTATTTGTCGCAACATTACCAACGCCTAAAACCTCGGTTTACCGTCCCCAGGTTCCGGCTGTTTAGGACTAACCGCTCCTCTTGGTTTCCAGTTAGGATTGGGGGTATGTGCATCTTTCATCATCGCCTCCATCTGACTTACCATCTCGGGATGCTGCGCCGCCAAATTATTAGATTCGCCCAGATCCTGAGCTAGGTTATAAAGTTCTGTTTTACCAGTAAACATTGGCATACGAACCGCTTTCCAATCACCAGCGCGTACAGCTTGCTTGCTACCTCGCTCATAAAACTCCCAATACAAATAGGCATGTGAATGTTGCTTAGTCGGTTGTCCTAGCAAACTTGGAGCAAAACTGACTGTATCACATTGTTGCGGCGCCTTCGCACCTGCAAGTTCAGCAACCGTCCCCATCAGATCTCCAAAATAGCCAATGTGATTTGAAATCGTATTCGGCTTGGTTTGCCCTGGCCACCGTGCAATGAGCGGCACACGAATACCACCTTCGTACAAATCTCGCTTCATACCTCGCAAAGGTCCATTCGGATCAAATCGAGCAGGGTTATGTCCGCCTTCGTTGTGATGACCATTGTCACTGGTGAACATCACAACGGTGTTTTCATCAATTCCAAGGTCCTTTAACAATTGCAATATCGTACCGATATCACGATCCATACGAGTAACCATGGCCGCTTGTCCTTTATCCTGTTTAGGCCAATCTAGTTTGTCATAGATTCCGTATTCGGGAACCTCTTGGCCATCGCCCGTTCCACGTGAACCCTCGTTGTTTGCGTGGGGAATAGTTAAAGCAAGATACAAGAAAAACGGTGACGCCTTACTGGTATTAATAAATTTAAGAGCCTCGGCAACAACGAGATCGTGACTGTAGTCAATCCGAGTGGTTGCCCAACCCCCCTCAAAACTACCGTACTTTCTCCCAGAACCCTGCACGACATTACGTAGTTTTTCCTTTTCTTTTCCTCGCCATAAGAATTCAGGGTAGTAATTATGTGCATGGACTTGATTCAGGTACCCATAAAAAATATCGAATCCTTGGTCTTGAGGGAGACCCGTATTCCCTTGAATGTCGTCACCAAGGCCCCATTTACCACAGAGAGCGGTTTTGTAGCCTGCTGTTTTAAGTAACTCAGCGACCGTGACGTCTTCCGGACGTAGTGTCTGAATACTTGCGTCGGCACCCGCATTACCTCGTACCCACGTATGCCCCATATGCTGACCGGTCATCAGAACACTGCGACTCGAAGCGCAAACAGTACAACCCGCATAGTAATTTCGGAATCGCAATCCCTCCGCAGCCATCTTATCCAACACGGGAGTTTTTATCGTTTGCTGTCCATAGCAACCGAGATCTCCGTAACCAAGATCGTCGGCCATAATGAAAATGATATTTGGATTATCGGTAGGCGCTCGAGCAGCGAGTTGCACCGCGGTCGTTCCCAGAAAACCCAACACTACATGCGTGAGTAATAATCGTTTAATTGTCCGTGACATAGAAGGGGTCCGTAAAAAATGAAGTAGGGGAATATTAATACAGTATACAGAGAATGCCATTGCGTGTGCTGTTATATGGGAATCCGATTTACCCATAGTAATTATTGCGTGCAAAGTACAACAATTGTTTGTATGCTTTATATATACAACTTCACCTAACCTAAGAGAGTTTCGCTATGATCCGCCAACCGTCTATTCGCTATACCGCTATTTTATTCCTATGCGCCGCGTTGTTTTTCACACCAGGGTCGCAAACAGATTTGGCCGCTGAAACATCCAAGCCTATCCTGGCGGACGTTCAAATGGGGACCGTCTCCATCAAGCGGATTGGACGCATGAGTTTTGCACCCAATGGCGTGTTGTTAATCGCCGATATAGGTAGTGGCGCTGTGGTCGCAATCGAGACTGGCGACACTGGACCGGTCAAGAAACTCAAGAGCCGAGTAAACGACGTAGATAAGAAAATCGCGACTGCTCTGGGAGTCTCGACTGCTGATCTCTCCATCGCAGACATGGCTGTTAATCCTGAAAGCGGCATGATCTATGTCTCAGCGATTCGCAAGACAGACAACACGTCCGCCATCATTACGTTTGATGCCAACGGAAAACTAACAATTTTGGATTTGACCGCCATTCGTTTCGTTCGAGTACCTTTACCAGTTGGTGAGGGATCGCAAATTCGAAACATCTCCGGCGTTGAGTATACAGATGGTCGAGTACTCGCTGCCGGCCAGAGCAACGAAGAATTTTCTAGTAAAATCTTCTCATTGCCACTACCGCTTACGCACGGCAAGTCCGGTGACGCATTCAGTACAGAGACCTATCATGTGGCACATGGCAAATGGGAAACCAGAGCACCCATTCAGTCTTTTATTCCCTACCGCGAGGGTGGTGAAGATTACGTGGTTGGTTCCTTTGCCTGCACACCCATCGCAAAGTTCAAAGTAACTGACATCGCCAAGGACAGTAAAATCAAAGGAACTAGTGTCGTCGAACTAGGAAGCGGCAATCGGCCAATAGACATGTTCACCTACGAAAAAGATGGTAAGCAGTGGCTGATTACCAACACGGACCGTTTCCATCATGAAAAACGACCGTTAGGGCCGAGCCAATATTGGGGTGTGCGAGTCGACATGAGTTACCTGACGGCAAGTAAGGTCAATGCCGATGCTGCTCGACGGGATGTCAGTAAACAAACAGGTCCTGCCGGCATCGAGGTTGTTGAAGCGCTGTTCTATGTTCGCCATGTCGCCAAATTGAATAACCGTGAAATGGTGGTTTTGCGAGACAACAAGGGCGCGATGGATCTTGAAGTCAAAGAGCTGCCCTAGTGCAACCGGCGATTTACAATTTCTTGCGTCAACAGCATCCCTTAGACTCAATGTGACACTGCACATGTGCGACACTTACAACGATCGGCAGCCATACGTAACGATCCGAATGGTGTCTCTAAGTGTCTTTCTTTGCTGGTGCTGCATCCTTACGGGCTGTCTTGATCCGCCACTCACACCAGACGCGCCTTTTGTATCGGTCGAGCACGGCGAAGCACAAGTATCCATTGAACTAGTTTCACTCGGCAAGGCGGGAAAAAACCTCTCGCCGTCTGAGATTATTATTTTTGGACCCTATCACAAAGCAACTAAGACGATCACACCAATGCCTGGTGAGTACAGTTACGATAATGACGAAGTTCCTTCTTTTTTGATTTTCACTCCACACCAACGAGTATCAACAAACGTTTTATATGCCGCGCAGGAACTAGTTCGCGGTCAAATCACTGAATATGACCACTCGTTTTGGAACCCTGACAAGGATCCAACCAGGATTCTCATTTGCCCACCTGATGAATGCCTATTACCGGCGAACCACCTAAAGTTTTACGTCCATTTCAGCAGACCCATGCGGCCAACTGAATCGTGGGAACATTTTTCACTGAAGGATTTACGCACAGGTGAACTTGTGCCGCGCCCATTTCGTCACATCGATTTATGGGATGAACAGAACAGACGACTTACACTATGGTTTCATCCGGGACGGCAAAAGACCGGAGTCAATTTAAACGAAGATCTAGGAGGTATACTAACCGCCGGCCATAGATATCTACTATTAATTGATCCTCAATGGAAAACTCAAGCGGGCCAACCATTAGACGGTAGTGTTAAGAAAAGGTACGCATTTACGGCCTCCAACGCCGATCATGAACAACCCGACCCTAACAATTGGGAACTGACACCGCCGACGTTAGATACGGTAGAACCTCTTATTATTTCCTTTGGAGAAATGCTCGACTTCGCGACCGCCAGAAAAGTCATCACCGCTTGTTCCAACAATGAAGAGATTATTGAGATTTCACAACAAGCTGACTGGGATGGAACTCGTGTCAAGATATTCCCCAGCAAACCGTGGACTGCGGGACGCTATACGCTCGCGCTCAATCCGCGACTAGAGGATCTAGCTGGTAACAGCCTCGAACGGCCATTTGAAGTTGATCTAAGCTCTGAAACGACGGACTTCGCGAAGAAACTAACGCTTACTTTTGAAATTAATCAATAAGAGTTACACAACTAACGATTCGATTTACCCGCTACATCTAACAGCAAAGAATTGGATACGTTGTTTCCAAAATCGTCATAGCGATCGAATGTCCAAACAACATCTTTCGTCTTTGGATTGATTTCAACCAACAATGGTTGCCCCGACCCAGCGTGGCAGTTGCCAATGACGTAATTGCCAT
Source organism: Planctomycetaceae bacterium (assembly GCA_018660825.1). Lineage (GTDB taxonomy): Bacteria > Planctomycetota > Planctomycetia > Pirellulales > Pirellulaceae > UBA721. Next base: position 3,705 of record JABJJO010000102.1, on the reverse strand, counting down.
TGGGCAATACTTCGAGCGTGGTAATCCAAGCGAAAACGATGCCCGATAACTCCTTTTGTGTCAACTTCCACACAATTTTTTTCTGTGGTGTTACCTCTAATACCGTATGGCCATTGCCACATCCAATGAGTGTATTTCCATTTCCTAGGCGCACAGCAGAAAACGCTTGATTCCCGTATGCCTGGGGTCCATGACCGCCGGCGCGGTTTTGTGTCAGCGGTACATCGTATGTCCAAATGACTTTACCGGAATCAAAATCATATTCTCTTATCTTTCCATCACCTTCATGCGCGACTAGATAGTTCCCGTTCTTGATTTTTCTTACCAAGCGGGTATCCCGATGCGGATGAGAGGAATCAACGACTAGTTTTGTTTCTTTTACTATCTTTCCATCTCGGTTGACTTCGATAATCCTTCCCACACCTGACTCAGCGATCATCACATTGCCATTGCCGAGAGGCTGAAATGCATGCACTTCTAAGGGCTTGCCTTGATTACCGTTTTGGGTGCGCGAATTATACGACCATACGATTTTTTTGTTCTCACGTTCTATCTCAACAATTTCGTGCATGTTTCGTTGCACCATAATGTTGCCGTTCTCAAGAACATGAATGTCGTGGATTCCACCAAATGGCATTTGCCAAGTAGTTTCACCCGCTTTATTAACGACCGCTAAGCCATTTTTCCCATGCAACAGGATCTCATGTTGAGCTTGCACACAGGTGCAGCAACTAAGAAATAATATTAGCATCAACGCAGTAGATTTCATCTCAACTCCCAAAAAACAACAACAGATAATTTACGTCAATCATTATAGCGTAATATTTACATACATTTTGAATTAGCGATCACTTACGGTCTAATACATCCGCAACGTCGCTGCACACTTTCTTCAGCACACGCGTTTGCGACTCAATTGTAAATGCACCGATGTGCGGAGTAAGATACACATTTTCCATAGACGCTAATCCCGTATTGTGGACATCCACTGGCGGTTCAACCTCACGAACGTCCAATGCTGCCGCTCCGATTTGCTCCGAGACTAAACTAGCGACCAAAGCTTTCTCGCAAACCACTTCACCTCGAGCAGCGTTGATAAACCAACTTCCTTGCTGCATTTTTGCGAAGGCAACGGCGTTAAACATACCCTGCGTTTCAACGGTCAAGGGTACATGACAAGAAACGACATTGGCAACTTCCAATAGTTCATGAAAACCGACAAGGGAAACGTCCAGTTCTTGCAACACACCAGCATCCTTGGGCAAATATTCATCATGGGCGACAATCTTCATGCCGAACGCCGCAGCACGTCGGGCAACCAATTGCCCAATCCTTCCGAATCCTACTAAACCAAGCGTTTTTCCATGTAGCTCGACGCCGTTAAATCGCATGCGGTCCCAACCACCCGCTCGAGTGGTTGAAATAGCCGCTGGCAATTCCCGCGCCATCGTCAGCATAAAACCCATCACGAGTTCTGCCACTGCCAATGAATTTTCAGCGGGCGTGTTGCAGACGGCAATACCTAACTGCTCAGCAGCGACAGTATCAATATTATCTAAGCCGGCGCCCGCGCGGCCAATCACCTCGAGTCGCTTGGCAGACTCGATTAGCTCGCTTGTAAGTTGAGTTTGATTACGCACGATCACTGCCCGCGCATCCTGCATTGACGTCCTTAGCCCTACTGGGTCACGCCAAATATCGGGGAGGCACACAACTTGAAATCGATCGCTTAACCAGTCCACTGCGGGGCCTTCGATCAGTTCCGTTAGCAGTATCTCAGGCATCTTCGACCTCGACCTCTCTTTTTAGCTGTAGCGATTTCATTAAGGTATCCACGACCCGTTGCGTATCGAATGATTCGCGGAACCACCGTTCGTCTAATGTACCTTCACGCACAATTTCGCAAAACCGTTGGACCATCTCAGTCTGCTGGACTACGCCTGCACTTAAGTGCGTCTCACTGTTACCACTTTCGCCATGGGTCCAAAAACGGGGAGCATCAATATTAGTCGGCGCGAGGAAATCATCGCAAACCAAATTGCCCTCTTCACCAGCCACTTCAAACCATTTCCTTAAACCCATATCAAAGCCACAGTCAAACGCTGCCGTTCGTTGGCTGCTGAACCACATCATAACCGCCGCATTGATGTCTACTCCTCGGTGATATTCGGCCGTAGCGTATACTCGCTGGGGTAGTTCGTCGAACGCCCACAAGGCGGCGCGAATGCAATACCAACCGAGATCATAGATCGCTCCACCTCCAAGAGCCGGATTGAACCGTATTTGTTGCGGGGTGTCTGCAATATTGACCGTAAACGCTGAGGTAATACGGCGTAGCCGCCCCAATTTCCCACTTGTTAAAACCGTTTTCATTTCCGCAGTCCGTGGGTGATGCGACCACATCGTTCCATCCATAAACTGTACGCCATTGGCTTTGCAAGCTGCGAACATTGTGGCCACTTCTTGGGTATTGAGTGCCGTGGGTTTTTCACATAAGACGTGCTTCCCCGCTTCCGCCGCCCTCACGGTCCACTCACAGTGCAGAGACGGAGGCAGTGGGATATATACTGCTTCAATGCTTTCGTCAGCCAACACTTCTTGATAACTACCATAGGCTCGAGGAGCACCGTGCTGGGTTCCCCACGCTTTTGCCAACTCAAGATTACGACTGCCAATGGACACTAGTTCCGCAGATGCGGCGGCCTTGATTGCCTGGCCTACCTTGGTGGCGATGTTTGCGGTTCCTAACACACCAAATCGAACTTTGTTCATCGTCGCAATTTCGCTTTCAAATTGGCATCCGAAGGAATAGATAAAAATAAATATCGTCCAGCCCATCATATTTTACTCAATATCCTAGCTGCCAAGCGAATAGTAGTTGATTAGACGCAAGTTAAAACTCAAAAACATTGCAAAACTACTCTTCATTCTGTGCTGGGTCGAGGTTAAAGTAAAAAGATGACCGCCAGCCAACCTACACCGATTTATGATCAACTTAACACACTAGACGCTATTGATTCTTCGTACGACAAGCGTAAAGCTATCGACGAACTCGATCAAGACGTTACTTATAGTGTCAGTGTGATTCTTGAGAAAATCGCCAAGAATTATAGTTATGTTCGTGAAGACGGATATCGCGATTCTTATTATGTCACCGGTACCATCAGTGACTCGGAACATCGAGTAAAAGTTATTATGCCGGCGACTATGAACAGCGCGGTTGCTTCTTGGAACGAAGGCGAAACAATAGTTCTCGAAGCAGTAATTAGTGACTGGGATCTTGCATATAAACAATTTGGGCTACTTGGCCGTAGTTCGATCGGGGTTGAAACGGAAGTCGACTCGGTTGCAGACGAAGTCGCAAAATTAACGCCACATGAAACCGAACCACTAACCTCCAATACCGATGGTGTTGAAAATGAAGCCGAACACGACTTACAATCGGTCGACCCGATAGAACAGGCTGACATAATCAAGCCTCAACAACGGGCAGTCATTGTTGAGGAAGTAGAACCAAAGAACGATCAACCAGGCCCGGTTGATCGCGTTGAAGCCGAAGTTGAAGCCGAAGTTGAAGTCGAAGTTGAAGCCGAAGTTGAAGCCGAAGTTGAAGCCGAAGTTGAAGCCGAAGTTGAAGCCGAAGTTGAAGCCGAAGTTGAAGCCGAAGTTGAAGCCGAAGTTGAAGCCGAAGTTGAAGCCGAAGTT
>JABJJO010000051.1 GCA_018660825.1 Planctomycetaceae bacterium | reverse complement strand
GCAGCTTCTTCTTCAGCCGGTGCAGCTTCTTCTTCAGCCGGTGCAGCTTCTTCTTCAGCCGGTGCAGCTTCTTCTTCAGTTGCTGGCGTATCTACGACAGCATCATCCGTTGGCTCAGCTGACTCGTCCGTTGCAGATTCTTCTACAGTCGGCTCAGAGTCTAATTCTGGCAAAGCTTCTGGTGGTGGTGCTGTCGGTTTATTTGTTTTCAAACGTTCAAATGCTTCGGTCTGCGCTTCCAAGTGTGTTCCTTCCGGACCATATTTATTGATCAGGACTTGAACTTTCTCAGTTGGCTTCGCTCCAACGCTAAGCCAATAAGCAATCCGTTCATTATTCAAACGAACACGTGCATCTTTTTCTTTTACCATAGGGTCATAAAAGCCCAATTCCTCAATAGCCTTACCATTACGAGGTGTACGGCTATCCATCGTGCAAACACGATAAAATGGACGGTGGGTGCGACCCAATCGTTTCAGACGAATACGAACTGCCACGATCTCTCCTTTAAATATCTTCTCCAAAATGTGCTGTCTTCATTAACGAACAGCACTTGTAATCTACCAATATGCGGTTAGAAACGCGAATGGGCAACCGACAAAAACGAATTTTCTTCATCTCGGACCCAGTTTTATAGCTCAACGTCGTCGCCGGCGCGATTGTCGCAGCATTTTTTCTCGATCTTTGCGTTTTTTCTTCTTATCAGAGGATCTTAAACGAGTGCCCGTGGACTTCTTTTGTCGAGTTCCGCCGCCCATTCCGCCGCCCATCGCTCCATCCTGTAGTTCTTTTACCGCCTTAAGCCGTTCCTTCATTCCTTTTCCGGCCATTCCCTCCATCATCGGCTTCATTTGCTCATATTGCTTGATCAATTGAGTCACTTCGCCACCTTGGACACCTGCCCCCTGTGCAATTCGGTTTCGCCGCGGTGATGAAATAACACTTGGGTCGCGACGCTCTAGCATAGTCATAGAATTAATGATGCCAACAGTTCGTCGCATACCACCTTCAGTCTCATCGTCTTCCAGCATCGTATTGAGCTGAGCCATCGGGCCACCGAGCATTCCGAGCATTTTTTTCACGAGCCCAGGTTGGGCCATGCTTTCAATTTGACCCTTGAAATCATCAAGCGTAAAAGTACCTTCTTGCAGCTTCCGTTCGAGCTCTTCTTGTTGTTTTTCATCGACGACTTGCCGCGCGACATCAACTAGCCCGAGGATATCACCAAGACCAAGGATACGCCCTGCCATACCCTCCGGGCGAAACGGTTCGAGGTCATCTAGATGTTCACCGGTACCAATGAACTTTATCGGAACCCCAGTCACTTCCTTGACTGACAACAACGCTCCACCTCGAGCATCACCGTCAAGCTTCGTCATGATCACGCCATCAAGTTCTAAGGCTTCATTAAACGCCTTCGCGCTGTTAACGGCATCTTGGCCCGTCATGCCGTCGACAACCAAGTAAACCTGATGCGGTTGTACTCGGCGATCAATATTCACCAACTGCGCCATCAACTCTTCATCAATTGCCAATCGGCCTGCCGTATCTAAAATCACCACGGTCGCATCATGTTCTTTGGCCTGCTTGATACCGTTTTGGCAGACCTTAACAGGGTCGGTAGAGCCTTCTTCGCTATAGACGGGGATATCCAGTTGTTTTCCAAGCGTTTGCAGTTGCTCGATCGCCGCTGCACGTTGCAAGTCGGCAGCCACGAGCACTGGTTTATGCCCTTCCTCACGCAACAACCGAGCCAACTTCCCCGTCGTCGTAGTTTTCCCTGAACCCTGTAAACCACAGAGCATTACAATGTTGACCGGTTGATCCAAAACAGGTTCGGACTCTTCACCACCAAGAATTTGAATCAACTCATCGCGAACAATCCCAATCACTTGCTGACTCGGATCAAGCGATAGCAATACCTTTTCACCGAGCGCTTGCTCAGTCACATTGCCCATAAATCGCTGGACGACATCATAGCTAACGTCTGCTTCGAGCAACGACTGCTCAACGGACTGCAAACCTTCGCGCATATTCGCTTCCGTCAATCGACCTTTGCCGCTGAGTGACTTAATAGCGCCTTGCAGGCCTTCACTTAGACTATCAAACATGCAGTATTCACCTAAAGATAAGTTTGCAAATCAAACCACAACATGGGCTAATTTGAGATTCGAATGAAACCCGTATTCTACAATCGACTTTGAAACCTTGCAAACGAGGCGCGCGGTTTAAAAGGCTGCCGGCGAGTGTGTCAGCGACACGGGCTTAGCAGTACCAGATTCGGAAATAACCAATGGGATTTCAAAAACGACGGAGGCAACTTTACACAAGCCGTTTTCATTATCTTGGCAATAGTAATAGTCCATCGAGACTGTCAGCACATCTTCACCAGTGCCACTGACTGGGACTTCGACAATAAACTCGTTCGTTGGATTATCAAGGTGCACTTTACCGTTAGCTACAATCTTCAGTGGTCCGCCGTCACTCGTGTCCTGCACATAATAAACCTGCGGTGCTTGCGGATTCATCTTCCAACCAATCGGTAATTTGAGCGATACGGCCAATTTAATCTTGCCATCAACAGCCTGCACATCGGCACTACGCACCGCAATTCGAGCGGCTTCCGTAAACTCTGGTACGACTTCTACTGTCTTTGGTGGCTCTAATCCAGGAAAATCTAGCGTAGCAACTTTGAACGTCCCTAATTCAATCGTCCGGATTTTATGATTATTGGTATCGGCGACAAATAATGTATTGCCAGCGATTGTAATACCGGAAGGTTCGTCAAACTCACCCTTAACATTTCCGGCAATCGTTTTAGTAGCCCCTGTCGCTGCGTCGACGACTTTGACCTTATCGTTGTATGTGTCTGTAATATAAATATTCCCTTCGTGAAATTGCACGCCCAACACATGTTGCAGCTTCACTTTTTCCTTGGGTCCATCTTGATCGCCAAAATAGAACAGTCGCCCGCGCGGTAATTCACTGGTTCCTACTACCGTCATCACCGACTTCTTGCGATCGAAGGGTACGCCTCGAATCGAACTACCTTCGCTGTCGGCGATATATAGATACTCGCCGTCAGACGTTAGGCCGGAAGGTTGTGCAAAAGAGCTTGATCCCAAACCATAGGGAAGATTAGGCAACAGCGGCCCATCGACAATATCCTCGCGACCATTACCCGCATAGGGTCCAATGATCGATTCATCGAGCGGCATCCGCCAAATTTGATGAGGCCCAGCCATCGCAATAAACAAATCCGTATTGTGTACCCACAATGCCCACGGACTATTGAGACCGGTAAATTTAGGCTTACCGAACCACGGGCGAGATTGTTTTGACGGAGTCGACCCAGGGAACGCATTCTGACCTTGTTTTCCAATTCCCGCGATAGTCGTCACTTGTTTTGATTCAAGGTTAATCTTGCGAATCATATGATTCTCAACATCGGCCACGTACAACGTATTTTCATGCAACGCAAGGCCCTGCGGATGATCAAACGTCGCGACATCGTAACCACCGTTCTGCCGCCCGACGGAGCCGCTACCAATGATATCTTGAACGTTACCTTCGAGATCAGCAATGACTATCCGGTTGTGGCTACTATCTGTAACAAACAATCGCTGAGAGGACTCATCTGCTAGCACTTTCCCCGGATACTTCAACGGCGTCGACTCAACTTTGAAATCTTCCAATTCAAAACGCACCGGTGTTTTGTCAATCAACTTATTGTTAACGTAATAGGGCATGTTCTTTTTGAAGAACGCATCGAGTGCCTCAAAAGTAATTTCACCTCCATTTTTTGCAACAAAATACCCTTCCGGATCAATCACAATCAACGTCGGCCAACTTTGCACACCAAACAGATTCCACAACTTGTGATCCGCATCATTAATAACTGGATGCCGAATGTCATGACGAATAATCGCATCACGAATATTTTGCGTATCTTTTTCTTCATCAAACTTCGCAGAATGAACGCCGATCACGACAATTTCATCAGGGTACGCTTCTTCCAGCTTTCGCAAATTAGGAAGAATGTGATGGCAATTGATGCAACAATACGTCCAGAAATCCAAGACTACGAATTTGCCCCGCAAGTCGCGTTTAGTTAATGGCCCTGTATTGAGCCACTGCATGTCCTTCGGAAACATCATCGTATCCGGAATTGGTATCCGCTGAGTAAATGGATTCCGCGCTTGATAAACGACTGTTTGTAACGGTACAGTGAGCCCTAGTTCCTTTGTCGATTCCGTTGGATTCGACTTCCCACAACCACTCAGCAGCACGACGAACAAGCATGTCGCCAAAACAATACGCGGCAAACGACCTATCAGTAACATCTGCATAATTCCCATCCTCTTTTTATCTTCTAATTTACTGTTACTTTTATTATATAACATTTATATGTAGTTTTCTTGAACAGCAATTCAATTTCCACTTGCTTATAGGCAAATCTAAATTTGTGGTCCCACTGGTAACCCCTCAGCTGCAATTGAAAAATGCGTTTTCTGTTATAATCCCCAACACAACGCCCACTAATAATTTAACCGAATAATTAACCATCGTGCTTTCACTTCAAAAATACAATCGCATCCGAAATCATTGCGCACTGGTGATTTTAACCGCTTGCCTCAGCCTGGCAACACTTTCAGCACAGGGCCAAGATTGGGCCAAAAAAATGTTCGCGACACTCGAGCACGATTTTGGTACGGTTGCCCGCAACTCCAAACAACAATTTCGCTTTGAGATAACCAATCTTTACAAAGAAGACGTGCACATTGCGAGTGTACGAGCTAGTTGTGGGTGTACTATTCCCAAAATAGAAACGGCAACACTTAAAAGCTTTGAAAAAGGTTCCATCCTGACGACCTACAACACCAAGAGTTTCATCGGGCAACGCGGTGCAACGGTTACGGTTACCATCGACAAACCGTTTTTTGCGGAAATCCAGCTTCAAGTCGCAGGCTTCATACGCAGTGACATAGTGTATACACCTAACAGCCTGGAATTTGGCGAGTTTCAACTCAGCAGCAAACCCAAGAAGGAATTTAACGTCCAATACGCAGGCCGCACGGACTGGAACATTACAGACGTCCGCAGTAAGCAAGCGTATTACAACGTGGAAATACTCGAGAGGACCGTGCTTGCTGGTGGAGTCGAATATCGCATGGCCGTTGAACTCAAAGAAAACGTCCCAGTAGGATATCTAAAAGATTATTTGATCATCGTCACCAACGATCCCTTGAATCGCGAAATCCAATTACCGCTCTCAGGAAAAGCATCAGCTCCCGTCACACTGAGTCCAGCAGCACTGCTGTTGGGAATAGTGTCGCCAGACGATTCCATTAAAAAACGTCTCATCCTTCGTGGTACGGAATCCTTTAGTATCACGTCAATCAGATGCAATCATGATGGCGTTTCTTTTGAAAGTAGCCCAAAACCAGTAGCGAATTCAAATGCACCCAAAAAACTACACATCATTCCCGTAGCCTTTCAAGCCGGGCCCGCAATGGAAAAAGTTCAGGCAACCATTACGGTCGAAGTCGAAATGGAAAGCGGCCAGACTATTGTTCTGACCTGCCCTCTTTCTGCGACCGTGGAATAGCTGCTTCGAGTTCCCGCATGACGGCCAAAACCAGATGCTCTTGCCAAGGCAACGCTGCTACTTGGACACCCACCGGCAAACCCACACTTCCTGTTTCCGTCGCAATTGCCTTGCGAACTACGCTATCGCGTACTCGCTCTCGATCTGACTCTTCCCCTTCCCCTATAAGGGACCACGGCACCATACCGGCCGGACCGCCAACAAGATTATGCAAGAAGCTATAACTGGCAGCGGGAATCAAATCGACACCGTCATCGTGCAACATCGCTGGCAAAGCGAAACAAGGACTCAACAACACATCAATATTCTGTTTTTGCATAGCTCGCGTGAACTGCCGCCGATACCGATTCATGGCATCAATCAACAACCAATACCATTTCGCAGACAGACTCCCAGTTGAGGACACCAACCGTGCTTGGTACTGCTCGCCAAACATCCTCAAAATAGCGGCAATACAGGGCCGCAGAATCCGCGGAATACCCGTCGCTTTCGCCAACCGCGCAAACGGTTTATGTACCCGCCCTCCCTTAAGCACATGGCGAATTTGGAAACCACCATCGGCAGTCATCGCTCCCATGTACAACTTGACCATTAATTCAGGATCAGGCACCTCAAACGGAACGACTTCTACGCCCAGTTTTTCCAATACAGCACCCGCTTCTTGGACACTGCGACGGATCGCTGGTGAAGCGGCAAAGAAACCATCATCTTGAATAATCCCAATTTTAATATTGGCATCAGCACAACCTAAATCGGCTGGCAAGTCACGTCGTCCCACCGGTGACTGGCCCAAATCATTGACAGTGTGCACATCGCCGATGAGTACATCAAACATCCGGATTAGATCATCAACACAATGTCCCATGGGACCTGGTTGAGCGAGCATTGCTTCCATACCTCGCATATTACCTCGGCTGCTGTTACGTGGTAAAAGACCATTGGTTGGCTTCAACGAAAAAATGCCGCAAAAATGAGCGGGCACTCGCAAACTACCGCCGAGGTCATTACCCAATCCTAATACACTCCCGCCGGCAGCGAGCATCGCGGCCTCACCTCCGGAACTGCCGCCTGGAGTCCGTGTCGTGTCCCACGGATTGTTAGTCCTGCCATACACCGGATTGACACTTTCATGCCACAACATCGCCTGTGGGATATTGGTCTTGCACATCACGATGGCTCCGGCTTCCCGCAAGCGGCGCACTAACGAACCATCTTCCGTGGACGGTTTTCCCACAAATAGATCCAACCCAATCGTGCAATCAGTACCGGCCACAAAGAAACATTCCTTAATGGAAATCGGTACGCCGTGTAGTGGTCCGGCTGTTTTTCCTTCAGCTTGTAATGCATCTAACCGCTTAGCATCCAGCCGCGCCTGATCAAAACAATCAATAACCATCGCATTCAAGTCGCCATTGAATTGTTCAATTCGAGAAATCGTCTGCTCGACACAACTTGCAGCACTATATTCACCACGCTGGACTTGAGCAGCAATTTCATGCGCCAGCAAAGCAGGGCGTTCAACCCATTGTCGTGATTTGTTCATGTGGACTTAGCCTTTTACCAGCGTGTGTCGAATTCCCCGGTAATCTAACAACACTTCATCGCTGAACATGCGGCCTTATATTATTGACCTGCATCTGCGACGTTCACTGACAACGGCAGATAAGTACCAAGCACAACTACACTATCGCTTACGCCTAGATAATTCTGTAATACACGGCGAGGTTGGGTTATCAGACTGCCAACAATCAAATAAGTTTGATCCGGCTCAAAATCGGGTGCCCGTTGCGGTGAAAAAACCAACGGCATTTTTGTATTCGATTCGCTGAGTGTCATCTCGGCTTGCCGATAGCCGTTGACATTTGTTGCAGCGGCAACAGTCGCGGTAAGAACTGCACCTTGAATTGGTTCCGCGGAATTTTTTGTCGTCTTACCAAACTCGACATCAATAACATCGAGCAGCGTTTGATTGGTTGCCGACTCCTGAAAAAAATCAAATATCTGACCCATGACAGCGGTCGTTGTTTCATCACGTGAATCATAAAAAGTAAAACTTGTCGCCAGTTGCCCTAGAGACCAGACCATGTTTCCGTTTTCGATTTGCCGTTGTTTGTCACCTAACTCCGTTGCCAGTCCGTTCCATTTCTCAGATTGCTGCTGAGCCCGCTGTAACATCGCTTCCAGAATCGCTGTGCGATAGATCGCTGCGCCCCGTACGTAATCCGTCGGTGCTAGCGGTACCGGTTCATTAACGACCTCATCCGGCTTCCCATTACTAAGCTCATCTAACGTCGGGTTCGTAGGTTTCAAATTGGGGCGAACGTTTTGTCCATTGAAAACTCGGGGGGCACCAAATCCATCTGCCGTCTCATTGCCCAGCGTTTGATTATTACGGGTATTCGAATCAAATCCATTGAACTTTCCATCAGGATCAAATCCGCGGTTATTTTCAGGCTGGAGATCCAATTCGTTCGCAGAATTATCAACGGGTACCTCGTTTGCGGAATCATGCTTCCCTGCGGGTAACACCCATCTGACCAGCGGATAAGGGGATAACTTTGGGATCAATTCCAGCGGATCTTTCGATTCCCAAGGTCCATACCACAAGGCAAGTTGTGCTAACGGTAGAGCTAACAGTCCCCCAAAGATAACTTGTATTACACTACGTAAACCACCACCACCTTTAGATGCACGGCGACCTGAACTGCGAACGGTGGGGGCGTGTAGTGTTGCCTCTTGGTGATCAACCGAAAAAGCTTCAGGTTGATCACTTAAGGCCTCAAGCGAGAATCCAACGTCTGCTGACTCTGTGGATTCCTCATCGTTCGCAACATCCTCAGTGCTTTCAGTTGCAGGATCGTCCACCACCAACAAAGTGGGAGGAATCAATTCGAGCAACGCAGCCAATCCAAATTCAGCGTCACACAAAGGACACTGGACAATCGCCGCCCCACTCGCGCTGGGCAAGGTTACCTTTTCTTCACATTCCGGACAAAATGCCGTCGCCATATACTATATCCCTTATTCCCAATTACGTTATCTTGCTTATCAAAGTTGTTAGCCATTGTTACCGATTAAAGCTGAGGGATTCAACCCAGCACAAATACTCTATTGATCCAACAACAAGTTAAATAATAGTCTGATAGCCTACTTAATTGCGACTCTAAAACTAAACACATACAAGGTATCAACCATTATATCTTATAAAGTGGCCCCAGCTTCGCCCTAAGTTGCTCCACTAGATATTGATGATTGAGCGGCTCACCGGTAACTTTTTGGACCAATTCTGCCGCTGAGCAACTGCGGCCTACGCGATGTATTTTTTCGCCGACCCATTCCTTAAGCGGCAAGTATTCACCGCGGCGGAACATCTCAGCGAGACCACCTAATTCGTCATCCGCCTTGGCAAAGAATTGCGCTGCATAAAGATTACCCAATGAATAAGTTGGGAAATACCCAATAAGCCCCGCGCTCCAGTGAACATCCTGCATGACTCCGTCCGCATTATTGGGAGGCGTAATCCCCAAATATTGTTGGTATTTTGCATTCCAAGCGTCGGGTAGATCAGTTGCATTTATTTCGCCGTCAAGCATCTCTTGTTCTAATTCAAAGCGAATAATGATATGCAAATTATACGTCAGCTCATCCGCCTCAACACGAATCAACGATGGTTCGACGCGGTTAATGGCGAAATAGAAATCGTCTAGAGCGACTTCTCCCAGAGCTTCATTAAAAGTTTGCTGGGCATCCCCATACCAATGTTCCCAAAATGGTCGTCCCCGCCCAACTTGGTTCTCCCACATACGCGACTGCGATTCATGAATCCCTAGCGACAAATAAGTACCTGGTCCCAATCCGTAAAAGTCCTTACGTAATCCTTGGTCATAAATTCCATGTCCCGCTTCGTGCAGAATTCCAAAAAATGCCATGTTGAAAAATTTCTCATCGTACCGCGTCGTGATACGGCAATCATCCGGTCCAGCTTCCGTACAAAAGGGATGATGCGTTACATCAAGGCGCCCTCGATCAAACTCAAACCCAATCGCAGTGGCGGCGCGCGTACCGAACTGCGTTTGACAATCCACCGGGTATTTCCTCGTCAACAACGACGCATCTGGAACCTCAGCGCTTCCTTGAATCGCGTCGAGCAAGGGTACCAGATCTTCCCGTAGTGCCTCCAAAGTCTCCCGCACGCGATTCGTTTTTTCATCCGGCTCAAAGTCATCTAACAGCGCGTCATAGCGGCAATCGTCAAATCCGATTGCGTCCGCTTGCTCTCGCTTAAGTTTAAAAGTCGTTTCCAAAAACGGCAAAAATGTTGCGAAATCATCATTCTTCCGCGCCTCAACCCAAGCGTGCTGACCATCATTTCCAGCGCGTGTTAACGCTTCTACCAAATCCGCTGGCAATTTAACTTGTTTGTCATAAATGCGTTTCGCTTCACGAATAACTGTTGCCGAGTCACTGTAAGGGTCGGCGGTCAAATCTGAGTCGACGACATCGTCAAGCCAATCTCCAATCCTTGGGTCCGTTTGCTTTTGGTGCAATAAATTGGACAGGTAGGCTTGCTGATCCGAACGATACTCCTCGCCACCGCTGGGTAACATGCAGCGCGCATCCCAATCTAACAATGCACCGATCGAACCAAGCACCGCGATCTCGCGAAAATGCTCGCATAGTTCGTCATAATTTCCGCTCAAGACAAATCCCCTTTTTTAAGGCACCCGTGGTCTAACTATTAGTTAAATATCAAGTCATACCCGATTATAAAAATCGCCGCGTCTACTAAGGCATGACTGGCCCAAATTGCATAGAAATTATCGCTGCGATTATATAACCAAGCCCAAACACCACCCCCTACCGCAACGCATAACGAAAAACCCAAAGCTAGTGGTGAAGTGAGGCCAAAAAACACGACCATCAAGATAACATGATGCGACATGAAGGCAATGCTCGACAAAATTAAAGCTGGGCATTTTCCAATTTGAGTTCGCAATCGCTTAAAGACAAACCACCGCCAATAATACTCTTCCATGCCTGAATGAATTAAACAGTAAAACATAGAGAACACACCGTAAGCCCAAACACTCGTTAATCCAAATCCAAGCACTTTGGCTTGGACTTTGCCACGCAATAAGTAGTAAGGAAGTGTATCTTTGAGCAAGCCAAAATAGACTCCCATTGCTACGCCGATTATGAGCACACCGAAACCTAAGCCAAACCCAAAAGCTGGTTTTTTCCACTGAGGTAATGACAGCGATTCACGACACACTAAGAACACAAACACTGCTGGAAAAGCAAACTGAATCAACTTCAGACTACTAAACACCCAATTCTGCAAACCCGTTTCCTGACCATTAAGTAGCACAAAATAAATCACTGTGAGTACGAACGGATACGTCATCGCAAACCACAACACTGGCGAAATAGAATTGCCACCGGACGATCCACAATTGATATTCAATGATTTCTTTATTTTTGCTGCGCTCACTTGATGCTCCACGTAGCTTGCCGCAAGACCGCCTTCGTACTGCCTGCCATCTTCTCGTACCATACCGACAGTAACTTACCATCGCTGAGTTCAACAGTCGAAGTGTAACCTAGATCATGCCCTGGCCCATCGTCAGAAATGGTCATCGGTGGCGACCATGTACGACCTTCGTCCGCACTGACACGAGCTTGATTCCCGTAAGGTTTGCGTCGGTAACCATAACTCATCAGCAAGCGACCATCTCGAAGTCGCAGTAGATGAGATGGTAACCCCCACACACCAATACTATGGAGCATCGTCCAAGTCTTACCACCGTCGGTTGATTCCGTTTGTAAAGTCTCTCCTGAATTTGTGGAATTATGATTACGGACTTGCACAATTATCCTACCGCTAGGTGTTTCGACCGCATGCAGTTCATGGTAGTTGGCTGAATCGTCGCCGGGCCGCGTTGGAATGGCTGAGAGTTTTTTCCACGTCTTTCCATCATCCTTGGAAACGACGGCGCCCACAAAACGATCCTCTTTCCACAGCGACACTCCTGCGTAAAAAATCGTGCCGTCCTGTAATGCAATCGGGCCGTGAGGACTGTTTACAATACTGCGATAGGGTTCTGACCAAGTAATGCCACCGTTGGTCGACCGCATCATCCAAGTACCGAGGGTCGCCTGTAGTTCCGCTGGAGTGATGCGCGCCGCCGCCGCTTCCCACAACGCTAATCGTTCGGCATCCCAGTTCCCCGCAGACCTCGCTTTTTTCAGTATTGAAACATAGGCATTTGAGGTAAACGTTGTCGCGAGCAAAGTGCCAGAAGCTGTCTCAAGGATACCTGCATCACGGTCGTCCGTCGGAGTGTCCATAATCGTTTGCGGCAGCAGCCAAGTTTGACCGTCATCGTTACTACGAAATAATTGCACGCTACCGAAAGGGCAAACGTGTGATTCGCGAGTGCCGGATGCTACAAGTAATAGCTGCCCACTCTTTCGCCGCGTCAACGTTGGCCAGCCAATGTACGCCGTGCGACTCGGTTCAATCACCTTGGTCGATAACACTTCCACTTGCGGCTCCGCTGCAATAACGCCGCCTGAAGATAACACCATCAACCCAACCGCCGCCGTTTTTATTGCATCACGTCGTTGCATTTTGTCACTTCCTTTAGAGTTAGCATCTGCTGATGCTGAGTATAACATTCGTGGCTAACTATGAAAGATTGCGGGATCGTTTTAATTCATGTCATGCGCGGTTGTTTTTTATCTTTCTTAGCAAAAACGGCCACCCCCTAATCAAAAATGGAAATTGCGGTATAATTAAGAGTAATATTTGTATTCTGCATCACAAACCTAATCAACTACGCCTTTTTTCGATATTTCAAACAGGAATCCCCCGCAGTACTATGTCCATCGATCTTACCCAATACGGCATCATTAACTCCACTATCCACCGCAACCTCTCGCCAGCCGTGCTCTACGAACATGCGCTACAATTTGATGGAGCGGATATTACGGCCAGCGGTGCTCTGGCAAGTGTTTCTTTTGAAAAAACAGGCCGTAGCCCTAAAGACAAACGAATTGTTCGCAATCCGGAGAGCGAAAATGAAATCTGGTGGGGTCCTGTTAACATTCCGCTCGAAGCTGATTCATTTGCGATTAACCGAAAAATGGCCGTCGAATTCCTCAGTGGATGCAACCAACTCTATATCGTTGATGGGTATGCCGGCTGGGACCCTGAGCATCAATTAAAAATCCGTATCATTTGTGCTCGACCCTACCACGCACTGTTTATGCACAATATGCTGATCCGACCTACAGCCGAACAACTTGCTGACTTTGGCGAACCGGATTACGTTATTCTCAACAGCGGACAATGTAAAGCAGATACTGCCGTTGAAGGCGTAGAATCTGACGCTAGCATCACACTCAACCTTGAATCCAAAGAGCTTGTCATTCTCGGTAGCCAATATGCCGGTGAAATGAAAAAGGGTGTCTTCACGATCATGCACTACTTGATGCCACGTCAAAACATCTTCTCCATGCATTGCAGTGCTAATGAAGGTGAGGACGGCACCGTAGCTTTGTTCTTTGGTCTCTCAGGTACTGGAAAAACAACTCTGTCAGCCGATGCCAATCGACCACTCATCGGCGACGATGAACATTGCTGGACGGACAATGGAGTCTTCAACATCGAAGGCGGCTGTTATGCCAAGACAATTGACTTGTCCGCAGAATCAGAACCGGAAATCTATCAAGCTATCCGGTTCGGTACCGTCCTTGAAAATGTCGTGTACGATCAGGACACCCGCGCTGTCGACTACACCGATGTTTCGATTACACAAAACACACGGGCGTCGTATCCAATTGAATACATCGACAATTCAAAAATCCCCTGTGTTGGTTCGCACCCCAAAAATATCATCTTACTAACTTGTGATGCCTTTGGAGTACTTCCACCTGTCTCCAAATTGACTCCCGCTCAAGCTAGTTATCACTTCATCAATGGCTACACTGCCAAAGTTGCTGGCACAGAAGTTGGTGTTACCGAACCTGAAGCAACGTTTTCAGCTTGTTTCGGTGCCGCTTTCCTAATGCTGCACCCCTCGGCTTATGGCAAACTGCTCGCTGAAAAAATGCAAGCGCACAACACCAACGCCTGGCTCGTCAATACTGGATGGTCCGGCGGAGCATACGGTACGGGCGAACGCATGAGCCTTAAATATACTCGGGCCATTATCGATGCTATCCATGCCGGTCAACTTGACGATGTCGCAACAGTTACCGAGCCTGTGTTTGGCCTAGCCATTCCCGAAAACGTGCCTGGTTGTCCAAGTGAAATTCTTATTCCAAGTTCAACTTGGAGTGATTCTTCTGACTACGATCAAACGGCTACTAAACTAGCTCAGTTGTTTACTGATAACTTTGCACAGTATCTGGATCAAGCTGAAGCAGATGTCATCGCTGCCGGACCCACCGTTTCTGGAACCGACAGTTAAATTTGGGCTATGGCCTGTTATCCACTTGAGAATAGTTTACAGGCAGCGTGCCGCAGGCCCCCTCACGAGGCTACGATGAACACTGCCTTCGAGCCAACACGTATTGCAGCGGATAGCGGCGTAGCTGAAGTCATCGTATTGGACGAATGCCATTCAACCAATACGACGGCACTGCAACGACTGACAAATCAAACCGTCTGTCTACCGAGTGTACTGGTAACTGAGTGTCAAACAGCAGGTCGAGGCCGAGGCAACCATGACTGGTTCTCCACTGGCGGTTCCCTTACATTTTCCGTGACCTATGACTTCTCACCAATGCAACAAAAAGATGTTTCGGTGGTTGCACTCGCCACAGGAATCTCAGTCGCACAGGTACTCGAGACCCTAGTCGGCGACGTTAATTCAAATGCCATACAGCTGAAATGGCCTAACGATGTTTACCTCCGCGACAAAAAGCTCGGGGGAATCCTCATTGAATCCTCCGCAACGCAACCGACGCAACTAGTCATCGGAATCGGGCTCAATATCAATAACTCTCTCAAAACAGCACCCGCGGGTATCTCCGCGACAGGGATTGCTATAACCGATGCAACCCAGACAACCCACAACCTAGAGGACTTGCTTGTCCTATTATTGAATCAGCTGGACAAAAATTTCTCGCTTCTTAAATCAAAACAACTAGATATTTCCACGCTCTGGAATTCACGTTGTATGTTAAACCATAGCGATATATCGATCGCTAAAGGGGAAATCGATCAGCAACCGCTTAACTATCAGGGTCGCTGTTGTGGAGTTGCCAGTGATGGGGCGCTGCTAATCGAGATTGCCGGAGAAATTAAACCGTTTTATAGCGGCATTGTCCACAAGACGGATTAAAAAAAGAACGACTCGGTAAATCCATGCGTATTGCTGGTAACCCTTTGGGCAATACCGCTCTAAGAAAACGTCGTCTTAAACGGCACCACTTTTGTCACCATCCGGACCAACCACTATTTTTTTCCACCAAAACATCATCAATTAAACATTGAACTTTTTTCGCTATGAGCACAAACCCTATACCTTCCACCGCAGCATCGTCGACTAGCAAGTTACAATCGGCGGAACTTATTGCCCTAATCTGTTTTGTACTCTCCGGATTTGCGGCTTTGGTTTATGAAATCAGTTGGATCCGCAAAGCAAGCCTAGTCGTTGGGGCTACGTCTTATGCTGTCAGCACGGTGCTGGGGGTCTTTTTTGGCGGCTTAGCTATCGGCAGCTATTTGTTCGGAAAACGTACGCGTCAACAACGTACGCCCATTCGTTTATACGGAAAACTTGAAATCGGAGTCGGCATACTTTGCATTCTCTCCGTCTTTACTCTGCCGTTGGTCGAATCTCTCTATTCATCATTGTATGATTCGATCCAGGGCGGACTGTTTGTGGCCTTGCTTATTCGCGCTGCACTTATCAGTATTTGCTTGCTACCTCCCACAATTCTCATGGGCGCAACATTACCGTTGTTCTGTCGACAATTCATCCGCCATAAGAATGGTGTCTTGAATTCGATCAGTTGGCTCTATGGCCTCAACACCCTCGGAGCGGCCGTAGGTGCGGCCGTTTGTGGATTTGTATTGCTACCAGCAATTGGGGTAAACGCATCGATTTTTCTTGCCGGCGGGATCAGTATTGTCGCGGGTGGTATTATGCTCGTCGTGAAACTACCCAACACAGCTGCGCACGTTGAAGAGGAACAAACACCAGAAGAATCTGAGCAGACGAAAGACAAATCTCGCGCCATGGGGATTGTTTTCGCATTAAGTGGTTTTGCTGCGATTGGCAACGAGATAATCTGGACTCGATTTTTAACCCTGATTATCGAGAACAACGTCTACACTTACACACTCACCCTGACAGTTATATTGTTGGGAATCGTTATCGGCAGCCTCTGGGCGTCGATGTTTACCAACGACCTCCGCAAATCTATTTTTCGCTTTGGCGCATTGCAAATCGTAACGGGAATCGTGACGTTTGCCATCATTATGGCGCCGGCTGAAATTGTCTGGATCAGTTTCATGGAGAACATTGGAACTTCTAATATTAGCCAACAACTCATGCTCATTGGCCTCATCATGCTGATCCCATCTATCTTGGCAGGCATGGCGTTTCCCATTGGGATCCGACTAGCCACTTCTGGAGTAACTAGCGCTGGGGCTATTGTCGGGCGTCTGTCCGCACTGAATACTTTTGGCGGAATCATCGGTTCCTTTGTCATCGGCTTCTTGGTGCTTCCTAAGATCGGACTTGAAAATGCAATCTCGCTAACTGCGGTTTGCAACGTTCTCGCTGGATTCCTCGTATGGCTGAAACTTGACGAATCTAAACTACTACAAAAACGAGTCGGTTGGATTCTATTAGTCGCTATTGCGTTTGTCGGAATTCGCTTGAGCAGTAACAGTTTTCTCGTCGAACGAACGCGCGTGCCGTTTGACATGCTCACGATGGGCCGCACCATCCCGACACTTGATGAAAACAACCTGGCAATGGTCGAAGGCGTAAATTCGTTTTTGGCCGTAGTCGAGAATGGCGATCTATTTGAACTGCATATCGATAAACAATGGCAAGGTAACTCCAAACGAACTCAACAGTTTATGGCCGGCCATATTCCGTCCATCGTGCATGGGAACCCCAAAAGTGTCTGCGTTGTCGGTCTTGGTACGGGGCAAACCGCCAAACGATTCTTAATGCATGAGATTGAACAACTTGACTTAGTTGAAATCGAAGAAGGTCTCGACGCGCTGTTAATCCGCTTCTTTAACGGTGAATGGCTCGCTGAAGATAGTGTCGAACGCCAAAATACCGAAATCAATCTCATCACTGAAGACGGCCGCAACTATCTAGCTCATACTTCAGCCAAATATGACATCATTTCAATCGAAGTTGGCCAGGTTTTCCGACCAGGTATTGCGAATTTTTACACCCACGAGTTCTATCAGCAAACACGAGAGCGTCTCAATGACGACGGCGTCATTTCACAATTTGTACCCATTGAATTCCTCGGACTCAATGAATTCCGTAGTGTTGTCCGCACGTTTGTACAAACTTATCCAAATGCACAATTGTGGTACAACACTTCCGAACTGCTATTGCTTGGTTTCAACAAAGATATTAATCAAGCCCAAGTCTTTAAAAAAGATACCATTAGTAATGCGTTGCATCGAAATGACACTGTCATTAAGGATCTTGCGTACAACCACTGGGGTGGAAAACAGCATCAACTGAACAACCCAACTGTCTTTCTTTCCGGTTTTCTAGCCAACGGGCGAGACTTACGGGCAATGTGTGCCGACGGACAACTACTCGTAGACGATCAACCCTTGCTCGAATACTCCTCGCACCCCTACCTCGATTTCCACCGGCCTGTGCTCAATCAAATCCGCGATCATGTGTCGAAAGTGGACAATATTATTGATGACATAAGCCCAGCACTCTCCGCTCGTTGTCATGTATTGCGCAACCACAATCTCGCTCAAATCGAAGCCGTCGCCTACACCGATACCGCCAAAGCACTCTTTAACATCGGGCATTACGACGATGCCATCGCCTTCATGAAACACGCCATCGTCATCCAACCCGATTATGCGACCGCGCATTTCGATTTAGCGAATATGCTGCAGAACATCCTGCGAATCAAATCGGAAGAAGGAGTTATCGACAATCAGGCAACCATGCAACGCTATACCGAAGATTCCAAGGCCCTGCTGTTCAAGACAACTCAGATCAATAACAACCATTGGGAAGCCCACAAGAGCTTAGCCAATATTAACTTCTATCGTGACCAGGAGATCCTCAATGCCATTGATCACCTAGAAAACGTCATCCGTATTACCGTCAACCCACCATTAGGTGAAGACTATCTCAGCTCACATCCTGATGACATTGAATCAATGCTATTTCTAGCAACGTTTATGGCAATGTCGCCTGATCCTCGAGTACAAGACGCACGTCGCGCTGAGGAAATTGTGACAGCCGCACTAAATAATGAAATCAATGCGCTACAGGCAACACAACTCAAATCTACACTAGCAGCAGCTCGTGCTTTGCAAGGAGATTTCGAAGACGCCAAAAACATCCTCATTGATTCCATGTCGACGCTCGATAACTATGTCAACCAACTAGCCGTATACCAAAATCGAAATCCCGATGAAGTCAGACAAACCTACGCCGACTTTCGCACAGAACTTGATTTGCGTTACCAACGCTACTTGGACAACAAGCTATATCTCAACAGCAGCATGGTCACCACTCAGGCTCTGCCACAAAACAATACACCGCTGGACCTTAACAACCTAAATATCCCGGGACTGCCTGGGCTTCCAAACGAGACGAATCCACTGGGCACGTCTGGCACCCTAGGGCAACCCATTGTACCAGCAGACACCGAAGCTCCTAAAACAAATAACTCTGGGTTGATTCTACCGAAAAAAAACGATAACCCAAAACAATAATTAGTTGTCGCAGCGCACACTTACAAAACGTCGAATTCTATTCTCTTCTTGACGTGGCAGTCAGCTTTTCTGACAATCTGCTGCACACTTAATGCTTGCTGTTTAGTTTACGTTTGCACTGCGCAACAAAAGGTCCCCATTCATGATACATTTGTCCCAACGATATTCCAGCATATTGATTGCCTCCTGCATTTTGACGAGTATCATAGGCAACGCCGTATCAAACCAAGCAGTGGCTCGTGATTTATTTGTAAACAACGACAACGGCAGCGACAGCCATTCGGGATTGTCGGCCACGTCGGTGGGAGGCAAGCAGGGGCCGGTGCGTACCATTGGCAAAGCTCTTCAAGTCGCCAAGCAAGGTGATTCAATTCACATTGCCAATACTGGTGTCCCCTATCAAGAAAGCATTTCCATACAAAATAGTCGTAACAGCGGTTTGGTGGGTAAGAATTTTCACATCATCGGCAACGGCGCGACATTGGATGGTCGTAAAACAATAGCGTACGACCAATGGACCGCCGTCGGTAATCAAATCTTTGAATTCAAACCACCTCGTACAACCTTCCTCCTCCTGTACATCGACAACCATCCAGCCACGCAAGTTGACGTACCTAGGGATGCAAGAAAAGTTCCACCGCTCGAAGAATTGCAGTGGTGTCTGTTCAAACACAAAGTCTACTTTAAGCCCGCCAATAATCGACTGCCCGATGCATTTGACGTGAGCTACACACACGCACAGGTTGGAATTACGTTAATCAATTGTCAGCACGTCGTCGTTGAAAACTTGGTCGTCCAAGGTTTTCAACTCGACGGTATCAACGTTCACGACAATGTATTTAACGCTCAGTTACTCCAAATAAAATCGCGAGGAAACGGTCGCAGCGGAATCAGCGTTGGTGGTGCATCACGCGTTCAGATTGAAGCTTGCTTGCTTGGAAACAATGGTGCCGCTCAACTGCGAACCGAAGGTCACAGCGTAACGACATTGAGAAACAACGACTTTGTTGACACCAACCCTCAGGCTCCAGCGGTGGTCAGCGACGGCGGCAAAATCATCCGCTAGTTGGCGTCGCGAATAATCATTGTTTGTATGTCGAAATCTATGAGTCGCCGAGATTTTCTAACTCACGTTTGCTACGCAAATAGTAAACCACACCGATCATCGCCAATAAGATTGTAACGATGCGGAAACACAGCGCAATGGCTAAGCCATAACCCGCTGGTATTCCAGCCCGAACATATAGCATTTCAAACATCCATTCAAAACCACCCATGCCGCCAGGCAAGGGAATCGAGCCGGCGAGGTTGGAAACCGGCGAGATGACCAAGTGCTGTACGAAATCTGGGTGCGTGATATTTAGCCCAACGGCCATGGCAAATACGCTAGCGGCAAACAAACAGTGAATCACGATCGTCAAACCGGTTAATGACAACAACATCAATGGGCGACCTCGATAAATATTCACCGCCCGCAGTAGTTTTTGCAGAATCGCGCCAGCCACTGGAAGTCGCGAGATGCTGCGTTGCATCGCTTCTCCGGTAAGTGCCGGAACAAGAACTAACGCAATTGCCACGAGACCTGCTGATATCGCAGTCACTAGTGAAATATCTGCGATCGTTTTTAGCGCGGCGGTCGCCGCGGACGAACCGCTACTACTATCGCCCGCGGTACCAGCAACGGCGGCAATAGCACAAACGATGGTGAGAGCATAAAGCCCCATGATACGATCTAGCACGATCGAAGAGACCGCCTCAGGTTTCTTCTCCGGGCGTTCACGACTGATAAAGACAGCTTTGATAGCATCACCCCCGAGGACTCCGAGGGAAAGGAAATTTGAAAAATAGCCGATGAATCCTAACCGAAATGAATCACGCAGTTTAAACGGAATATCTAATGCACGGACTAGAAAAAACCAACGCACGAAAGTCAGTGATAATCCGCCCAAGGCAATAATCAGGCTGAACAACATCATCATCGTGTTCCACTGCGAACGCTGGGTCCAAATCTTGTGAAAGTTTTCTGAGTTTTCACCCGTAGTCGCGCGGTACAGCAAAAATCCAATGATCGAAATCGACACGGAATATTTAGCGATGGTAAATAGAAATTTGCGGTTCATAGATAGATTTATGGTTACTAGTGGTTTGTTGTGCAGCGGTTGACAGATACCAGCAGTGCTGATAATTTCGAGTTTTGGAAAAGATCGCACCTTTTAAGATGTTTCGGCATTTCCACTGCCGTTTCTTTTAGCCAATACGGGGGATTAGCTCAGTTGGGAGAGCGTCTGGCTGGCAGCCAGAAGGTCAGGGGTTCGAGTCCCCTATCCTCCACTTTGCTCTGCGGCACTAGGTCGCACCGAGCAGCAGACCCCAGCAAAACTGGGGTTTTCTTTTGCGCGGGTAAAGCGGCTTGCGACTCGCTGCAGCCTCTTGCGGACGTGTGCTGCGTTGTTTTTTGCGTTACTTTTCGCCGGTGGTTTTCACCCATGTCGTTGGTGGACAGTGCGAGTCCGGCTGCCCGTTCCATTTGTGGACGACAAGACACCCACCAACCCCTGCTCATGTGTTCGTATTTCCGTGACCCCACCACCGGTCCGCCGGGCAAGGAAAATGGGGGGAATGCTTGCTTCTAAAGAAATCGCTAATGTTTAAGCGGTCTAATGCCTTTTCAACATCTCTTGTGCTTTATCGGCTGCTTTAAACAACTCTTCGTAAGCTTTCGCTTCAGCTTCTCGGGCCTCTTGGATTCGATCGTTACGGTTTTTAAATAACAATCCTCCTACACAACATGGCAAAAGACAAAATGCCACCACGCCCGCAACCAAACAAATAACCAGTATCGTCTTTTTTTTCTGTTCCATGATTCAACCGCGTGATTACAGACAAGCCTCGTTAATTCACCAACTTCCTATTATGCCAAAATCACCGACAGCACGCACGTTATTTATCGAACGCATGAAGCGTGAGGGCGGAACCCCTACACCACCACCGGGCCGCCGGGCAAGGAAAATACATCGAGGCCACATCCGACCAGCTTACCAAATCACAACACGATGTGCTTGGTTAGGCGGTGTGTCGTATCTAGCTAGGTGCATATGAGAAGCGTCGCTGATTTCCAATCGGGGCTGAAATCGGATAGGCTAAAGGCTATATTGAGATTTTCATGCACGCCCTTCCGCGTACAAGTCGGATCTTACCAGCTTTAACGAAAACGATTAAATGAAAATAACAACTGCACTAATGCTACTCCTTGCAGCCTCAACAAGCTTCGCAGATAACAAGCCCGTTCACGTATTTATTTTCTCCGGCCAGTCCAACATGGCGGGCATGGATCCTGAAACTGGATTCGTCCCCGAAGCTAGGAAGCTTTTCGGAAGTGAAGATGTTGTTTACATCAAAGTGGCAAAAGGAGGTCAACCGATTTGCAGGTGGGTCAAGGAATGGGCTGAAATTGCAAAGGATAAAGGGCTAGATGCCAGGCATAGAGAAAGGATTCTCAAAGGCGAAGGAGTCTTGTTCTATCAGCCGATTCTTGATCAATATCGGGCACTGTTGGAAAAGCATCCTCAGCCGAAGTCGGTGACTTTTTGCTGGATGCAGGGTGAACGCGATGCTAACGGAGGCGCGGATGCGGCTTATAAGGACGCTTTAAAGATGTTGATTGCGAAGCTGCGGCGTGACCTAGAGCGTCCGGACATGAACGTTGTCATTGGTCGTATTGGGGATTATGCTCTGGATCGGCCGTCGTGCGTGGCAGTACGGAAAGTACAGCGTGAAATTATTGACGAAGATCCTCGAGGCGCCTGGGTCGACGTTGATGACCTAAACAACAAGGAGATTAAGGGTGAGATCAAGAGTGTTGTTCACTACACAAAAGAGGGCTATGAATTGCTCGGCCGACGTTTCGCGCGACAAGGCAAAGCACTCGTCAGCGGTCAGGAACCAGCGGCAAACGGCAAGCCGACAGGAGGGGAGTCAGAATAGTCGGAAAACCATCCTACCCCACCACCGGGCCGCCG
>JABJJO010000067.1 GCA_018660825.1 Planctomycetaceae bacterium | reverse complement strand
ATAGCACTTGTTGGTGTCGAGACGGTTACCAATTCGGTGGTCTTTAACGTAGCAGTGTTTGAGTCTTTAATTGTGCAGGGTACTATTGGCGACGATGGTATTGATCCACGGGATGTGATTCCTAATCCGGGCGACGAAGATGAACCAGGGCATCGAGATATTCGAGTACAAGATCATTTGCAGGTAGAAGGGTCCTATTTAACCGTACCAGTTGCTGGGTTTCAGGACGGTGATTTGATTGAGGTTACGGACGGATTGAAAACCAGCGTGTTTGAATTCGACGATGACGGATTGTGGGATTTGGCCAATTTCGAAATCCAATTTACGGGTTCTGAAACGTTAGACCAGCTTGCGGATTTGATAGCTGGTGCATTACCACAATCGCCACATGTGATTAGTGCGACATATACAGGTGACGGTGTGATTTCCGTGTTGTTGTTAGATGACTACTATGTCAGCGGCTTGGAAACAGGGTTGGTTGTTGATAAATCACCAGCTGCGCTTGGCGGTGTCACAACACTTAATTACAGTTTTCCATTGCAGTACGGCCAGGATCCGTTGGGCAATACGCTGCTCAATACGATTACAGAAAATCAGAAACAGCGGGCCCGTGAAATTGTTGAAATGTACGGGCACGCATTTGGGTTGATGTTCGTGGAAACAGATGCGTCCGGATTTAAAATTGTCACCGGAGATCTACGGGCAATCGACCAAACGGTCATTCCAACCCGTGGTGCTGAGTTGGGCATCGCGAAGTTGGATGGCCTTGAAGGAATGGCAATTTTAGATCAACAAGATTTTCAAGATGAGCCAAATGACGAGCATCGAGGATCTTGGTTTGAAACTGCGTCGCGTTTGATTGGGTATATGTTAGGTTTGGGAAATACGGACGAACTTGCGCCGTTTACGATAATGGGGCAGGATGATGATTTGGAGTTTAACGCAACAACGGAACCTCGCTTTCCTGGTGACCATGACGTGTCACATGGGCAGTTTCTGTATGGCGTTCGCACGGGTGATTTGGATCTTTACGAAATAGACATCACAGAAGCCGGTACGTTAGCTGTTGAGACCTTTGCTGAGCGGTTGCTAGATGTCAGTTTGTTAGACACCGCGGTATCGGTGTTTCGCGACGTCTTGACGGTGGATGCTAGTGGAGCCACCTCTGTGGTTGGCAAAGAGTTGGTTGCTCGTAACGATGATTACTTCAGCGAAGATTCCAAGTTGACGATCGATGTGACCCAAGGGCACTACTACATTGGCGTTAGTTCGACTGGCAACAACTCGTACGATCCAGCTGTTGAGGGTACTGGAAAAGGCGGCAAAACGCAGGGTGACTATGAACTGCGGTTGGTGTTTAGTAAAACGGCTGATGATTATATTACCGACGAGTCTGGAGTAGATTTGGATGCCGACGGTGACGGAACACCCGGCGGTACGCTCAATACATGGTTTAACGTTACTGAAACCGATGGTATTCCAGTGGGCGGCGAGTCGCGTACATTGTTTGTAGATAAATCCGCGACAACGGCAGGCAACGGATCAATTTCAAGTCCTTACACTAATTTGAACACGGCAATGGACGCGGCTGCAGCTGGGGACATCGTGCGTGTGATTGGAAACGTCGGTGTTGATGAACTTGGAAATGTCGATGTCGCTTTCAATCAAGCCTACGAATTGGGGTATAACCCACTGAGCGGAGCGGATTTACCCGATGGTACTTCCCTGGTCGTCAAGCAAGGTGTCACATTGATGGTGGACGCCGGCGTGGTAATCAAATCACGTCGAGCGCGGATTACACGTGGTAGCGATAGCTCGTTAATTGATCTTAGTGGTAGTGCGATTCAAATGTTGGGTACGCCACGCCTGTTAGATAGTAATGGTAATTTGCTAACCGACGCTAACGGTGATAGTGTGCCAGGTGAGATATATCTAACATCGTTGTTTGATAAGGAAATCGGTTTACATACCACGACTGGCACCGGCGTGTTTGATCCAGCTGGAGGTGACTGGGGTGGCATCGAGATCAATAACCGATTTGATGAAGGTAGCGAAGATAATGGTGAGTTCGTTGATCTGATCAACCACACGACGATTCAATATGGTGGTGGTTTGGTTGTGGTCGAGGGCAATGTACAGGTAGTGAGTCCGATACATCTGACTGACGCTCGTCCGACGATTACGAACAATACGTTGCGATTTAATGCGGACTCGGCCATTTCAGCCAATCCAGATAGTTTCGAGGAATCTTTGTTCAATTGGCGACTCAGCGACACCACCGGAGATGGACGGGCCGACCAGCAGGAGATTCTAGTTAGCGATTACGATCGAGTCGGTCCCGAAATTCATGGAAATACAATTGTTGAAAATTCGATAAATGGGGTGTTGGTTAGGGTCAAGTCGCCAACAGGCGACTACTTAGAACCAATTGGCGTTGCCTCCCGATTTGACGATTTGGATATTGTACATGTTGTTACAGAGAATTTGATTATCAGTGCCCGCGTCGGTGGGCCTTTGGAGGTCGGGGTCGATCCAGTCTCTGGGGACCGTATTTTGAAAGCAAACTACGATGCGAGCCTAGTGATAGACCCTGGTACGGTCGTGAAATTACAAGGTTCGAATATAGAAATGCCCTATTCGTCGAATTTAATAATTGAAGGCACGGATAGTCATCAAATTGTCCTCACTTCATTGGGGGATTTGCGCTACGGAGCGGGTGGTACGTTCGTGACAGATAACCAGTCTGGCAATCAGTCGGTTGGGAGTGGCAATCCTGTATTTGGAAATGCTAGTGCAGGTGATTGGACGGGGATTTCAGCTGGCCCAAATAGCACGCTTAGCATTGACTACACGACACTAGCCTTTGGTGGTGGGACTAGTCGGGTGCCCGGAACCTTTGCAACCAATAGTTTACTGAGCGTGCTTGATGCCGATGCGCGAATCACTCGGTCGACACTCGAATATACTGATGCCACATCTACGTTAGAAAGACCGTTGGGGTCCGTTGTTTATGTGTCTAACGCACAGCCCGTAATTATGAATAACGCGATACAACACAATCTAGGTCCGGCCATCAGTATAGGCGTAAATGACCTGAACTATGAGTTTGTGAAAGATTGGGGGCGAGCAACCGGTGATGTAGATGTGATAGCTGGACGAGTTGGTAATCAGGGCCCGCTAGTTCAGGGCAATGCTGTGCACGATAACGGGATTAACGGGATGGTAGTCAGGGGAGGAACACTGACTACAGAAAGTGTCTGGGACGATACGGACATCGTACACGTTGTTTTTGATCGCATTACGGTGCCAGATTTTCATACATATGGTGGGCTCCGTTTAGAGAGTGGAACGCGTGAAAGTTTGGTGGTTAAGCTTGATGATGTTGCTAATCCAGAGGTGGGTTTTTATGCAATTGGTAAACCGTTGGATATTGACGATCGTATTGGTGGCGCGATTAATATCGTTGGCCAACCACATTATCCCGTGGTCTTTACATCCCTTGCAGATGATACTGTTGGTGCTGGATATACGCCGAGCGGTCAATTGCAAACGGATACGGCAAACGATTCTTCGACTATCGGTGGCGGTGGTCCGACGACCCCGACAAACACCGAAATCGTTGTGAATCTCGGTAGTGGTATCGCCCCCGGATCAACCTTGGCTTTGCGAGTTATCGACGCGGTAGCGATTTTAGAAGATTTGCTACACGATCCAGTGTCTCTGTCTCTTGATATGGACACCGGTGCTCTGCCACCGGGTGTGATTGGTGGTATGACCTCGACAACTTCCGTTGGTGTCCTGCAATATGACGCAGTACGCAACGCCATGGTCGCAGATGGTGCCGCTGATGAAATAGCACTGCTCAGTCAGTTGCCCACGTTCGCACAGTTGAATGTGACCGGTGGTACGGTCCAGGATACGGTCTACATTTCACAAGCCAATGCTAAAGCATTGGAGTCGTTGGATATTAATGGTGTACCATTCACTCGTAGCGGAAATTGCTGGACAGCATGTGATGGCTATTTTGTAATCTCTAACAGTTACGACGTAACCCAGCCCGGTACTGTATCGTTGATTGCACATGAGATTTTACATTCACTTGGATTTATCAGCAGCTTAAATAGAAGTGTAGGCAATTTGTCGCCACAGGATATGTTCCGCATTGCACCTGGAGCGGGGGCTACAAACTTTACCAATGCGCCTCGTGTTTTGAATCAAGGCCCCGCCACGGTCTTCTATAACGGAATATTTGATCCTGTCGGAATTACAGGTGTCACCGGATTGCAGTTAGGCGATATTCCGATGTCGACCGGTAATGGTGGCGACGGAAACCAACCGTCGCACTTCAAAAATCGTCAACTCACTGGCGGTGTATATCTTGGGGTTATGGACCCGATTTTAAATCCGACACCGGAAGCTAATGGCGAAGCGATTGTACGCCCCAACGATATTAGCGTATTGGGCCTAATTGGGTGGGATGTTGATACTGCAACTGGTGGTGGCGGCGTAATTGAAGCGACACCGACTCCAGGTGACTGGGATGGTATTAATTTGTTGCAGTATAGTAATGACCGGAATATCTCGGTTGTTAACGAACGCGAGTCGGATGATCATGGACAACCGCTTTATGAAAATTTTGACGCAGCTAGATCTCAGTATTTAGGCCAATTAGCATCGAATCTATATTTAGATAAAGACAATGGCACACGACGTCGGGATTTAAGGGAAGTTCCAAGCCGCGATTTTGGAGATGAAACTCTAAGGCTAGGTTTCCAGATTCAGGGAACGATTGAAACTCCCTCCGACCAAGATATGTATCGTTTTGAAGCTATATCTGGCACGGAAGTATGGTTAGACATCGACCGCACAGAAGCTCAGTTGGATACTGTCATAGAGATGTTGGATAGTGCCGGACGAGTGTTATATCGTTCAGATAACTCTGGTGATGCATCGGCTGCGGAAACTAATCCAGATAACGATTCTAGCTTGAACTTGCCCATCAAGGCGCAGCCATTAAGCAAGTCAGCATTTGGTGTTTTTGATCACGGAACTACCAACGAAAAAGATGCCGGAATGCGAGTCGTATTACCGGGTGATAATGGGAAAATTAATACATATCACGTGCGCGTTCGTAGCGCGGATCAGTTGATTGGCGGAAGTTATCAGATGCAGTTGCGATTACAGGAGCTAGATGAGGAACCGGGTTCTTCCGTACAGTTTGCTGATATTCGTTATGCAACTGCTGGCGTGGAGATTGTTGGGTTACCTGTCCACTCACCCCTCGCGGGAGAAACGGCCGAAGATCTTGCGAGGAATAACGATACGCTTCCTGGCGCGCAGGATATTGGCAATCTACTTGAAACGGACCGCGCTGTAATTAGCGTTGCGGGAAATCTAAACGCAACGAGCGACGTAGATTTTTATGGATTCAATATTAATTACGCAGATGTCCAACCTTTAGGCGCGGCGTTATCTCCGATACATGTTGTCTACGACGACGATGTGTTCGGTCCTAACGCGCCACTGCAAGGCACGGGTGCGGCGGCAGTTTTTGATCTTGATTACGCCGACGGTTTTGCACGAGCCAATACAAGCCTAAGTATTTTCGATGCCTTAGGGAATCTAATTCTAATTGGAACGGATTCTAATATTGCTGACGACCGACCGGCGCCGCCTATCGAGACTCACGGTATCGATATTGATGATCTATCTCGAGGGACGATTGGGCCGTTAGATCCATTTGTAGGAACGGTTGAATTGCAGGTTGGAGATTATAGTGTTGCTGTTTCCAATGAAGATGTCATTCCAACAGAAATGATGCAGTTTTTTGCCGCTAATGCGGCAAATCCGCTGTTTCGTCTAGAGCCAATCAGTAGCGTCGACCGTCTTGTCGAAGAACGATTTGAAGGCACGTCACTACTGGTGGACGATTCCAGCTTAGTTGATTATTTTCTAGGTGACGTCGTGTTGTTTGTTAGTGCGGATGCTGGGTTTGAGACAACGAGTATCACGACTGTTGACGGTTTTACGGGCCAAGTAGAGACAACGGTAACAGCGGGTGTCGGGTTTGATGTTCAGGATGTGGCGCTGCGACCGGATGGGTTTATGTTTGGTTTTACGGTGGACGAAGAAGATGGGAACCCGTCTGATGCTGAAGCAGGGAATTACTTGCAGATCAGTACGGGCGATGGCACGATCATGAATCTTGCTGCTGGCCTTGACGACGGTGTCTCAACTTTTCAGACTGGCCCCCCCCCTGGGGGCGCCAGCCAGTTTAGTGATCATGGTATCCACTATGATGCTACCGTGTTTGGTACCCTCCCAGATATCACCGGACAAGTTGACTTACGGGGGTTTGTTGTAGGGCATCGTCCGGACGATGCAATATTCGAACCGGGTACGATTCCGTTCCCAAGTCAACGTAGAAACATACTTTATCGTTTCGATCCAGATACCGGACTGGCGATTGGTGCTCTTCGGCCGGGGGGGCAACCTACATTGGCGGGGGCGGCAACAAATATTACGGAACGGGGGATCCTCGATACTGCTGGGGGCACAGTCGTATTAGCCAATAAGTTGTTACTGGCCGCCGAAGCAACAATCGTAGACGTGATAAATGATGTCACGACTTCACAGATTACGGACGGACTACAATTCCATATTGATGATGATAATATCGGGGCAACACCTAGTATCGAGTTTGAATTCAATAGTGGTCCGGAGATTTACTTTGACTTGGACCCGGACAGCGGATTCTTCTTGCGGGATGGTGATACGTTTAATCTGGATAGCATCGTATTTGAATATAATACCGGACCGGTTTTCGTGGTCGACGCGGCGAATGGATCAGAAATTGGTGATGGGGAAACGTTTACCTTTGCGGATGATAACGGTGTATTAAGAACCTTTGAGTTTGATAGTAACGACACTGTTGCCGGTGGTAACGAAATAGTTACGGTATCAAACACCATGACGCAGTCGCAAATTGTGACCGCCATGGTTGATGCGATTAACGCAACAGTTGGATTTAATGCTGAAGCAGCAGCGTTGGCCGCTACGAGCAATCGTATAACACTCACAAACGATTCGATTCTGACGACGCCTAGCACAACATCAAATGGATTGTCTATTACGGGTGATTATTCGATTACTGGCGTAGGCCGAGAAATATCGATTGAAGAAAATGACACGGCTACACTGTTTGGCCAGAATATGGTAAACGCTTTCGGAACAATTTCATCGATTGAATTGGGTCTTGATGGTCAGCGAATTAACTTTCTTGGAGCTAATATTGGTAGTTTTACTACGCCCGTCAACCGTGGTGTCTTTGTTGACCAGAACAGCGATGGAACGACTGGAATTAACACGGGCGGTGCAAACCGAATTGGTGTACCCTTCCTTGCCGAGGATACGAACGTGGAGATCGCAGCAAGGATTTTAGCGGCGTTAACTCAAACGGGTATCCCAGCCATTCAAAATGGCAGTATTGTCGAATTAACAGGACCGGGAGTCGTTGATATCGCGCAAGATCCGTTACGTATTGGTGGTACAGCGCCAGGTGGTGATATTACTGGCATGGCGTTCATTGGAAATACGCTGTACGCAGTTAGTGACGCCGGTGGGTTCTATACGATCGATGATCCGATGTCACAGAACGCAACGGCCAACTACATTACCACTTCGGCTGCCGATTTACAGGGAATAAACTTCCAAGGCTTGTCGGCTGGGCCAACCACTACAGAAGATGGGCGATACGCCAACACACTCTTTGGTGTTGATGGGAACGGTCGCGTCTTTGCGTTTGACACTGCGGGCGTGCTACAGCCAATGTTTATTGACGGGGCAACGAGTATCGCCACGGGAATTGACAATGCCCACGGCATTGATTTTTCAACACTACAGGAAAATCCATGGAATCTGTCCGCTGGCGATGCTCGCGGATTGGATCCGGGTCACGGTAGTACGGATTCCTATGATGGCACCAAGTTAGCGTCGGATGGTGGAAGTAGTTTGCATTTTGGAACAGGATTAAATCCGTTGGTAAATCTTCCAGGCGGTGCTCATGGTACGGTTGAAACCAACGAATTTAGCTTGTTAGGCTATTCGGCAGCCGATAAGCCAACGTTGTATTTCAATTACTTCCTAGAAACGGAGGGTGCACGAGGTGTGCGCAATGATCCAAATGTTCCTGATGAGGATATGATGGATTCGTTCCGAGTATTTGCGGCAGATGAGTCGGGCGATTGGGTAATGCTGAGCACGAACAATTCATTCATCTCGACCACTGCTACAGTCATTGACGAATTGGATTCAGATCCGCCACCAAATCCTCCCTATGAAGAAGTCTTGGTGCGAGAGACTTTTGATAATACAAATGGGTGGAGACAAGCCCGAGTTGATCTTTCGTATTTTGCGGGGGCGGATCATTTGAAATTACGATTTGATTTCAGTTCGGCTGGAGATACGAATACTGGTGATCTATTAACAACAGGAACTGAATTGCGTATCACCACACCAGCTAACTTGCGGGATGGAGATATATTCACGGTTGACGATACGGATTTTGAATTTGATCTCGGCTTCACGCTTGTTGCACCCACAGGTGCGGCATTCAGTCCAACTGTCACTGAAACTTTGACGTTGGATTATGGCTTTGGTGTTTCCGGAGTATTGAATTTCAACGTCGTTGCGGATCCCGCTATTGTCGCTGGGCCGAATGAAATTCTGATTAGTCCGACCATGACAGGCGCTGAGGTGGCCCAAGCTGTCGAAACGGCAATCAATGATAATATGCCACGTCAAACCATCGTGGGCAATCTTGGAGCTAGTGCTGAAAGTAACGACATTTTGCTTGATGCAACATTCGTTAATCTAAATGGATTGTCTGGAACATACGTAGTTAACCAAGCGGAAATTGGTGACAATTCGACGCTGGTTGGGAATATGGATTGGGATGTTGATATTCTTAGAGTTTCGGCGACAGCTGGAACGACGATTCGAGTGAACACTGACACGACGGCCTATGGGAATCAGTTAAATACCATCGCACGTTTGTTTGATTCCAACGGGATACAGTTAGCCATTAGCGATAACGACCCAGGTCCTGGTGAATTTCCGGGTACAGATTCGTATATCGAATTTACAGTTACCGCAGACGGCGATTATTTCATTGGTATCAGTGGGTTCGGTAACGGCATCTACGATCCAACGGATATGACGACGCGAGTTGGAGGATCATCCGGCAGATATGATTTGCGGATCGATATTGATCTTGCTGCTGGATTGACCCAGCGCCAAAATAATCGAGTCAATTTGCCTAGCGCTGTCAGCGTGACAAATATTTCAGCACTGAATCTCGAAGGCACGGTTGGCGTTGGTGCGGATGTGGGGGTACCAATTCACTCAGGAATGTCGGGTGCTGAAGTTGCCTCGCGTGTTCAACGTGCTCTGGCCAATACGTTCGCCGGCGGCGAATTCGCCGCGTTTAAGCGATATGGATCAGTGATTCGAATGATTGGACATACTGTTGATGACAGCGGACCGTTAGGTTTAACGGAAACTATGCCGGGTGATGAATATGGAAATTTTGAAAGCAATGAACGGGGACAGGATTCCACTCAAGGTCAAACTCAACTGAGCTCCTTCGAAGGAGTGTATGTTGACGATATTATTATTGGCTTTGCAGAGCGTGGTGAAATGGGGTCTGGAGCTGTAGCTGACGCTAGCTTCACTGCGAATCCTCAAGCTCCGCCAAATCAAATAACGACTGGTGAGTATCAACTCGAATTACGCCGAGGTACGCAACACGTTGATTATGCGATCGATGGATCACCGTTTCTAGCTAGAAGCTGGGACACCAACGTTCGATTGAGTGAGGAGTTGGCAATCGACGCCAACGCTGGCTTTGATATTGTTGAGGCAGCAAAGTTCACCATTTCTGATGGCTATCCGCACTCAGAGGTTACTTTCGAATTTGATGATATCAATATCGATGATGGTGTGTTTGGCGACAACGTAGAAATTTCGTTTGACCCATCGTCTTCCGATGAGCAAATTGCTCTTTTGATTCGGGATGCTATCAACAGTAATCAAACACTACTCGGGAAAGAGATTATCAACGGAAAAGAAGTTGTCGTGAGACGGCCGATCACCGCCGGTTTCGCGAGCGGCAACACTCCGCCGCCGTTAGAATCCTACGACGATGTGGTCAATCTTTACGGTTCAAGCGTCGTGGATGTGAATAATGACATGTTTATTATTTACGAAGAAAAGGGAGATGAAAACACCTTACGTGAACAGGGGCAGATTATTATTGGTCAAAGTTCCATTTCGCACAGTCTTGAGGTCGGCGTCTCAATCGTGTCAACGGATACGGATATATTTAGTGGTCCCTATGAACAGGTTCCACGTCACCTGGATGAATTGGATACGCAATCGATGTTAACGGGTGTCGTGATATCGGACAATTTATTGACGGATAATGTGTTGGGTGGTGTTAGTATGTC
This sequence comes from Planctomycetaceae bacterium, assembly GCA_018660825.1. Lineage (GTDB taxonomy): Bacteria > Planctomycetota > Planctomycetia > Pirellulales > Pirellulaceae > UBA721. The sequence continues at coordinate 4,593 of JABJJO010000067.1, read as the reverse complement.
TGGGGACGCAACGGGAGTTGGTGCTGTACCTTTTGCACGAATTGTGAACAACAGCATTGTAGGAAGTTTGGTAAACAATGTACCTAGCGGTACCGGTATTACTGTTAGCAATAATTCGGCACCGACTTTGCTAAATAATATTATTATCAATAGTGATATCGGCCTAGACATTGATGCATCGAGCGTTGTCGATTCAAATGTTGATCCGGATCTGCCGCCTCGAACTGTGGTGGGCGGGACGTTGTTCGCAAATAATACAACAGATGCGAGTAACGCAACTATCGGAGTTGGAGCATTTCCAATTGTGCTAGATGCTGCAAACGGTGATCCGTTGTTCATGGATTCGGAAAATGGAAACTACTATCTAGCTCCAAATTCACTTGCCATTGACAGCGCGATTGAGTCACTCGAAGAACGACCTGATATGGATCGAATTAAATCACCACTACAAATCAGTCCGTCACCGATTGTTGTGTCGGATCGTGATCAAATTGGACAAATACGTGTTGATGATCCGACCGTGCCGACTCCAGTGGGAATTGGGCACAATGTATTCAAGGACAGAGGTGCTTTAGATCGAGCCGACTTTGTTGGTCCGCAGGCTGTGATTGTTAGTCCGCTGGATAATACAGCGCCAGATCGCGACCCCGCGGATACGATCATAGAAATTCGCAATCAAGATCTAGAAGTGATTGCTATTCAGTTAGTCGAAAGCGAAAATGCACGTGATCTGAATGGGGGATCCGGCGTTTTGGATTCTAGTGTTCAATCAAGTTCAGTCAGCCTTTTCAAGGACGGTGCGCGACTTGTGCCACGATTTGATTACACTTTTGAATACGACACAGTTAATGACATTATTCGTTTGCTACCACTTGCTGGTAGGTTCTCTGTTGATAGTGTTTATCGCGTGGAATTGACGAGTGCTCGTGGAATTGTCATTCAAACGCAAACGGGTGATCAAATAAACGACGGTGAAATGTTTACCGTCGATGACAAAGTAGGAAACTCGGCAACATTTGAATTTGACAGTGGTTACTCGATGCGTGTTCCAGCAGCATACACACTCACGGTACCAGAACTTGGTGGTAGTGGAATTGTGGATGGTGAATTCTTCACAATCACCAGTAGTGCGGGTAATCAAGTGTTCGAATTCGACCGTGACGGAGCTGTTCAGGCGAATGCCGTCGCCGTGTCCTATACGGTAGCGGATGATGCGGATGAAGTTGCCCTGTCAATCAGCGATGCGTTGGCTGCCGCGAACATCAATCTAGCTCCCCACCCCCGCGGTGACGGAGAAGTCCATGTTGGTTCTTCCGCTGAACACACGTTGAGTTCTACCAATACGGTCGTTACGCAACGTGGAGTTGCCGAAAGCGTAATCGACGGTGAATACATTACGGTTGATAGCGGTACGGATTTCTTGCAAATGGAATTTGATACTGACAGTGCGACGCTGCCAGAAACTACTAAGGTAATTGCTATAACACCTGGTTTGGATAATGAGCAAATAGCCAATTTGATTGTCAACGCAATTAATCAAGCGGTTCTGGGACTGGCACCAGCGCACGTTGATGATGGGAAAATCCATGTCGGTGGCGATCGCTTAACGGTGTTGGATTCTTCTAATTCAAGCGTGGTTCAATTCGGCGAGCCCGGTACTCGCTCCGAATTAGGATTGCGTATTCCGAGTCGTAGCGGTGTTCCGTTTGGACTAGTTGACGGTGAAGTGTTCACGATTTCTGACGGCAGTAATACAGTAACATTTGAATTTGACAATGATGGAACCACGAACGTCGGTAATCGGGCGATCACTTTTAGTGATGTGAGCACGCTTGACCAAATTGCCAATACGATTGTGTCACAGGTACAATTGTCGAACTTCGGATTGACCGCGAGCAATTTGGGAGATGGATTTATTCAATTGGCAGGTTCCACATTCCAGCATGCTGTAGTCGTGGGCAGTTCAGGTTTAACTCAAATTGGGTTCCCTGGCATCGAAGCGACTGTCGCAGTCAACTATTTACCATTTGAATCGTTCGATCAACAACAAATGGCCGACGCCATAGCAGCAGTTATCAACGGTAATTCAACTCTTGAGGGCGTTACTGCGATTGCCAAGACGGATTCCGTATTTGTGAGCGGTGCATCGAGCGTGTCCGGCATATTGATTTCGCTACGCAGTGGTATTGAAGATCGCGCGGGTAATCCTTTGTATCCGAATCAAGATTCAGGCGATACGACCTTCGAGATTAATTTGACCACTGGTTTGGACTGGGGTGACGCTACGTATGAACCTGGAACCACAGGTTTCCGATACCCTGTGACCGCGGCCGATAATGGTGCAAGGCACCTTGTTGTCGACGGGTTTTTTCTAGGAGATGAGGTCGATACGGAGTCGGATGGTCAACCGGAAGAATATTTCAAAGGCGACGATAACAATGGAATTGATGACGAGGATGGCTTGAAAAACATTGACGAGCTCACGGAAAACCGCCTGGAGCCCGGAAATATTTATAGACTTCAGGTTCAGGTCAACGGAATTGGTCCGGAGCGACCGGGTTTTCTGGACGCGTGGATTGATTTCAATCATGACCATGCTTGGGAGGTATTTACCGGAGACCATCATCGGGATATCGATCCCAGCACGAATGAACCCGTTCAGGTTGATGTTTCTGAAAAACTCGTGTTTTATAGTGCGCCAGAAGAGGTGCCTTCAGTCGATGATGCAATGCCGACGGATGTTGGAAATGCTATATTGTTCAACGGCTTGAACGATCTGTATTTCCGCGTGCCACCACAAGCAGGAGAAAATTGTCCCTCGTTGCGGATTCGACTAAGTAGCACAGGTGGCCTGTTGCCGACGGGGCCAGCCATTGATGGTGAAGTTGAGGATTACCACATTGACTACCCCGACGCCCGAATCAGTGCTTGGCACAACCCGGCGATTGGCGAGGACGTTAATAAAGATGCATTCGTATCGCCGATCGACGCGTTGTTGGTAATCAACTATCTCAACAATGATGTTCCTAGTGGTGGCGACGGTCAGTTGCCGGATCGTTCTGCTCTGGAAGTAGGTACGCCACCACTGGTCGATGTCAATGACGATGGATTCGTCTCCTCTATTGATGCACTTCGTGTCATTAACAAAATTAACAGTACCAACGGTGAAGCAGAAGGTGAAGGCGAAGACGCATTGATGGTGCACTATGGGGTAACCCAAGTTACTGTTACCGCGGCATCGATTGCTGATTTGGTTGAGCCTATAGCAGATAGCCTAGTGGTTGACATTCCTGTCATGGCGTCACCAGAGCGTGTGCGTGAAGCGCAATTTGCCGAGTTGGATCTGAGTCGGGGAAGTAGCTTAGATGCTGTTTTAGCTGATATTGGGGACGAAGTGAGTGACTTGCGGGACAGTCAGGATGGTCATGACGAGTTTTTTGCGTCTGTTCAGTACTAAATTGCGATTGATGTGACTAAAAGCTTGCCTGTATTCTATGAGGTTCCTACTATGCTAATAAGGGCATGTAGTAATTGTTAGAATCAATCGAGGCTCGGTTTATGCTAGGCAAGCGGCGCCCCTGGAGATCGCAACGATCTGCACAGGCATCTAGAACGGCACATTCATTTGGGAGCGTCGCTGCGCGACGGTTGAATTTCGAATCATTGGAGTCGCGGATTGTTTTGAGCGGGGTCCCGTTCGGTGCGATGCAACAAGACACGGGCGAGTTTCTGCTAGGTGATGTAACCACCACGGTTGTACTACTGGAGTCTACCGGCGCTGCGAGCAGTGAAGACTGGACAGTGGATTCGATCGCTGCGGTGAAGGCCAATGTCGAGGAAGCGTTGACTTGGTGGCAGGATACGTTGACGGCCCAGCAGAGCGTCCATAGTGTGCGGTTCCAAACGGATTATCAATATACGGACAACCCCGTCGCGACAACACTCGAGCCCATTGCCGAGCGTAGTAATCTCTATACAACGTGGGTCAATGAATTTCTGGACGAAGCGGGAGTTAATACGTTTGACGGTATCTCAGATGACATGCGAAAATTCAATGATGCGCAACGAATTGAACATGGAACGAATTGGGGGTTTACCATCTTTGTTGTTAACGACGGAAATGATGCCGATGGTATGTTCGCCGAGGGGGGGAGTTTTAGACGCGCATTTGCGTTTTCCGGTGGGCGATATCTAGTGGTGCCGGCAGGTCGCCCCGCCTCTACTATTGCACACGAAATGGGGCACATCTTCTGGGCTCGGGATGAGTACTCAGGCGCTGGCAGCTATTTACAAAAGCGGGGCTATTATGACGCTCAGAATTTAAATGCTGCGGATAATCCAGAAGCTGGTTTTTCACAACAAGATAGTATTATGGCATCTGGTACGCTGTTAGCGAATGCGTACGCAAATCACGTAAGTAGCGATTCGTCGTTGAAGATGATGGGTTGGCATGATAGTGATGGCGATGGTGTCTTTGATGTGCTTGATGTGCCCCATTCGTTTATAGGGACTGGGTACATTGACCAAGTTGACGGTGAGTTCCATTTTTCTGGTACGGCTAAGGTTGGTACGTTACTGAACCGCAATAGCAGT
>JABJJO010000044.1 GCA_018660825.1 Planctomycetaceae bacterium | reverse complement strand
GGACGGCATCACGGATCTGTTGTAACAACTCGATGACCCTGCCAACGGCAAACATTGAGAGTACACCTCCGACTGTGTAGCCGACCCATGCACCGATTTGAGTGGAACTGAGTTCATCGGAGTTAGCTATCGTAAATCCGATAAGCACAACTCCGCAGAGTATTGCAAGAAAATAATAGATAGCCGGAAGACTGGATAGTGCCTCGTAATCTGTCGGTCTTGAAGCGTGTGTTGAACGACTCGGCGGCGGAGTAACTGCTGATGGTGAATCCTCAACTGAATCTGATTCAGTGTCATTCATAACCCACGTTCCAAACTTCACGATTAAAAATATAACCGCGGCAAAGCACAAAAGCACAACGTACCCATCCATAACACACCTCCATTTAACACAGAAATAACACGCGGACTATTACAAACGTGACCTCGCCGAGGCCACCTGCGACCAGTCTACCAAATCACAACACGAAGTGCTTGGTTAGATGGCGGCTCGTATCTAGCTAGGTACATATGAAGCAGCGATCAATTCCCCGCATGCGCCGCCTTTCGTTAACTATAGCATCAGCGCTATCCGATAATAGCAGTAGCGTGGAACAACTGTTTTCCGATCAGATAAACACGAAACCCAAAGGGACTTATCATGGCCGACTATCTGAAATTCAAGAAGATGATTACGCCGATACTCATTCAAATTGTGTTTTGGATCGGTGTGATTACTTGCGTTTGCCAAGGTGTGTGGATCGTTGTCGAATGGGAGCCGTCTTCTGGAATTCCTCCCGGTGGCCAAGCAATCCTGCTAATCGGCCTTGGTCCCATCGCAATTCGTTTGGTGTGTGAGTTGCTAACCGTCATATTTTCGATTAACGACTCCCTCGCGGAAATCAAAATTATCCTCGAAAAGAAACCCGAGGGTGTTTCAGATCTGCCGGGCTAAACGCGTGGTCGCGACCTTATCAGTCAGCTACACTCACCTTTTCGAATGAACCTCAAATGCGCTGGCTATGTAGATGAAGTTAGTCGAAGCCACATTCGACCAGCTTACCAAATCACAACAGGAAGTGCTTGGTTAGAGCCCACCACCGGGCCGCCGGGCAAGGAAAATAGGGGGGGTATACGTCCGGCCTGCTCGGGCTTAGTGCAGGGCTACTCGACCGGTTTAGGTGGTTCTTCCGACTCTGTAGTCGTAATAGCTGGCTTGTCCTTTTTGAATATGAGGAGTAAAGACAGAAACCAAAGGAATGGCATGATTATATTTGGAATTGATTTAAAAATGATCTCGACAACAGCCAATTGGCGGCCCATTTCACCCACCAAGAGTTCTTCTTTTTGCATAATCCCATCGACAATTGACTTTTCGAGCAGAAATCTCAATGGCCAAGAATAAATAAATAAGACCAACGGTAGCATTAAAACGGCTATTCGCCCCTTACGTTTATATGCAACGATAAAAAATGCTAATGCAATAGTGGCTATTAATAAACTCCAAACAACTAGTACAACCAACTCGCTATCCATAACACACCTCCATTTAACACCGGAACAAACACGTGGACCATTTTTAAGCGTGACCTCATCGCGGCCACATTCGACCAGTTTACCAAATCACAACACGAAGTGCTTGGATAGATCACGCACCACCGAGCCGCCGGACAAGGAAAATGGCGATCACTACCCATGCCCAGCGTCGCGGAGGATCTTGGCTGCGGAGGCGGGCGCTACTCGTCACCCAACGCCTGCTCATGTGTTCGTAGTTCCGTGACCCCATCACCGGGCCGCCGGGCAGGGAAATGTGGGGCCACCTTCGATCAGCTTACCAAATCACAACGCGAAGTGCTTGTTTAGGACGTGGATCGTATCTAGCTAGGTGCATATGAAGCGGGCCGCCGGTTTCCAATCGGGGCTGAAATCAGATACGCTAAAGGCTTGCAACACAGCAACCAATTTAAACGAACGCATGTCGGCGGATCGGCAAACGTAGATCCTGTCACCAAGGAACAGCTTTAATGAAGACAAAACTCGGACTCCTACTTTTGCTGTTGTTGATCGCTGTTGGGTGTGATGATTCTACGCGCAATGAGCAAGCGACTGGATCAACTACCGGACAAACTCAACCAGTTCCAGCAGATTCCCCAGTCATAGAACTGCCGAGCATCACCAACACGCTCGGCATGAAGTTTAACAAAATCCCAACTGGCACGTTCATGATGGGCTCGCCTGGGACCGAGAAGGCCCGAAAGAGTGATGAGACCCAACACAAGGTCACAATCAGCAAAGCGTTCTATATGCAAACGAACGAAGTGACTCAAGGACAGTGGAAGGCCGTGATGGGTACAGAACCGTGGAAGGGTGAACAATTTGTCAAAGAAGGCCCCAACTACGCAGCAACGTACGTAAGTTGGGATGATGCCGTTGCGTATTGTAAAAAGCTGAGCGAGAAAGAAGGCAAGACGTACCGCTTACCAACAGAAGCTGAATGGGAGTACGCCTGCCGGGCAGGAACCAAGACGACTTGGAGTTTTGGCAACGATGAAAAGGTACTTGGTGATTACGCTTGGTACGATGGAAATGCATGGGATATTGATGAGAAGTATGCTCACCAAGTTGGTCAAAAAACTCCCAACGCGTTTGGGCTGTATGACATGCACGGCAACGTTTGGGAATGGTGTCACGATTATTACGGACAGTATTACTACAAAGAGTCGTCGGAAAAGGACCCGCCGGGTCCAGCGTCCGGCTCTTCCCGTTTTTTGCGGGGTGGGTCGTGGCTCTACAACTCGCGTTTCACTCGTTCCGCTTACCGCCTTGGGTTCGACGCTGATTACCGTTTCAACGACGTCGGTTTTCGGTTGGTTCGTGAGTTGGATTAGTTCCGTAGTCATCCTCGACCTGATAGCTAAAAAAAAGGATCACCACCCGAGGTCCGCCAAAGGCGGATTGCCCCGGATGATGACCTTCAACGTATAACGCTGTGTTAACGTCTCTTACTCCCTTTATGAACACCGACGTTGAATCCCTTGCGAGACCCTGTTCGTTTACCATCACTGTAAAGACTGTATCCAACCCAGCCTAAGACACCGATCACTAATAACTCGCCCATAGTAAAACTCCCTTCTATAAAATATTGTTCATTAACCTGTGAACGAATCACAGGCTTTTCGATAACCGCAGCCGTAACAATTCAGCTGTGACGGTGCGGGATAATACACGCCAGACTTAATCGCCTCCCATACCTTGCCAAAGATGGCCTGAGAGCGTTTCAGCCTACCAGCGTCATAG
>JABJJO010000155.1 GCA_018660825.1 Planctomycetaceae bacterium | reverse complement strand
GCCTTATCATGCAACGGAAGGCCATAAGACCATTGGTAACTTGTATACAACGCTGTTGAATGCTCACGGCAATCCGCTGAACCACTACGGAGATCTGGATTTGGAAATGTCGCGCAAGAAACTGGACCAGATCGGTGCGATTAAGCAGTTGCTGGGTTAAGAGGTACCAAATGAATCGAGTTGTGCATCAATGGTTAACCATCCGGCGGTTGTTTGCCGCGAACCGTGCAATTGCGTTTGCGATGGTTTTATCCATGATGTCGTGCAGTGTGACGGTGGCACAACAGGCGGCCAAACCTGACGCTTTCTCCACTTTGATCAAACCATTTTTTACCCAGTATTGCATCAAGTGCCATGGTTCTTCTAAAACGAAAGGTGAAATTGCGCTAAATGCGTTGGCCGGTGATTTAGCGACTGGTGATGACATTGTTCACTGGAATTCGATTTTGGACATGCTCGATTTCGGCGAAATGCCTCCGATCGATGAGCCCCAGCCTAAGCCCGAAGAAGTTAAGGCGGTTAAGCAATGGATCGAGTCGGGGATGCGCGATTATATCAAGAACGTCAGTCAGGAGGCTCCCAAAACCAAGGCACGTCGTCTGACCAATGTCGAATACCAGAACACGCTCAGCGATCTATTGGGTTTTGAATTGGATTTGCATGATGATTTAGCCCCAGATCCGGAGCACCATTACCACTTCAACAACACGGCCGAATTGATGCGGATCGGCCCGGAGCAGTTGAATCGGTACATGGATGTTGCACGCCAGGCGATGCGCTGCGCGATCGTGGATCCGCAGAAACCGGAACCCTATCGGTTACGCAGAGAGTTCTCGTCGCTCGGAACTGATAAGGGCCTAGGGCAGGATGAGATAAGTGTCTTCGGTGGTGCCCGTCATTTTTCCAATGGAATCCAAGTGAGCGGTTTTCCTAAGTACGGCGAGTATCGAATTCGCCTTTCGGCTTCTGGTATTCTGCCGCCCGGTCACGATGAGGTGCCCCTGCAATTGAATATGGGCGAGTTCCAAGGTGGGGACCATAACGAGAAGGCGTCTAGAAATATCGCAACGGTCTATCTCACTAACAACGTCGATGAGCCAAAAATCTTTGAGTTTAGCGGCCGGATCGAAAATTTTCCGTACTCAAGTGAACTGCAATCCAAGGGGCCTGACCAAGGTAAGCTGCTCGACAGAATGACGCTTAGATTGAGCGTCGTTTACGATGACGGAACGCTCAACGATGGCGCCCATTATGCTTTTGTTCGTCAACTTGGAATGCCGCGTGCTGTGGTTAACTGGGTCGAGCTTGAGTGCCCGGTGACAGATGTCTGGCCGCCCAAACACCACACTGACATCCTATTTGATTCGCCACTGCGGGACACTGACGAGCAGGCCTACGTGCGTGAGGTGCTCGGGCGGTTCATGACACGTGCCTACCGCCGACCGGCGCTGCAAAAAGAAGTCGAGCGGTTTTCCCAAGTCTATCATCTAGTCCGGCCGAGCACGCAGTCGCTGGAAGAGGCGATGCGCGAGACCCTGGCGATGGTACTGGTTGCGCCGCGGTTCCTTTACCACACCGAGTCGGACTCGGCGACGGATGAGCACTACGCCATGGCGTCCCGTCTCTCCTATTTTCTTTGGGCGAGCATGCCTGATCAAGAACTTTTTGAACTTGCAGCCCGACACGAACTTGACGACCCGCTGCTGATCGAACGGCAGGTGCTGCGAATGCTCGCCGATAAGAAATCGAAACGTTTTATCGAAGATTTCACCCTCCAGTGGTTGAGCATTCGGAAATTGTTGACGGTCCCGATCAACAAGCAGCTTTACCCACGGTTCTTGTATCGGGTCCCAATCGGCGAGACAGCGGGGACCGAGATGGGATACCGGCCGTCGGTGCGTGATTACATGATGCAGGAAACCATTGGCTTCGTCGGTCACCTGATCGATCAGAACCTGAGTGTGCTCAATATTGTGGACTCTGACTTTGCGGTTCTCAACGAGCGGCTCGCGATTCATTATGGCGTCGCAGGGGTTAAAGGCATGCAAATGCGACCTGTGTCGATCAAGCCCGAACACCACCTCGGCGGCCTGCTCACCCACGGGTCGGTGCTGATTGGCAACGGCACAGGTACGGCTCCACACCCGATCTACCGCGCGGTATGGTTGCGCGAGGCGATCCTAGGTGACACTGTCGCGGCGCCGCCGTCAAACGTTCCCGCGCTGAGCGACTCGGCCGGCAAGTCGTTGGAGCAGGCGCTCTCGATCGCGGACCTGCTGGCTAAGCATCGCACCGTCGAGTCTTGTAAGGACTGCCATTTCCGTCTTGACCCGTGGGGAATCCCGTTCGAGAAGTATAACGCAATCGGTAAGTACCAGCCCAAGGTACCTAAGGATGGCACGCGCGTCAGCGGCTACAATAAACAGCAGCACGTCGATCTAGTGGGCTACCAGGCTTACCTCGATTCGATCAATATCGTTGACGTCGATGCGACGTCCGGCGTTCCCCACGGACCACAGGTCGATGGATTACGCGATCTCAAAGACCATCTGCTAAAGCAGCGTAGGGACGATATCGCGGAGAACGTGATCCGGCGTCTGTTGACTTACGGCATCGGGCGGCACCTTACGTACCACGATCGGTTCGCGGTGGAAGCACTGTCTGAGGAAAATGAAGTAAATGACTTTGGCATGCGAGACATCATCGTTTCGATCTGCAAGAGCAAGGTCTTTCGAGACAGAAGACAGGAAAAGGAAGATTAACCATGGTGCATCACTCAGTGCAATTAAACCGTCGGACCCTGCTCAGAGGCGCGGGTGTCGCACTCGCGTTGCCTTACCTCAACGCCATGGAGGGCGCCGTAAAAGGCAACTCCGATGCTGTGACCAAGCCTGCCCCTAAACGTTTCATGGCTACCTACATCTCCTACGGCGTCTACCAGCCTGACGGCCCTAGCGGGATCCCCCGCAAGAATAAAGATGGCCAGTACGAGCATCACGAGTGGAGTTGGTGGCCACAGGGCGATCTCGGCGGGATCAAGTCGTTTAACAAATCCACCGAACCGTTTAAAGAGCTTAAGAACGATCTGACCTACCTGCGTGGCTTAGACCACAAGGGCGGGTACAAACTAGGCGGGCACTCCAGCGGTGACGTATTCCTCACCGGGGCTGACATGGCCGAGGGTGAACCGACCAACAACATCTCGATCGATCAGCTGATGGCCAAGCACCTCGGTCATCAAACGCGCCATAATTCGCTCGTGATGGGTACTGAAGGGGGCACCGGCTCGTACCAACGTAGTAAGACGATGTCACATCGCGGGCCGGGTAAGGCGATCCCCTCGATGCACAAGCCCCAGGAAATTTTCAGCCAGCTGTTCAACCCGTACGGGGACAAAGGCGTCGAGCAGGTCCGGTTAGACTTGAAACGCGACGCAAGCATCCTCGATCTGCTCATGGAAGACAGCAAGAGCTTTCATGCCAGTCTAGGTGTTGAAGACAAACGGAAGATGGACGAGTACCTTGAATCGGTTCGCGAGATCGAAAAACGTGTCGAACGCACCAGTCAGTGGACGCATACGCAGATGCCGGATGTGGACACGAAGGGACTGAACCTCGAGGTCGATCACAAAGGTGGACCACACGAGTACATTCGTGTGATGTACGACCTAGCCTACCTCGCGTTCGTCACCGACCAGACCCGCTTCGCGACGTATATGACCGAGAGCGAGCAATCGAGTTCCAGCGAATTGTGGAACTATGCGAATTACGCACTTGGCTACACGGGCGCGACCCATGACATCGCCCATAAGCGACCGGCGGAATTCTCGGGTCAGTGGGACCGGTGGCGTAATGAGAACCACGCCTACTTCCTCAAGCGTCTTGCGAACACGCAGGAGGGAGACGGCACGATGCTCGACAATACTATTGTCCTTTACGGATCGGCTCACCCGCATGCCTCCCACAGCGGTTACAACTACCCGTTGCAGCTCGCCGGTGGCAAGAACATGGGTTTCAAACACGGCTATCAGCACGAGTTCGTCGACGACAAGAAGGTACCCTTAACCAACCTCTTCGTCACGATGCTTCAGGCCATGGATATCCCTGTCGACAAGTTCGCCGACAGTACCGGCACACTCAACCAATTGTTAAGGGCATAACCGATGACCAGTACCTTGCGTAATATTTTGGTTGTGCTCCTAGTTTTGGCCTGCGAACCGCTGTTCGCACAACAGGACAAACCCCAACTGCCGAACGTTCTCATCATCGGGGACTCGGTTTATCAACAACACGCCCGGGGCGTATTGACCGAACTCAAGAACCAAGCCACCGTCCAGTTCGCCAACTGGCCTAAGTTCGTGCTGCCCAATTCGGCTAGCGCGGTCGAGGATATCGATTCTCTGCTTGGGCTCAAGGACGTAGCGGGCAACGATGTGCCCGCAGAGAAGCGTCCAAGCTGGGATCTGATTCACTTTAATGTGGGGTTGGGTGATCTTGTGTATTGCGTGCCAAACATCAAGTCACACCGGGTTCTGTCATTTGACTACGGTGGTGTGATCCGGACAGACGCCAAACAGTATGAGCAGAACCTGGAAACGCTGGTCCGGTTGCTTAGGCAGAAGGCATCTGGTGCCAAGATTGTTTGGGCTAGTACGACGCCGATCCGTCACTCACGTGAGAATGTTTTCAAGAAGGGAACCGAGATCGCATACAACCAGATCGCTGAGCGGGTGATGAGGAAACACGGTGTGCCAATCAATGATATGTACAACTACGTCATATCATTTATGGACATGGACAAGCCGGCTGGCCACGGCGTGGACCCGTTCTTCTTTGACCGGAAGCCAATTCACGAACCCATTCACAAATATATCATTCAGGAACTCGGACTGGACGCTGCCAGTAATGACTGATCAGGAATCAGCGGTTTTTGTGTCTTTCACTTGATTTTATGGAACTTTACATCTAAGTTACGCGTCAAAATTGTCATTGATCGTTATGAACATTATGCACAAGCCATAGGGCAAAAATCCATGTCTATTACGTCGCGACCTTGTTTAGGGTTAGTTGTTATATTGCTGTTTTTATCGTCGCTGACTCCATGTAAAGGGGATGACCCTCTTCCTGCAGGCTTGAACGAAGCAATCCGTAATCCGCTAATCCCCGTTCTTGTGGATGCCACTGTTCTGAAATATGACAAACTTGGTTACGGTGAGATTAAAATAAATACGATTTTTAAAATCGGTCCTGACGGGAAACAGCAAAACGGGGATACAAAAAAACCTGTCGCTACCGTGCCAAAGATAATTCGTGGATATAGCATTGACGGCAAGGCTAAGATTGCACCATTAAAGGTAGTTCTTGGCGGAAATACCGGAAGATTTCTACTGTTTCTAGATGGTGATTTACTCTACTCAACCTACAATAACCGTTTTCCAATCCGACATACGAAAGAAGGAAAGTTTGAGGTTGGTATAGGTTTTAATGGAGGCGGCGCACCGTGGAAACCGTTATGGGAAATGTTATGTTTACTTCCCCAATACCCAGAAGAAAAGACTGCAGAAGCCTTTAAGTTAGCGTTGCAATCATTTCACTCAAAGACGGGACGCTATCCCAGCACCACTGAAGGGTTACTGGCTTTGTTCCGCTGTCCACCTGCGATGAAAAAGGAAGCGTGGGGAGGGCCTTTTGTCTCTCCGAGAAGGGCGCTGTGGGCAGATTCGTTCCTTTACAAATTGGAATTCTCCAACCGATACAGTTTGCACTCGAAGATTAGTATTCGCAAAGGTAAAAAAATTAACTAACGATTAACCATTATAAATAATGAAAGATAATCCTGATGTCCTATAAAATGATTTCGATCCTAACAATGGTCTTTGCAGCTGTCGTTTCCTATGCAGAGACGTCCATCACTGCGGAAGAAATGCTGCCACCCATCCAAGATATAACCGACATCAAGCCAAACGAGCAGATATGGAAGGTTGCTAAACGAGGTGTCCCGCTGACATTAAACAGCAAATCCGCAGTGGATAAATATTTTGCGGAAGCCCAGGTCAAACTACTACTGAAAAAAGTTGATTTTCAGAAACAGACTTTGCTGTTGTTTGCCTGGCGTGGATCCGGTCAGGATAAAATGACCTACACCATTGCCGAATCTTTTCCGGAGCAAATTACTTTTAAGATTCTTCCAGGTCGCACGCGTGATTTACGGCCACATCTAAATCTCTACGCAATACGGAAAAACGTAAAAATCAAATAACGATTATGCATACTAGAAAACGAAAGATAATCCTGATGTTCTATAAGATGATTGCGTTACTAACGCTGATATTTACAACCAGCGTTTCCTATGCGGGGACAAGCTACGAGGTAATAAGCAAAGTTGAAGGCAAAACCACTTCTTATATGGTAACTTTTGGTGGTGGTCGTCGATTTAAACAGCATACGGCCTTCGATCCAGCCAGCAAGAAGTTTGTCTATTTGCAGTGGGCAACGAAACAACCGGATCCAAAACCTGTGGCCAAAATCTGGAATCATGAAACAGGGGAAGTCACCGCGCTTTATCAGTTTCCTGGTGTGAAAAATCCGTTGCCGATCATTCCTTCGATCAAGGCGATGAAAGTTTGTCCTGTAACAGGCAGCAAAGACTTCGAAGCCATCCCTCGTATCGCAATCGATTAATATGGAATACCGAGCTATCGTAACGACGGAATCAGCGTATCCACTAAGGAGACCTTTCATCATGCGATCGATTTGTCTGGCAACTCTTGTCGGTTCGTTGTTAGTGTCGCTTACCCTGTCAGTTGTGGCAGCGGATCGTCCGAATATCATCATCATCTATACGGATGATCAGGGATTTGGAGATGCCAGTTGCTTGAATTCAGCTTCTGGATTTCAGACACCGAATCTAGACCGTCTGGCAAAGGAAGGGGTGGTTTTTACGAATGCCCACAGCCCAGATACGGTATGTACGCCTTCGCGATATGGCCTTTTGACGGGGCGTTATTGCTGGCGGACGGTAAAGAAAACAGGTGTTCTTAACGCCGAAGGCCCCTGTCTCATTAAAAATGACAGAATGACCATCGCTTCTCTATTGCGGGGCCAAGGGTATGATACGGCCATGGTCGGTAAGTGGCACCTTGGTATGCAGTTTCCCGCTGAGCCGGGGTCACGCGATTGGTCAAAGCCTGTCACGGACATGCCGTTGGACAAGGGCTTCGATTATTTTTATGGCATTCCGGCATCGTTGAATTATGGAATTCTGGCATGGTTCGAAGGGCAATATGCGAAGGTTCCGCCCACGCTTTTCACGGCGAAGAAAAAGAACAATCGACATGTGGATTACCGCATTATGCCGCCGTACGAGAACAGCCCAGAAGCGACCGAAAAAAAGCTGGGTGTACCGGGCATGGAAGTTGCGCCGGATTTTGTGGACAACCAATGCCTGACTCGTTTTACCGATAAGGCTATCGAGTGGATGCAGGGCAAGGCCGCTGCCACGAGCGACGCTAAACCTTTCTTTCTCTATTTACCCTATACATCGCCGCACTATCCGGTTTGTCCCCTACCCCAGTTCCACGGGCAGGGAGAATGTGGAGGCTATGGCGAGTTCATGATTGAAACGGACTATCATATTGGGCGTATTTTGCAGTTTCTGAAGCGGTCCGGGTTGGAAGAGAATACCATGGTTGTCTTTTCAAGTGACAATGGCCCGGAAAGATCATGGGTTCAGCGCATCGAAGAATTCGGGCATGATAGTAGTTACATTTATCGGGGTGGCAAACGGGATATTTATGAAGGAGGACATCGTGTTCCTTTCTTTATTCGTTGGCCAGACGGGATTAAACAGCCGGGCAGGAGTTGGCACGGCATTGTCGGACAGGTCGATTTACTCGCGACAATTGCAGATGTGGTTGACGCTCCATTGCCGAGCAATGCCGCTGAGGACAGCCAGAGCTTTCATTCGGTGCTGACAGATGCAAACGCCGAGTATCGTCGTGCTCCGCTGATCAACCATTCTTCCAGAGGTCGCTTTGCCGTTACCGCCGGCAATTGGAAACTAGTGTTGCCACATGGAAAAAGTACAGTAGAACTCTATGATCTGGCTGCGGACCCTGCGGAAAAGCATAATGTTGCGGCCATGCACTCTGAGCTCGTTGTCGGCTTGCAAAAAAAAGCTACGAACATTGTCCTTAACGGAAGAACCACGCCCGGTGCCGTTCAAGCGAATGATACAGGGCATTGGTCCGATTTGACGTGGATCAAAAAAGCGAATTACGTAACACGACAGAAAAAAGCTGAGTAAATTATTACCGTGGTCGGGGATTCTGGCGAGTGCGGCTTGGTGTGCGCTGACGCGCAGGAATAGGGATCTCCGTTTTCCAGAGAGTGCCCGTTTGACGACCGTTACGAACATGTAGTCCGTGCGTCTTCGAAATCCGCGTGAAAGCGTTCGCGGCATTCAGTAATGATTCTTGGAGTCGTTCCGCGGAGACCTCGGGTGAGATAATCGTGATGAGCTGGCCTTTGATACCAAAGGCGTCGGGTTTAATAACTAAAATTCCGGATTGGGAGCCAGCGCCGGGAACACTTTTTAGGTCACTGGAGTTGGTTGTGGAGGCGTAAATGAATTTGCCGGCGAGTTGTTCATCCCAAATAACGCCGCTGAGTTTTTGATTCAGAGAATCCACTTCGGTTTGATCTTTGCCAAAAACTACCACGCTGGGAAGGCCATCGCAACTGGCTACGTTGATTCCCAGTCGGACGTTTTTCATTTGAGGGACGGCGGGATTTGATGTGGTTGTGATCGCGCGGCCCGAGTACTGGGCAGAAATCTGTCGCAGGTCCGCCGCCATGGCGCCAGAATTCGCATAAAGGAAATTGGGGCCACGTGTGCTGCGTCTCAATTTGGTTTTTCCATCTGGTGAGAGGATGCAATAGCCGAAAATTCGTAATGAACCCCCCGTGTTTCCTACGAATGCCCATTCAAGAAATGTGGCCTCTTGTTTGTCCTCATAGGTGGCCGTGCGAATGCAAACGAAGTCACGGGTTGCCTTGATAAGCTGGTCGCTAGACAGGAAACTCCTGTCCATATTCTGCTTGCCCGGTCACCACATGCCGGGAACGTTGTTGCATTGGGCTGCGGCGGTGATCAAGAGGATTGGCTTGCCAGTTCGTTTTGCTTCGGCTAAACCGTCTGCTAAGACCCCATACCAAGCGATGCCCGTTACGACTTTTCGACTGCTGGGGACACTGCCACCATAGGTAGATCCCGAGGGTGGCGCAAGTTGGGCGTGGACTGATTGGGTAATCAGAAAGCCACAGACGATGAGGATCAGTGGGAACAGGCGAAATCGTTTCGGAATATTTTGCACTTTGCTAAGTCCTTTAGTGATGAATGCAAGTTTAAATAAATCAGATCACCTGTTTTCGAATCGTGCTTTATACCGTTGTTTGGCTTGAACGGACATAGGATCGGACTCCGGAATGACCGTTTCCCATTCAATTCCGAAGGTATATCCATTTGAAATGTGACGGCGATGGTCCTTGGTAAACGGCGCAAATGCCTTCAACCCAGACTTTATTGCAGTCAAAATGTCTTCGCTCCCGGCATTTAGATTGACATGTTGCGTTATATTTCCGGAAACACCAAATTCGTCCGGTTCAACCACGAAAATACCTGGGGATTTGTCTTTGCCGATAAGCACCTTGAGTTCCGCAATATCTGTCGTTGATGCGTACATGAACTGGCCAATGACACTCGGTTCCCAGACAAGCGGTTGCAGTTTACTGTTGATGGCAGCAAGTTCCGTTTCATCAGATCCAAATGCCACGATTAACGGGCGATTATCACTGGCGGCCACATTCAATGCAAGATCTACGCGATCCACGTAAGGAATGGGGGATACAAAACTATCCGGGACGGTAGCCTTGTACTGCTGGAGCATCTTGTTCATCTGCAGCGCCAAGTTTTCCGGTGTGCGAAATGCGGAAGGCCCCCGTGTGGGACGTGTCAACCGTGTTTTGCCATCGGGTGCAAGCAGGCAAAAAACTGTGTTCTCCAACGTGCCATCCCGTACTCCCATCAGGTTTTCCATGTATTGATACTCGCTTTTGCTTTCGTACGTCAAAAGCCGTATGCAAATCCAATCACGTGAAGCATCAACAACAGCTTCCTGAACCAGAAAGCGACTGGTGGACCCAGCAAAACCAGGTCACCAAAGTCCGGGGACACCTAGACATGAGGGCGAACCGGAAACGAGAAAAACTGGGCGATTAGTTTGCTTCGCTAATGCAAGTCCCTTCTCCAGATTGCCGTGCCAGGCAATGCGTTTTGTTGGATTTTCCTCAGCCGAGACGGGAACCGTTGTCATCATCAACAGCAGCGATAGGCAGACAAGCAGTCGTTTCATTGTAATCTCCAAGGAAGCTAGCGTACTCATGTGTTACTTCTATATTCTATTGTGTCGCAGTCTTGTGGAACAGGCAATTACATACGCACTAGATATTAAACCCGACGAATGGACGATAGTTTCGATGCCCCTTGGATAATTGAAAAACGATAACCACATTGGATAGCGTTGTTGGCGATCCATCGGTACTCCGAATGAACGACATAAAAACTTAATCGGATTTGACGGTGCGGGTAAAACCGTCATCGCCAGCGGCGCGAATGGCCTGTGCGATCAGATAATCCAGCGCCGGCTTTGCCTGTGGATCCTGCAGTAAGTTTTCCTGTTCCAGCGGATCCATAGCCAGATTGTAGAGTTCCTGCGGATGAATCTCCTGTTTGAATGCATAACGATGATCCAGAAATAGTTTCCACTGACCGACCAGGGGCGTGGTGTTACTACGGACCGCGACCCAGGCTCGTTCATCGGAGAGTTTTTTGCTTGCCTCCTGGTGGTCATTGGGAAACAGCGGGACGGATCGACGGAACGTCGCGTCCCCTTTTAAGGCGGATAGCTGACTGATGCTGTCTTCGGCTCCCCGTCCGACGCCGGTTACCGGTGGGAGGTTTTTTTCCAGCACCTCGGCCACAGTGGCATAAAGATCGTTTAAGCCAAGCAGTGTCGATTGAGTTTTGCCTAGTGTGGTATCGTCCCCATCACCCACCCCGCCAGCAGGCCAACTAGCAATGAACGGCACGCGATGTCCGCCTTCGTAGGTGGAGCCCTTATTACTTCGAAGGGGACCGGTGAATTGCTTGTTGTCTTTTTCTGCACCATTGTCGCTGGTGAAAACAAAAAGCGTATTGTCAATCAGCGAGTGTTTCGGTCGGCGAGGGTCCGAGGTCGTTTTCAGGTAACGTAGTAGTCTGGAGACATGTACATCGTTTTGATAAACAAAGTCCTGACGGTTGTTTTCCGCGGGCGTGCCATTTTTATACCGACTGGCTCCCGCGACTGGAATTCCGCTGATAGTTTTTGAAGGAGTATAGGGACCGTGGTTTGCCGGGGAAGCAAAATAGAGAAAGAATGGTTTGGCTTCAGCGACTGCCCGACCGAGGAACGCATGGGCTTCCCGATCAACCACGTTACCGACTTCCCAGTAGTTATAGGATCCGGCTATCAGTTCTTTCCCTACAGCGGTTGCGCCAACCACCTGACGCCCCTTGATCCATCCCGGTCCTGTGGACTGCTGCGGAGTGTTGAGTCGTTTCAGACCGCCGGGACCTGACGTTCCGTGGCTGCGTGAGATTCCATAGAAAAAATCAAATCCATGGTCGATGGGAGCATCCGCCAGTGGTTGGCGAAGATCCGCATCATTAAACCCTTGGGCCAAGCTGCCGTCGGCGCGACGATATGTCAGTCCTAAATGCCATTTCCCAACCATTCCGGTGACATATCCCGCGTCCTGCAGAAATTCGGGGAGGGTAATGCGTTGGCGTGCGATCAAAGGGTCTCCATGATTACCGAACAGCACCCAGTGCTTAACCGGTGTCCGCCAGCAATATCGACCGGTTAAGAGGGCATAGCGTGTGGTAGTACAGCGACTGTGGGGCGCGTGAGCTGACGTGAACCGAATTCCCCGACGGGCCAATTCTTCCATGGCTGGTGTATGTAACTGTTGCTGATCGGAATTACCGGCCCAGTCTTGATAGGCACTGGTGTCTCCGGCACCCATATCATCGGCGAGGAAAATGACAATGTTCGGGGGCGTGGATTCCGCGCGGATTGACTGCAACAGCAACAAACTAAACGCCAGAATTGGAATTGCCTTAAGAAAACGCATGGCAGTACTTTCGTGTCTTTGTCGAGGCGCCGTTAAAACTTGAGCGGAGTCCATTGGGGTATGCCACCCTTTTTAAGCTGTTCGTCGTACATCCGGTGTAGCGGTTTATAGTCGAGAAACTCAACATCTTCATTAACCATCAATGGCACGGTTGCTTCCCACCACTGGTCATATTCCTTGCGCAATTTGGCAATGATTTGCGGATGCTGATCGGCGACATTGGTCGCTTCATAGGGATCCGCGGATATATCATATAGCAGTGAATTGTTGACGAACCGCCAGCGGGTAGTTCTGACGGCGCAGTTTTTATACTTGGATTCGTTTGGATCCTGTCCGGTGGGCCAGCGACCCTGATGAATGAACAGATGACGGTCCTGCCATTTTGCTTTGGGGTTCTCTAGCAGGGGCACCATGCTGCGGCCATCACGCACCTGTATGTCATTCGGGATCTTGGCTCCGGCGAGTTCACACAGGGTATCAAATAAATCTATATGGGCTGTCAGTGCGGCGATGTCGGTGCCTTCAGCGAGGACACCCTTCCAACGCCAAAAAGCTGGGACATGGGTGCCGCCCTCGTAAGGAGAGCCTTTACCTGTTTTAAAGCCCGCGGTGTGCCAACGGGTTTTCTTGCCGTTCAGTGTTCCGCTGGAACCAGCTTGACCATTATCCGTCATGAAAATAACCAGTGTATCGTCCCAAGCATTCCATTCATCCAGTTTACTCATGAGTTGACCGAAGTTGTCATCGATGTTCTCAATCATGCCGTATCGCCCTTGAGTCTTATTGGCGTCCCAGCCTAAATCCGCAAATCGTTTTTTGTATTCGCTGGGGGCAATCATCGGGCCATGCGGGGCATTGGTGCTGATATAGGCAAAGTGTGGTTGCCCGGCATCACGCTTTTGTTTGATCCAGCCAAGTGCCGTTTCAAAGAAGACATCTGTGCAAAAACCTTTGGTCTGGACGATCGTGTTGTTATGACGAACGACCGTATCGAAATAACGAGTATCCTTATTGGCGTTGGGCGCAAAATCAGCCTGACTGCCCGGGAAGTTCTGACCGATTCCGCCGGCACCATGGGTCAGGACTTCGCTAAAACCCCTGCTTGTGGGCTGATATGGTTCTTCGTCACCGAGATGCCACTTGCCGAAAATGCCTGTTTCGTATCCGGCCGCATGCAGCAGTTGAGGTAAGGTGGTTGTGGAGAGAGCCATGCGGTCCCGTTCCAAAATCGTATGAGTCACTCCGTTGCGAAATTCATGGCGTCCGCTCATGATAGCGCTGCGTGTCGGGGCACAGGTTGGGCTGACGTGAAAATCGGTGAAACGAGTAGCGATCGCGTGGAATTTGTCTAGGTTGGGGGTGCGGAGCACTTGATTGCCCATACAGGAGAGGTCCCCGAGTCCCTGATCGTCGGTCATCACCAAGATGATATTTGGACGACTGCCTTTGAGTGACTTGTTGTTGGCCGCCGTGGCGATACTTGTGTAAACAAGGAGGATGGCAAAAAGGGAGAGATATTTCATAAGATGCATTTCGGGGGAGGGGTTGGATGCCTGAAAAATAGTAATGGTGTTCATTTTAATCGAAAAACGGGCTGGCGTAGAGATGCTCGGTTCACAAATGGGGTTGTTCTTTCTTGTCTTCAAACGCGTGATGCGCGGTTACTGAAACAGTTTCTTCCAAAGTTCTTTTAGCTCTGGATTTGTCGCATGCCGGTAATCAAGTTCAGATCTGGCTAAATCGCCGGTCACCTTTATCAGTGCCATAAATTGCGGATCGGTTTTCAGTTCTAGACGAGCTTTTTTCTGCTCGGCCAGAATCTGGGAGTTGGTGATATAGAGTTTGGGATATTCTTCTTCCAGCTGTCTTTCCAGTTCCCCTAGGTGTCGTTCAAGCCTTTGGTACTCGGCGTCCGCGGCGACCTTCAGCCTGGTTTTTTCAAACTCCGCCTCATAAGCACTGGTTTTCAGTTCGGTGAGTTGCGGATTCTTTGAGAGGACATAGTCCTTCAAAGCCTGTTTGGCTTTATTGATCTGTTGCTGAATGTCTTTGTATCCTTGATCGTTTTCCTGCAACTCTCGGCGGTAGGCATCGATTGGCTTGAGCACCTGCTTGATTGTGCTAAACACTTCCGGATACAGTTCGTGTTGTTTTAATTTTTGCGAGTCAAGGGCGTGTACTAGGGAGCGATATTTTTCGTCGGTTCGATATAATTTGTCATGAACGTTCATTTTGAGCATCTCATACCGTTCTTTTGCTTCAATTCTGACGGGGGTTCGTCGCTCCTGACGGGCAACGTAACCGGACCGTTGATATTCCCATTGCTTTTGTCGCTGCGCTTGCAGCAGTTGAACGTTATCGAGAGCGACACCAGTCTTGTCGACCTGGAATGCGAAGTAGTTCCGATCACGGTCAATAATGGGATGTTGTCCGATGACAAATAAATCCCGATCGACATGAGCAATCACTTCATCACCTACAATTTCAACGGTCATAGTGTACCACTGATTTTCTTTGAAATTGGCTTTGCACATACCATGAATTGCTGGGAAAAATGGGACGCTCTGGTCTGCCGCGGTTTGGATAAAGAAGCGATTTCTGTGGATGTGAACCACGACGTTATATTTTCCCGGCGTCCCGGTCAGGAAACGAATATCTCCGGCGCCGCGAAATTGGAAGTCAAATTTAACCACCACGTCCTTGTATTCAGGCTTCTTGATAAAGATGCGAGCATTCGGCTTTTCAAATTCCGTGCGCACCAGTTCACCGTTTTCGACGGCCTAGTATTTTTGAAAAAACCAACGATCACTGACGAGTCCCTCTGAAAAGGCATCCTCCAGAATAGCACTGCCGCTGCGCGACATTTTTAGCCCCGAAGCCGTACGGGCGCCGACTTGGTGTCTCCATTGCTGTAATCGGCTGGACAGCGACTGGACTACGAGTGGGTAATTTTCTGCGACATCCTTCGACTCCCCCAAATCCTGTTGCAGATTGAATAGTTCAAACTTTCCCGTTTCAAAGAATTCAATCAGCTTCCAGTTGCCGGAACGGATCGCACCAGAGGAAACGCCACCTAAAAAATGCGGAGAATCGAGGGGGTAATGCCAGTGAAGATCACGCGCGGATCCGGTTGCAGAGGGATTTTTCCAGTGGGGCAGCATGTTGGCCCCGTCGGTCTGATGATTTGTGCTGATTTTCAGGTTACAGGCTTTTACCAGCGTGGGAAAGAAATCGGTGTTCATAGTGTAATTGTCTAAAACGGTACCGGCGGGAATGGTGCCCGGCCAGCGTACAATCATCGGTATTCGAATTCCGCCTTCATACAACTGGCTCTTGCCACCTCGCAGCGGAGTATTGGTGGTCACCTGAGTTTCGCCACCGTTATCACTGGTGAAAATAATAATAGTATCATCGGCTAGGTCGAGTTCTTCCAGCTTTTCTGTAATGAGCTGAACACCATCATCGATGCTTTCCAGCATTGCGGCCAAGTGGGGGTTGTGATTCGGAGCCCAGTGGTGCAGCGGGTCACCTTCATGACCGCTGTCTTTGCAAAGATAACAGTTGCTGCGGAGGCTTTTACCAGGTGGGTGTTTATTAATATATTTCCCAACCTTATCCGGTCGACCGTTGAGAATGGAGTGAGTTGCATAATGACTGAGATATAGGAAAAACGGTTTGCTCTGATTCTCTTCGATAAACTGAATGGCTTCGTGATTCATGCGGTCGACAAGATACTCGTCGTCGCCGAGTTTGTTTTCTTTAATATCGAGCCAACGAATGGGCTGATCACGAAAAAAATACGGCCAGAAATTGGCACCATTTCCGACACCCTTAACCTCGCCGGCGACTTCTGTATCAAAACCATGGTCCGTTGGTCGTATTTCATAAGGGGAGTCGTGATATTTATATCCGGTCAAATGCCACTTGCCGATGAACCCGGTGGTATAGCCATTAGTCTGGAAGGCCTCGGGTAACGTATGGTAGCTAGTCGATAGGGCAAAGGCGGAGTTTGGACGCAGGTAGTCCAAGATGCCGACGCGAGCTGGGTGTAAGCCGGTCATGAGTGCGGCGCGATAAGGTGAACAGACCGGAGCCGCGGCATACGCGTTGGTGAACCGCATGCCCTGTTGGCTAAGTCTGTCCAATGTCGGCGTTTCATTAAATTCGTTGCCGTAGCAACCGAGTTCCGAGTAGCCTAGATCATCCGCCAGAATAAAAATTACATTGGGTTGGCGTGCGTGGATGGTCGTTGCCAGCGACATCAACAGGTAAATAGTTACAAGTTGCTTCATGTCGACCCCGTAGCAGTTCCGTTACTGAGGTTTTTTCTTCGCTGCTGGTTTAGCTGGCAAAGCCTTGGGCTTGCCAACGTCCTTCTTGACGGGTGGCTTTTGAGCCGATTGTTTTTTGAGTGCCGCGTACTTGGCATCTGCCTGAGCACGGGTAATGGCCCCCGCTTTGACGGCACCCTCAATCCTTTTCGCAATCGCGTCCCAATCGACTTTGGCGTTGTCGGGATCCTTCTTGACAGGCGACTTTTGAGCCGATTGTTTTTTGAGTGCCAGATAATGGGCGTCTGCCTGTTGACGTGTTAATTTCCCTGCCTTGACCGCGCTCTCAATCTTATTCTTCGCCGCTTTCCAATCGATTTTGGCGTTGTCGGGATCCTTCTTGACAGGCGACTTTACAGCCGGTGCTTGTTTGACACTAGAAATCTTCAGCGTAGCGATCATCTTTTTTGCTTGCTCAGGACTGAGTTCTTTTGCATCAACGGCCTGCTTGAGACGTTTAATGACGGCATCGTAGTCCTGAGCGACCGTAAACGTTGTTGGAACGAGGAGTAGGACGGCGGCAAATAAGCCTACCATTGACCATAAAGAGACACGTTGCGTTGTTATTCGAGAAGGTACCATCTTCGTTCTCCAATTAAAAAAATCATGCAATTAGCTGAATCGCTTATATCTATTTCGCTATCCGACACCAGGATTGGAAATTTTATTTTACCTTTTTCTGCCAGGTGTGTTATGCATCTTACTTTAAGCACTGGATATATACCAAGTTATTTTATTTCTAGGTACGCTATTTAAGTACCAAAAAACTAAGTCTTCTTTTGTTGCCGAAAGCGGGTGATCCGTTTCACTAAGTGTTTTCGGGAAGGTGTTTTCTCTGGTTTTGCCAGCAAACTTGGTGCCAAGGCGTAGAGAGGACGTGTTACTGTGCGAAACAGAGTCGATAGAGAACTAAATCCCTTTAACCGCCAAATTGAGAGAGCAGGAAGTCAACCAACAGTTCGTACTCCCCGTCAGCAGGTTCAATATTGAGTGCCGGAATGGTGAAACTGCCGTCCAGACCAACATCTTCCATTTTTATTTTAAGCTGTTGTGCGTGGTTGGGGTGGTGTTGAATGTGTCCCAGATCATTGAGGGCTGGCGTGCCTGCATTTGGGTGTAGATTCGAACCGTAAACCGCTGGATCGTCGGGCGTTATCATGTCGTGAAAGTCCAGCTCATCTAAAATCGCCAGTTCAGCGGCGGTTAGGTGTTGAAGCTGAGTATCGGCCCACGCCTGTGGTATGCCAAGTACTGCCGGCCACTTTCGAATGTCGTAGGTAAACTGTGTGTTCAGCGCACCGACCGCGGAGAGTCGTGTCGATTGCCGAGCAATCGGATCGCTGCTATTGGTATCCGCGAGATCGTCATGGAATCCCAGCCAGAGGGAGGTTCCAGCGCCGGCCGAGCTGCCGTAGGCGGCGAGTTGTGAAGCATCAATATTCCAGGCGTCGGCATTGTGCCGAATGGTTTGTACGGCTCGCATCGAGTCGTGAATGGAATCTAAGACCGTGACGTCATCGGGGGTAAAGGGGCGATCGAGATTGGGGTTGGTTTGAAAGCGATAATTAATAGTAGCGACGGAAACACCTCGATTGAGCAAGGTGTCAATTCGTAGTGAGTCATAGAGGCTGGATTTATCTCCGCTAATAAATCCCCCTCCGTGTATGAAAGCGACTAGCGGCGTTGGCTGATCGGCATCCGCAAGCCAGATGTCAAACTTATTACGGGCATGATCACCGTAGGAGTAATCTATATGCGTTGCGGTTATTCCACGGAACGATTCAGCGGTTTGCGGATTTTGATCTATCCCGAGTTCTGACAGAGGTTTCCTGGTGGCAATCACGTCGATGACGTCGCTAAAGGAAACATTATGTTGATTGATGGTTCCCGTCAGTTGACTCTCATGCAATTTGATCAGTTTATGGATGGAATTGATTTTGTTGATAATTTCAGGACTATCGGATCTTGCGGTGTTGCTAAGTTCTTCTAACAATGTCTGGATTTGATCAGCGTCATCGTCAAATGCCAGCCAGTTAGTTTGTAGGTCCTGAAACAGATTCTTATGAGCTTGCGAGGCATTGGCAGGCAATTGGTAACTCGCTGCACCAGCATCCCGGATTTCTGCATACAGCATGCGTCTAAAGCTGTCGGGATGGTTAAGTCGGTCAATGATTTCCAGCGCATCAATAGAAGAAATATGGCGATCGCCATTTACATCAAGAAAATTTTGGATGTGATCCGGCACGGGAGTGAGATTGTTAAGGCGATTGATTACACTCAACGCATCCACAGGCGTGATCTGAGTGTCATTGTTTACATCCGGTGCGTCCAAGGGGTTCTGTATGAGTGTGACATCCGCCGCCAGTAGGTTGCGAGGTTCAAGTTGTTCGAAGTGGAGTGAATGCATCAAATCCCTGTCTGTTTTACTGCCCGCGGAATAATATCAATAGTATGAGTTAAATATGAATTGTCAATAATTATTTATAGACAGGGAATCATCGCTGGTTTACCGTTATTGCGATAAAGTGGCACTAAGTGGTAAATTGAGCATACCAACAACGATTCCGTTCAAGCGACGGCACTCCACCTTTGATCCCTTTGGCGCCAATATGCGAAACCACTTGCTAGAGATATTTATTGTTTGTCTGTTTGTGACACACTCCATTTCCGGTTGGTCACAGGAAAACGATAACGCCGAACCGACGGCGGTCGATGTTGAATTTTTTGAAAAAAACATTCGCCCGGTTTTGTCGAGTGAATGCTACCAATGTCATGCGAGCGACTCCAAACAAATCAAGGGAGGGTTGGTGTTGGATTCGCGCGCCGGAATACGTAGGGGTGGTGATAGTGGCCCCGCGGTAGTGCCAAAGAATCTTGGCGAGAGTCTGATTATCGATGCGCTGAAACACGATTCATTCAAGATGCCCCCCAAAGGCAAGTTGCCTGAAAAGGTGATTTTGGCGTTTGAAACTTGGATCGAGATGGGAGCGCCAGACCCGCGAGACGGAGGTGAATTGGCGCGTTCTAAAATTGATTTCGACAAAGAACGCGAGCACTGGGCTTATCGGCCTGTTAGTCTACCAGCACAGACTGGGTTGACGGTTAAAAATGCAAAATGGCCTAACAACACAATCGACTATTATATCTTGGCTCGAATGGAATCTCAGGGGCTCCGACCGAGTCGTGTGGCTAGTAAGCTTTCACTTATTCGCCGGGCAACATTCGATCTGATTGGATTACCGCCGAAGCCGGCGGACATTGATGCGTACATCGAGGACGAATCTCCGGAAGCATTCTCTAAAGTGATTGAACGACTGCTGAAATCACCACACTATGGTGAGAGATGGGGACGTTATTGGCTTGATGTTGCCCGCTACTCGGAAGATCAGGCTCATACATTCGCTACCAAGCCCAACACGAATGGCTATCGATATCGGGACTGGGTGATTTCTGCTTTCAATCGGGACATGCCATATGATCAGTTTGTAAAATTGCAGATTGCCGGCGATCTGATCGGTCCAACCACGGCCCAGCCCTATGAACACATCATTGCTTTAGGGTTCTTTGGTTTGGGCGCACAGTATTATAAAAACACAGATCGTGAACAAGCTATGGCAGATGAGTTGGATGATCGCATAGATACCCTGACACGAGGGTTTCTGGGATTAACCGTTTCCTGTGCGCGCTGTCATGATCACAAGTTCGATCCCATTCCAACTCAGGACTATTATTCGCTCGCCGGAATTTTTTCCAGTTCTCGGCTTAATAATACCCCGCTTTGTGACGCCGTGGACATCAAGAAATACAATGACGGTCAAAAGCTTATCAAAGAGACGGACAACGCAGTTAAAAAATTCTTAGCGGATCATAAAGCCACCGCAGCGCAGTCAAAAGTGGGTGAGATTGCCAAGTATATGCGGGCTGTATGGTGGTACCAGTCATCCAGCGTGGATGGTCAGTCCGCCAACACGGCAGAAATTGCCAAGGTCAATGGGCTCAATGAATTCTTGCTCAAACGCTGGATCAAATTCCTAGACTATAAAAACAAAGGCCGTATTCCGGAACTTAACGAATGGTTCGCAGTAACATCCGAGGACGCTCAAGTGACGAATCCCGGATCCCAGGTTCCCCAAGCGGTCGCCGCTGTCAGTGACAAGTTCCAGGCGAATGTGATATCGCTGTCCAACGTTAACAGCAAAGGGGTCAGCGTTACGAATTTAATGCAGCCTGCACCCGGTGAATCTCGCAAGCCTGGCTCCCCCTTGTTTGTTACTCCTCCGGCGACAAAGGTCCGCCCCCTCGTGGGAATGGATGTCGACATACGGGGAGCAACGGAAATTCACCTATATGTCGGAGATGCCGGCAATGGACGTAGTTGCGACCACGCCGATTGGATTTCCCCGCGGTTTGTGAATGATGCGGGTGAGGAATTGATGTTGTCCGGACTTCCGGTCAAACGATCTGATAGCTTTGGCGGGCCGGTGGTGAACAAAAATTATCAAGGGAAAAAGATTAGGGTTGGGGGTAAGGAATATCCCAACGGGATAGGCGTTCATGCCACGTCAACAATTGTTTTTGATATCCCGGATGGATATTCCAGATTCAGGGCCATGGGTGGGCTGGACAACAGCGGATCTGATCAAGCGGGTGGTTGCGGTGATCAGGCAAGTGTGCAATTTGCGGTGTATACCGAATCGCCGAGTGTGCTGCCTGGTAAAGTCGGTAATGACTTGCTGACCCAAGTCTTAGGTAAAGACGGGCCTTTTGCCATTGCCGACGGAGACCTAGAGAACTTCTTGTCCGTGGAATTGAAAGCAGTACTTCAGAATCTCCGGGACTTGCATGACAATGCGAAGAAGAATGCCACACCGATGTACGCGATCGCCCATGCATATACCGAGGGAACCCCCAAGGACATGCGTGTATTTGTGCGGGGTGATCCTGCCAATAAACGTGAAATTGCACCGAGGCGTTTTTTGCGGGTGCTCTCGCAAGAGGTTCCCGTTTCATACGCCGAAGGATCGGGACGAAAAGAATTAGCTGAAGATATTGCCGCCGATGATAATCCATTAACTCCACGTGTCATGGCGAATCGAATCTGGCAACATCATTTTGGGCGTGGAATCGTTAATACGCCAAGTAATTTTGGAAAGCTAGGAGATCCACCAACGCATCCCGAGCTTCTCGATCATCTGGCATACTCATTCGTCGAGTCCGGTTGGTCGATTAAGGATTTGCACCGCCAGATAATGTTGTCGGCGACGTACCAACAAAGTGCCGATGCTAACGATGCTAATTCGAAGATTGATGCGGATAATATCTATTTGTGGAAAATGAATCGCCAGCGTTTGGATATTGAAGCATGGCGAGATGCCTTGCTCGATATCTCCGGTCGCCTAGATCCCAAGCTCGCGGGGCCTTCAACCAATCTGGCGGATGCAAACAATGTTCGGCGAACGGTTTACGCTAAAATTAGTCGACACGACCTAGACAACCTATTGCGGTTATTTGACTTTCCAGACGCCAATATCTCGAATGCGAAGCGTAGTCTAACAACGGTGCCCCAACAACAACTCTTTGTGCTCAATAGCCCATTCATGATAGCGCAGGCGAAGGCATTTGCCGCCCGTGTTCAGCAGGAACGCCCTGATTCAGAAGAGAGTCGTATTACCCATGTGTTTCGACTGGCCTATGGGCGACACCCAAGTAAAGCTGAAATGTCTCTCGCAAAATCGTTTTTGACAATTGAAGAAACTGACAAAAACCAGTTAACCCGGTGGGAACGATTCGCGCAAGCGATCCTCGCCGCGAACGAGTTCATGTATTTGGACTAGGTTTGGAAATGTTATATTCTAGAGATTCGTTACAGGGACACCGAACGAATCGTACTCAAAAAAGGCAACCATCAATATGAGTTATCGGCAATCCTGGGGCATGACGAGGCGTGAATCGCTGCAACGAATCGGGACCGGAATGGGGGTTTTGGGATTAGCCGGGTTGCTAGCCCAAGATGGCACACTGGGAAATGATGGAAATTCGACGCTGTCAGATAACCCACTGCTCGCCAAGTCACCGCATTTTGCTCCCAAAGCAAAATATGTTATTCATCTCTTTATGAACGGTGGCCCTTCCCAAGTTGATACGTTTGATCCCAAACCTGCTTTGGAGAAATACAATGGCCAGCGCCCCGATGCGGCCAATTTGAGTACGGAACGAAAGACGGGGGGCCTTCTCATGTCTCCATTCAAGTTCAAGAAATACGGAGAATCAGGAATCGAAGTGAGCGATTTATTTCCGCATATTGGTGGTGTCATCGATGACATTTGTGTCATTCGCTCGATGTACACAGATATACCGAATCATGAACCGTCGCTGCTGATGATGAATAGCGGAGTGACGCAACCAACGCGCCCGGCTCTGGGTTCGTGGTTGCTTTACGGTCTTGGCACGGTAAATCAAAATTTGCCCGGCTTTGTCGTACTATGCCCCGGTAAACCAGTGGTGGGGCCGCAATTGTGGAGCAATAGTTTTCTTCCCGGAATTTTCCAAGGGACACATATCAACAACTCAAACATTGACCCGCAAAAAGTCATCCGTCACATTAACAACAATCACCTAACGAAGCATTCTCAACGGGAACAACTTGATTTAATCAAACGTATAAATGAACTGCATCTTGAGGCTCGAGGCGGTAAATCGAATCCATTGGAAACTCGGATCGAGTCCATGGAAATGGCTTTTCGCATGCAGACGGCAGCACAAGAGGTGTTCGATCTAAAGTCTGAGTCCAAGAGCACGCGTGAATCCTACGGTTCCGGTCAGTTTGCCGATGCGTGCCTAGTTGCGCGGCGTCTGGTGGAAAGCGGAGTACGAATGGTTCAGTTGTTTTATGGAAACGGACAGCCTTGGGATGATCATGGTGATATCAAGAGTCACAAGGCTAAGGCAGACAATGTGGATCAACCGATTGCCGCTTTGATCAAAGACCTGAAACAACGTGACATGCTTAAGGATACCCTGATTGTCTGGGGCGGGGAATTTGGCCGCACGCCAGTCGCGGAAAATGGTAATGGCCGTGACCATAATCACCATGGATTTAGTATGTTTTTGGCCGGGGGTGGAGTTAAAGGTGGTATGACCTATGGGAACACCGATGAATTTGGATTTGCCGCAGTAGAAAATAAAGTGCATGTGCATGACCTGCACGCAACGATTTTACATTTGCTGGGTTTAGACCACGAGAAATTGACGTTTCGATATAGTGGTCGAGATTTTCGCCTGACCGATGTGCACGGGAATGTCGTCAAGGAAATCCTTAGCTAAAGCCGCTTGGCTAGTTCACTTTAGTTCGGTTTTGTCCGGATCATCGTTATTGCATTGTTCGGTTGGGTTTGCTGAAAATGTTCGAATCGAACAAAAAAGGGCAGGCTTTCCAAAGAAAGCCTGCCCACGTGTGTTGATGTTTAGTCACATCTATTTTTCTCGCATCATAATAAACCCGACCTCATCCATTGCGACGACTCGCCAACCGTTCTTCTGCAATTTGGCAACCGTCTCGACGAAGACCCCTTCTTTCTTAGGTATCGGAGTTTCCGTCCATTGAGTGAATAGATGCATTGTATAATTCTCTGGATTGACATAAATGTGTTCGTATTCCACAGGCTGTTGAATAGCAGCTGCTCCACATAATGTGATGGCCAGAGTACAAACGGACCCAAGTATAAAGTTCTTCATCGAAACACTCCTGGTAAATTAATTCGCAAATGAATGTAAAGTCTTCTTATTAACGTCCATTGTATCGCATACGATTCGAGTTTCTATACGAATCAGACGCGCCACCGCGAAATTGATTGAGGATGTTTTCCACATTGAACGATCTGTGGTCGATATCCGTGGTTTCCATTTCCAAATGTTCAACTTCACGATGATAAACAAGTCGTTTGCGCGATTCGCGATGTTGAATCCCGCTAGACCGTTGGATCTGCTGCAAGAAATCCTCAAAGCGGTTACTGCTTGCTTCCATTATCGAACTGCTTCTTCCTTGCGATCTGGATGGAACATTGTTGCGGTAGTTCCCCGTGTTGCGTGAATACGAATTTCCACCGTTGAATGCCGCCGGGAATCCGAAATCATTGGCACTTAGATCGGTACTGATGATTAATCCAACAGTTAAAGCAACCACGTTTAATATTAAAGTTCTCATAGGTACATTCTCCTTATTCTCTAGATAGAGCTGTTTGTTGCATACCGAAAGCAAACGTTGTTTATCACGAAGGGCGTTTAAAAACTTCGTTTGCCCCTTACATAAATACAAACGATATTCGGGGCATGATCGGACAACGTTTCCATTATATTTTGATGCGGATCCAAAAAGGGGTCGTCAGAAACGTGGGTATCAATAATGCGTCATTGACATATCAAAATGATGTCAAACAATAAATTGATAGTATCGGTAAACGCGTAAACGGGCGAAAATACGTGTTGTTTATCCTTTGGCACGCCGTTTGCGTAATTAAGGGGTTAATGAATAACGCCTGTTATTTGCTAGTTAACTTACCCCTTACGGTATTGGAGAACCTAACGATGAGAATTTTTCTCTTTGTCGTTGCAATTTCGCTATTCACAGTTACTGAGGATCAAGCGGAAGCAGCAGATTTTGGATTTATGTTGAATTTTGGAAATTCGGGTCGCAGTTCCAGCTTTTGGCAACACGACCATTTCCAATCACGAAGTCATTTTTCGTCGCAACAACAGATGCGGCGGTCGTCCGTTTATTCCTGTTGGCCAGGCAGCAGCAGTTCTTATTACAGTAATTATCGTGGCAGTCAACGGAGTTATTCTCAGAGTCGACAGAGATTCCGATCGTATAACAACCATTCCAGTAATTACAGAACATTCTCTAATCCACGCTCATTCTGGTTTGGATTTTAGTGATATTCTAGCGGCTCCTCTTGCCTGATGGCCGATTGCTGCCAGCAAGGGAGCTTTCCCAGCTAGGGCTCTTCACAGATTTGTGAATGCGTGCACCTAAAAAAAAGGAACCAGCCAAATGGTGTGGTCTTCCCTGCCGGTGCTACAGGAAAACGATCGTCACCGTAGAGTTGCCCATTCTCGGGCTCTTCTGACAAGATCATCTGTTGTGAAATTTCCCTGCAGTCGGTCCGCGGCTCGCGGTTGTAAACATCCCTGCAGGACTTCATAAATCGCTGGATCAAGATTCGCACGAATTTCGTCGGATTCCGGTAGAGACCATAGCAAGCGTTTGACAAGCATCGAAGTAAAATCAATTCCGCTGAATAGTGGTTTGCCGCTGAGCAGTTCAACAAAGATACATCCAACCGCGAAAAAATCGCTCTTGTTGGATATTTTGCCGCCGGTCAGTTGTTCTAGCGACATATAGCGAGGACTACCGAGTAATTGTCCCGTTTGAGTTAGTTCCGAATTCATCTGTCGCCGAGCTAAGCCAAAATCCATTAGTTTAATTTCACCATTTGAATTCACCATAATATTCGCAGGTTTTACATCCCGATGGACGATTCCCTGCAGATGGGCATAGTGTAATACATCGATCAATTGGCCCATAATACTGCACGCTTGCTGTGTTTCCATAGCGCCTTGTTGTTGGATGATTTGGCGCAGTGTAACGCCCTCACAATATTCTCCGACTAGGAAAACTGTGGACAGAGTGGAAAAAGTTTTATGCATTTTTAGGAGCCGAGGATGGTCCAATGTGATCAGAATTTCCGCTTCCTGTTTGAATCGCAAAGTCGCCTCTTGGTCAAAGACGATGTCATGTTTCATCATTTTCAGTGCCACGCGATCCCCAGTTTCTACATCGATAGCGGCATAGACTACGCCCATACTGCCTCTGCCTAATCTTCGTTCGATACGATAACCTCCCAGCACTTTACCTGTAAGCACATCGATTTCTTGGCTGCCTAAGCGCTCCGCGACTTGATCCGCAATCAAAGCGCTGATCGCTGGAAAATCCATGGAAATCTGTCGATATAGTTCCTGCGGCAATTCAATGGCGACAACCTCTTTATCGGCAATCATGTCAGCACTACGAGGTTCTCGTGTAAATATACCGATTTCCCCAATAATACTATTCGGTCCACACCTGCTAATTAACTGAGCGGTATCGTCATCGGTGTGCAACACGATTTCTACAACTCCGGATTGAATAATCCACAACGAGTTCGCGTCGTCCCCCTGGCGCGCGATGAAATCACCTGCTTCGAACACGCGAATGACACTTTCGGCGGCAATTGTCGCAATTATATCCAGTGGCAATTGTGACAGGGGTTCTGTTTTTGCGAGCCACTGCATGACATCCCGCACAGGATCGGGTTGCCGGGAGTCATTGTCAGTTTGATTTTTAGATTCCCATTTTTGTACTTCCCTTGCGACTTCAAGACTGCCGGCATCAATGACCTCATGAACCTCAAGCATGAATTCAATTTGTCCGTAAAGTTCAGGAAAGCGCGTTTTAAAAGTTGTGCGATCGCTGGACTGCTTATATTCGTCTCGCAAATAGATTTCATTGTAAATCAGGTCAAGTAATAACTCTTGATCCTGAATTAAATCCGGATACTGGTCGTAATAGTCCTCAACTAGGGTGTAGTCGCCGGATTCCCAGCGTGTTGCCTGGTCCACACAAAGCAAGGGGATTATTTCATTCAGATTTGCCTGCATTGTTCACACCTTAATCCGCAAGCTCGACTTCGCGCGAAATCGCCATGGTTGCACGTGCTAGACGTTTCCGAAGTTGATCTGGTGTGGCGTTGAGCTGATCAGCCAACTCCTGCCAGGTACGACCTTGCGCGCGTTGGTGAAGAATCAGTCTATCTTCCTCGCTGAGCAACGCCTGAAAACGGCTTACGAGTTCGTCGCGACTGATCATTACGCTAGCCGTCTCGCTCCGCCCAGCCGGAGGCTTTGCATCAGCTAGATTTATATTGCGTTGGATGTCCCGTTTTTGAGTCCGGTAGAAACGTACTTTGTCCACGACGCGATTGCGAATCATCGTCGAAACCAACGCGATCAGCTGACCTGGAGTTTCCAAGTCAAATTGACCAGAGGATGCGCGCATGAGAAAATTTGCCATGACACTCTGATAAACATCCATGCTTTCCTCAACGCGGCGCAGCATGGATTCATTGAGACGTACTCGGGCAATTCGACGAATTGCTGGCCCATAGTCTTCTAGTAACCTATTCGCGGCTGAGGAATCACCCTTTTGCAGCCTATCGATCAATTGTATAAACGTTTCCGACATATGCTGTTTATCAATACCTAGTTGAAGTTCGATTCAACCATTGTAACGTAATCGACGACTTGCCTGTCGAACACTTTGAATTAGATCAACGGGCATTGCGGCCCATCAGTTTTAGATCGAACTCATTAGCAATCTGTCGTATGAATGCGTGGTGTTTTTTGGGGGCCCTATCGAGCCAGCCGTTGAGATAGGCCTGGAACGAAACATTTTCTTCAGCGGATCCGAGATTTATATAACGCAGAGCCTGCCATGCCGTGGGGGTGGCTTCGAACAGGGGCAGGAGTTTAATTGCTAGGTACGTATTCAACGCACGATTCGTCCCGGATTTGTACAATTCTGTTTGGTTGTCGCGATAAAACTGCGCAATTGAATCTTTGCGCCCAGCAGTATGCGCGGATATTCGCTCATCAGCATAATCTCGTAGCGAAGTGGAATAGCTTTTCCAATTAGCGTACGGAGCGTTTGTTTTCCATTGGGCGGCCATTTGTTTTAACGCGTATAGTGAGGCGCACTCGCATAGCGTTTCCTCAAACCACAACTGTTGATTCTTGGCGTCACGGTAGTTGCAGATGACGTGGCAAAACTCATGGGCGAATTGGAAAGCGAGTTGAGCCCACGCTCGATCGCTGGTGTCTAATTGCACAATGTATTCATTGCCTTGGCCCCGCTTATAGAGCGTTATCGGGCCTGAGTTATCGTGTTGAACCATGATGGGAGCAAAACCCTCGGTCGGCAAATGATTCATGAGGGTTGCTGCGGCTGACTCACAAACTTTCCGAATGTCGACCAGTTCCGATGCACCCCATTCACCGGGCAAAATAACGATTCTTAAATGGTTTGCTTTTGTCGAATCGGATGGGGTGGAATCTGGGACGGATTGGACGGCGCTCTGAATGTTGGCAATGACCTTGCGCAGCGCGACATTTTCAGCCTCTAGTTCAGCGATCCTTTTTTCGAGTCGCGCGTCATTTTCGTCAGCAAGCGATAGTCCGCAGCAGCATAGCAGGATGAAAGGCAGTACGGTTAGGGCGATTAATAGTTGCAGGCGATTAACAAGCACGTGTGTTCTCCCGTTTTGCTTGGGTTATTGAATAGATGTATTGGATAATAGCATATCCTGTCTGTGGTAGCACTTGTAAATGTTATTTGATGCCGTAAAGATGACTCGTCGTCCGCAGGTACATCACATCATCTGCAATTGCCGGTGTCGCCATACATCCCGATTCCAATTTATTGCGACTGACGACCTGATATTGGTCACCGAGGTTGATCACCGTTGAGACACCCATTCGGTCGAAAAAATAAAGATGGTTTTTCGTGGCAACTGGGGATGCGCTAAAGGACCCGCCGACACGTTCCCGCCAGACGAGTTTGCCATCTGCTGTACTTATACAGGAAGCTATGCCAGTCTTGTCGGTAATGAAGAATAGCAGGCCGTTATGAATAAGAAGTGACGGTGTGGACGGGCAGGTCACGGTATATTTCCATTTGACGTTTTCCTGACCAAGAACTCCCTTACCACTGATATCAATCGCCCAAATCTCTGGTTTGCCGAAATCGGTAACCACAAAAGCAGTGTCACCTTCAAATGCCGGTTGAGGAACAGCGGAAAATCCTGGATAGGCGATTCTCCAGACTTCGTCGCCGGTCTGCGGATCATACGCATAGCATCCCTGAGCAGCGGGGCTTACGAGAAGATCCCGACCGTTGACGTTGCGAATGACCGGCGTCACAAACGCTTTGCGGGCATGGTTCGGTACCACGGAAAGATCCAGAGAACGAGTTGTTTTCCATGCCCGTTTGCCAGTTTGCTTGTTTAAGGCAGTAATATGCTGCACATCATATCCATCGCAATGGAAAATCAGTAGGTCCTGGTAGAGGATTGGAGACGATCCGGGCCCTTCTTGATGGTTGAGTTTTATATCCTGACGACTCCATTTTATATGGCCCGTTGCAGTGTCGACAGCCGCGACTCCGTAGGTGCCAAAATACAGGTATACCGTACCGTCCTCAATCGCAGGAGTTGGTGAGGCAAACGTATTGAGTGTGTTGACGGGTTCAAGCTGCGGCACGTCGAATATTTTAATATTATGAATTAGTTTTCCCGTTCGACTGTAGCATAAAGCGTGCAGTGCATGGCCGTCATCCAATGCCGTCGCCATCCAAATTTGGTCTCGCCAAATTACGGGTGATGAATGTCCGTGGCCGGGCGTTTTGACTTTCCAGGCCACATGAGACTCTTCGTTCCACGTCGTTGGCAATTTTGCAGTGGCATGTATTCCATCTGCTCGGAGACCACGGAATTGAGGCCAGTTTTCCGCCTGCAGGGGGAAACAAATGGCATAAACACAAACTGCGATTACGAGTGATCGAAAAAACATAGACCGCCTCTATATAAAAATCCAATGATTTGCTGTGATTCGATTGTAGTCTTTTTGTGGTTCGATCAGCAAATCGGGAACGAACACAAAGTCGTTAACTGGTGATAGCCAGAGCTTGGGTTCCCCCATGCGTGTTTCAGAGAACCCACGTCATCAACTTGCTCCCCAATAGGAATTTTCGATGTTTACGGCAGAATGCTCAATTTGTCGGCAAGGCTCGACTTGAGAAAGGTGTCGTGGAACTCTTCAAGGAACTTATCCGATGCGCCCCCGAAGTTTTTAACAAACGATCCTTCAAATCCCTTGCGATTGAGGTCGTCAAAAAACCTAACTTGATAAGCCTCTTCGCTCGTCTTGTGGATCAAGAAGGCGATGAACCATGCGCCTAAGTCGTAGGCAATGATTCCTCTTTTTCCATAGGGGATGTCTCGGATGCTTTCTCCATCGCGAAGATCGTTTAGTGATTTTAGTTTGCGTTGCATTTTTTGCTGCAAATAATCCGGTCGGACGCCCTTTTGTCTGGAATAGAGGAGTTGAGCCATGTACTCGGCTCCCCCTTCTGACCACCATGGATTTTTTAGGTTTCTACTTTCCCTTTCTGAGTGTTTCTTACTATCAATATGGGCATGTTGATAAACATGAAAGTACTCATGTAAAGTCACCGGCATGTAATCTTCTTCGCTAGGGCCCGGGTATTTTCCTGACATGGTGATGATAAACCCCGACCATTTGTCATCTTCGTTTCGCCGAGTGTTTAAGCCCGCATTACCGTCTTTAGCATAAGAAATAAAGTTATGCCCTCTGTTCCGGCAGTTCTCGAGATTTACCGTCGGATCTTTTTGCGTTCTTATTTTGCAATATTTCTGATCCAACATCGCGGCGGATTTTTCACTACTGCCGACAATCCAGAACTCCACGGGTCCATAGTTTCCCCAAGCTTTTGCCGCGATTTGATACCACTTTTTGGTGAGATCGATCTGGAAATTCGTAACATCATCTGCAGCATAAAACTCAGCCGAATCCTTGATTGGCTGACCCCAAGTGTCTTTTTTTTGATTCGGTTTAGGTTTTTCTGTAACCGTCACTGCCGCAGGTTCCGCCGAATTAGTGATACGGTTCGCGACGTTCGTGACCCACAATGGGGAATATCCCGTTAGCGCTATCAATACCATGTAACTAAGTGGCCGTAGCATGAACACCCTCTGTAAAAGAACCAGTAACGTTGCCCAGCGATTTTAACCCACAATCTGGTCAGGTGGTAGGAATGGGTAATTGTTTTTGAACGTCCACGTAATGACGGATGGGGTAGAAACTGATATCTTGGACAACAGGCACAAGACTAGCAAATCATGCATTCTAGTTTTTATTTGAGTTGCCTATAGTCATGCTTTCACACCACGATCGTTTCTCTATTGTTCACGTTAAGAAAAGACCCATGAAAAATATTATTGCCAGTTTTACGCTGTTGTTTGTTTTGCTTATCGCGCCACTTACGGTCAACGCTCAAACTACCACGCCGCGGGTTGAAATTCGGAATAATGACCGCATCGTGTTTATTGGTGGGAATTTGGCAGAGCGTTTTCAATATTTTGGTTATTGGGAAGCGATGCTTCATGCAAAATTCCCAAAACTAAAACTATCCGTACGCAATCAAGGGTTTACGGGCGATGAAGTGCGATTCCGACCTCGTTCGCTTGATTTCGGCACACCGGATCAACATTTGACTGACGCCAAAGCAGATGTCATTTTTGCGTTCCTTGGATTTAGTGAATCGTTTCGCGGAGAAGCAGGGTTGAAGACTTTCTCCAAGGAATTGGAGCAGTTTATTACTCATACGCTGGCACAAAAATACAACGGTACTACGACACCGCGCTTGGTATTGATCTCGCCCATTGCTCACGAGAATTTAGACACGCGGAATTTTCCGGATGGAACGGAAAGTAATCGGAATATTGCTTTGTATACAGCAACTATGGGTCGTGCGGCGGACGCGCATCAGATACCGTTTATAGATTTATTTGAGCTAACTCAAAAACTTTATGCTCAAGACAGTTCGTACTACACCTTTAACGGGGTGCATTTATCGGATCGCGGACACAAACAATTCGCCCCCTATTTTATGAGTGCTTTGTTTGGTTCCGAACCGCGTTGGACTACCCAAACAGACAGTATCCTCCGCGAGGTACAGGAAAAGAACTTCAACTATTTCCATAAGTACCGAGCGGTCAATGGATATTATATTTACGGCGGTCGCTCGCGGCGGGACCATGGTAATCCTCCCTACACGGATGCCTATGTTATCGAGAATGAACGTGCCAAGCTTGTTGAGATGGCAGAATTTGTAGACGGCCGAATTTGGAAAGTTGCTAACAATGAGAAGGTACCCTCGCAGGTTAATTATGACGCAACCAGAAAATTGTATGATGTTCCCACGAACTTCAATACACCAGTCAACATCCTTCCCCCCGATGAAGCCAAGAAACATTTTCAGGTAGCCGATGGTTATGAAGTCAATTTATTCGCCAGTGAAGTCGACTTTCCAGAATTGAAGAATCCAGTTCAGTTCACATTTGATTCACGCGGGCGGCTGTGGGTGGCCACCATGCAAAGCTATCCCCAGTATTTGCCACCCAACAAGCCAAACGATAAGCTGTTGATTTTTGAAGATACCGATGGTGATGGGAAAGCCGATAAAATGGAGGTCTTTGCTGATGGCTTACATTTACCGACTGGATTTGAACTTGGCGACGGAGGTGCTTATGTCGCGCAGGAACCAAATCTCGTGTTTCTCAAAGACACTACCGGGGATGGCAGAGCCGATGTCCGCAACATTCTCCTCGGCGGATTTGAT
Organism: Planctomycetaceae bacterium; assembly: GCA_018660825.1. Classification (GTDB taxonomy): domain Bacteria; phylum Planctomycetota; class Planctomycetia; order Pirellulales; family Pirellulaceae; genus UBA721. The sequence goes on along the minus strand of JABJJO010000155.1, from coordinate 47,562 downwards.
TCAGGCGATTCTCATCATGCGATTGGCGCATTTACTTGGGGTCCTGGTGGCGGTCTTTATCTACACGAAGGCACGTTTCATATAACCCAAGTTGAAACCCCTCGTGGAACCGTTAGAAACGCTCATGGTGGTGTCTATCGTTACGATCCCACGAATGGGCTGTTTCAGACTTTTGTACATTACAACTTTGCGAATCCATGGGGCCACGCATTCAATCGTTGGGGGCAGAACTTTGTAGCGGATGCGTCGGGCGGAGCCAACTATTTTGCAGCTCCGTTTTCCACGCGTGCTCCTGAGTATTATGGGCAGGAGGATTTTGGGCCTTTTAAGTTTGTCTACGCCGAACAGATGCAGCAGTTTTTGAAGAAGCGAGTACGTCCCACGTCCGGCTGTGAATTTGTTTCGAGTCGGCATTTCCCACCTCAGGCCCAAGGTAATTTCCTGCTAAACAACGTGATTGGTTTCCAAGGGATTTTACAACATACTGTCAAGGATGCTGAATCGGGATATGCGGCGACTGAAATCGAACCGCTTTTGTTTTCAGCAGATCGAAACTTTCGGCCGGTGGATCTGCAGTTTGGGCCGGATGGAGCATTGTATGTCGTCGATTGGTTCAATCCTCTCGTGGGGCATATGCAACATAGTTTACGAGATCCGAATCGGGATCATTCCCACGGCCGTATTTGGCGTATTACATATCCATCGCGGCCCTTGGTCAAACCGGTGGACATTGAGGGTGGTTCCATACCGCAATTGCTGGACTTGCTTGGGACTTATGAAGACCGTATTCGGTACCGCGTGCGGTTGAAATTAAGAGAATTCCCTACGGCGGATGTTGCTGCTGCAATCGAGTCATGGGTGGCCGCCTTGGATCCCAAAGATGAGGAAACGGAACATCTCAAGCTGGAAGCATTATGGGTATGCCAGCATCACAATCAATACGATGGCATTGGACTGAAATTGCTGCGGCAGTTACTGGCGTCGGATGACTACCGAGCACGTGCTGCGGCGGTACGCGTAGTTAGTTTCTGGCGGCATGACGTCCCCAATGTGTTCCAGTTGTTACGCACAGCAGTTCAGGACGACCACCCCCGCGTTCGACTAGAGGCGGTCAGGGCCTGCAGTTATTTCTACGAAGGCGAAGCGGCTGAGGTAGCTCTATTGGCACTAAATGGGGAACAGGATTACTATATCGAATACGCACTGCGCCATACGATTCGACGCCTTGAACCTTCCTGGCGAGAGCTCGTTGGCTCAGGACTCCCGTTTGCCGAAGAGAACCCACAGGCGATTCAATATATTATCGACCGAGTGGCAACACCGGATCTGATCAATATGGCCCGGAACGAATTGGTTTTCAAGCAATTACTAACTCGCCCAGGAGTGGTGCATCAGTACCGTCACGAAGCGCTGATGGGACTGGCGGAATTAAATGGAACTGACATGGTCTCGGAGTTGGTTGATGTGGTCGTTCGATTGGATGAAGCGGCGGACGAAGAATCAGAACAGGTGCTGACTGATTATGTGCATATGTTTCGCATGACGGAACCGGCCATGTTGAAAATGAAACGCGTCGAACTTGCAAAATTACACCGCAGCGGTAAAAGATCCGTGACCCGACAACTCGCGACGGCCGCGGTGATCGCGGCTGATGGCAGTGCAGAGAATCTTTGGATTCAATCTCTGAACAACCCCAGCCGATTCCGAACCGTGCTCGACACGATTCCCATGATCGCGAATGATCAGGTTCGCGAAACACTCTACCAGCGTGTTGCGTCAACGATTTCGCAACTTCCGGAGGCTCTGTCGGAACAAATCGCTGATGCCAAGGGCTTGAGCGCTCGGTTTGTTCGGATTCAAATCCTCGGTAAACAACGTGTTCTGACGCTCGCTGAAGTTCAGGTGATGAGCGCTGGAGAGAATGTTGCGTTGAAAAAAGTTGCCAAACAATCGACCACGGACTTCGACGGTGTTGCAGCTCGGGCAGTCGATGGTAATACGGACGGAGCGTATGCCAACGGATCACAGACCCACACGTCCATGCAGAACAATCCGTTTTGGGAAGTAGATCTAGGTCGGGAATATCCGATTGATGACGTGGTCCTCTGGAATCGCACGGAAAATGGCGGAACGTATGTCAGTCGCATGGATGGGGTCGCGGTTACGGTTATGAACGGAAACCGCAAGAAGGTGTTTGTGTCCGCGGCTCATAAGGGGCCCAATCCCAGTGTCAAAATTTCTGTGGGTGGTGCTAACCCCCGTGTTCAGATAAAACGGTCTGCGGTAAATGCGCTGAGTTATATAGGTGGCCATGATGTGGACGTATTCCAGCGACTTGCTCCGTTGGTAAGCGACAGTGTTTACAGAGCATCCGCGGTCACTGCTATTGGGCGGCTCAACGGCAGCCTACTTCCGAAGGATCAGGTCGGCATCCTACTCACGGAATTAATTAGATACATCGAATCGGTTCCGGCGACCTCCAGAACTCAAACCGAAGTGATGGATGCGATTCAGCTTGGCAAGGATCTTTCAGGACAACTTGGGCGGGAGGCAGCGGTTAATATCCGCCGGCGGCTAGCGGATCTGGCGGTGGACGTGATTGTGATTCGGCCCATTCCCCATCGCATGATCTATGATCGCCCTCACATCTATATCCAGGCAGGAAAGCCGGTGGAGATCGTATTTGAGAATGTGGATATCATGCCGCATAACCTGATTATTACCACCCCTGGGGCACGTGAAGAAGTCGGCATCCTGGCGGAACGACTCGGTTCGACTCCACAGGGATTTGCGAAACAGTTCATTCCGGATACGGATAAGGTCTTATTTGCTACCGGCATGCTTCAGGCTGGTGAACAGCAGCGTTTGCAGATTACGGCACCAACGGAACTCGGCGAATATCCGTATGTTTGCACTTTTCCTGGACACTGGAGAACGATGTTTGGTACGGTGCATGTCGTCGCAGATATTAGTGACATTCCGCTTCAGGCGACAGCGCCTGTTAATCCTCACGGCGATATGCCGCAACGCAAATTTGTACGGAAATGGTCCACGCAGGACATCCTTAACGCAATCAATTTGCTCGAGTCAGGTCGGGATTTTGAGTCGGGTCGCCAATTGTTCACGCAGGTTTCCTGCGTGGCGTGCCATGCAATAAAAGGGACTGGAGGTAAACTTGCGCCAGATCTGATTGACTTGCAAAAGAAACTCGCTGATCAAAAAACCGATGTGGCTAAAATCGTGGACGCGCTGGTTGTCCCGTCAAAAGAGATCGAAGCAAAATATAGAATTCAAATCGTGGTGATGCTAGACGGTAAACTCCACTCAGGAGTTGTCGTGTTTGAAGATGAAAAGATATTACGTTTGTCGGCTAATCCACTCGAGAAGAATGTCAAAGTGGTCGAGATAGCTAAGCAGGACATTGATGAACGCGAGGAATCAAAAGTCTCTATTATGCCCGAGGGTTTGTTCAATACGATGACACGTAATGAAATTTTTGATTTGCTTGCCTATATTATCAGCGGAGCCAATCCGGAACATCCCGCATTTCGGAAATAGAAGCAGATGAATAACCGTGGATGCAGTAAACGTCAATCGTCTGTAAACCCGGAAATCTTCAAGATATTTGGCATGGACGAAAATTTATTTGTCCAATTTCTCGGTCGAATTGCGGAGTCTTAGTATGTGGGGGGATTTTATTATCCACATCGAAAAAAAGACCTAAAACGTCTAAATACATTGGTGATTACAGGGTTGTGGAACGATTCACGCCTAGTGCACTAAATTTAGACCTAACGTGGCCAAATGTTAAATAAAAAAATCCCCCAAGTGGTTGTGCGTCTATCGATATACATTGGTATTTGTACGTTGATTGGTTGCTCTGTTGCAGAGCAGCGTCGCGAGGCAGATGAGTCTGCCTATTCCATTATTAAGGACGCTAGCACTGATGCACGCTGGAAAACTACGGACTTCAATGTTGTCGACGACCATCGTAGTCGCTTCTTTGATCCTAGTAATCCTGACGAAATCCCGATGCCTGTCGATGACCCAGCGTCAGGTTATTTTATGAAAATGGTCCACGGTATGCCTGGGTCAAAAACGTGGGACAAGCATGGAACGATACGCGAGTATGAAAGTCCAGACTGGCGGACACTGCTATCATCGTATAACTCTGTTGATGACGCCGGGGCCATTAAATTAAACGTAGATTCCGCACTTAGGTTAGCGTATATTCACTCGCCAGCTTATCAGACTCAGGTTGAAACACTGTATCTTTCCGCGCTGGACGTTACGGCTCAACGATTTCGATTTGATACGCAATACTTTGGCGGCTACGACACGAATTATCGACATCGAGGAAATATTAATCCGGCCGGATTCGGAATAGATCCCTCAACCGGTGACACCGTAACCACATCCGCCAGTCAGGGCAGAGAAAGTAACCGCCTAACCGTTGGCAGCAACCCAACCGCACAATTTAAAAGGAAATTCTCCACAGCCGGAGAAATCGTGGCAGGTTTTGCCAATTCGTTTGTATTTGAGTTCACCGGTAATGACGCTAACCTTGCATCTTCGCTGGCCAATTTCTCCATTGTCCAACCTCTATTGCGTGGTGCGGGTAAGCACATTGCGTTAGAAGGGCTGACTCAGTCTGAACGAAATCTACTCGCCAATATTCGCGCTCACAGTCAATACCATCAAGGTTTTTACACTAAAGTCGCGATTGGTGAATTGGGGGTCAGCGGTTCTCGTCGGGGTAACCCGTCAACAAGCGTTAACTCTTTTGGCGGACAGGGAGGTGTGGGAGGGGTTTTGGGACTGCTGCAACAGTTGCAGCAAATTCGAAATACCGAGGACAACCTTAGCTTGCAATTGCGGACACTAGATCAATTGGAGGCGCTGTTGGATGTGGGGGTTATCGATATTGATCAGGTGGATCAATTTCGCCAAAGTGTTCAGCGAGAACGGGCTGCCTTGTTGCAGTCGCAAAACAGTCTTGACTTGTCCCTCGATCAATATAAAACTGGCACTCTTGGCTTGCCTCCGGATGTCGACATTGTACTAGACGATTCATTTATTGAACAGTTTCAATTTGTTACCCGCACCGGCACGAATGTTCAAGACGCGATTTTGACCGCTCAAGACAATGTGGGCCTACTTCCGGAAGATATTGCCCTGGAAGACTTACAACCGACAATAACTGAACTTACAAGCCTTTCTCAGCAAGTTCGCATGCAACTGGATGAGGTTGAAAGAGATTTGGCTCGTCTTGATGATGCATCTTCTGCTCGCGAGGCGGCGATGAACGACACTGAAGTGACGGATTTTGTTGAGTTAAAAGCTAGCCTTCGCTCTACGCTTAATACGCTAAATCTAAAACACACAGACGTGATTGACGACCTCGCTGCGTTACGTGCGGAATTACCGACGGTAACGCCAGAAAAGTCGCTGCGGCGAGCGATTGTTTGGCTCGGGGATGCTCTACGGATTACCCAGCGAAGTGTCCTTATACAGGCCCGTGCACGCCTGGAAACGATAACCGTAGACGCCATCGTGTTGGATTCGAGCGACGCATTCCAAATTGCACTTTATCATCGGCTGGATTTCATGAATGCCCGAGCCGCCCTTGTTGATCAATGGAGGCAGATTCAGATTAGCCAGAATCAGCTGCAGTCTATGTTGAATCTAACCGCCGGAGGTGATATATCGACGGCGAGAAACAACCCAGTGAGTTTTCGCGCTCCGACAGGAAGTTTGCGATTGGGCTTAGAGTTTGACGCACCGTTCACGCGTCTTCTGGAACGTAACGCGTATCGGGAAACACTAATTCGCTACCAACGCAGTCGTCGTGGTTTTATTCAATCACAAGATTCGTTGCATCTGGGGCTGAGGGCACTGATTCGTCAGATAGAACAACTACGTAATAACTTAGCAATTCAACGACGCGCTGTTGCCATTGCTATCCGCCGAGTGGATTCCACCCGTGCTAATTTATACGCGCCGGTGCCTTCTCGACAACCGGGTCAGCGAGTGGCACAGTTTGGACCCACTTCAGCAAGAAATTTGCTGTCCTCCCTCTCATCGTTGCGGGATACACAGAATAGCTTTTTAACGGCATGGCTAAGTTATTATGCAGCGAGAATGCGGCTTATGCGAGAGTTAGGGATCATGGAATTAAGTGACAACGGGAACTGGGTCGATCAACCACTGCCGCCTTTAGCTGCCTTGCTGCCTGAGGACATAAATGCACCAGTGGAAAGTCCAACAGTTGAATCGGAGTCCGCAGAAACTCTTGGCGAACGATTTCACAATCGTATCCTGAGACTGCAGGCGAAGATCGAAAAAATTATATCAGATCGATACTACAGCACGGATTGAAGGCAAACTTGCGCATAGTTTCAAATCGTAACTGCAACACCCTTCCGTCATTACTGCAGCGTTTTTTATGATCAACGACCGGTTTTGAACTTCAATATTGTTACAATGTAGAGCCTAGTCTTCTACATTTGGAGGTTTATCGTGACAAACGAAAATTCTCAGTCTACGCTACGCAAATCAATGCGCTGGCTTGGTAGGTGCTCTATTGCTACGTGTATCGTTGGTCTCTTGTCATGGGGCATTTATTACGGGTCCACTATGGTTATCAAGACTCCAGTTCAGGAGTTCTTGACGCACCAAGTAGTGCGTGGAGACGTGCGAGTCACTCTGACAGAACAAGGAGTGCTTACTAGCACTGATAATACGGAAATCAAATGTAAGGTGCGCGGGCGGAATACTGTTACGTGGGTCATTCCCTCGGGAAGCATCGTAGAGAAAGGCGACGTCTTAGTTCGCCTTGATACCAAGGTGATTGAAGAATCCCTAAGCTTGCAAAAAACCAACGTGTTTGAAGCGACAGCGACGTTGGCAGAAACTGAACAAAACCTAGCCCAGATAAACTTGTCTATCGATGCCTATGAAAGTGGGGATTACCTTGAACGATTGAATACCAAACAGACGGAGGTGGTAATTGCGGAATCCAATTATGCGTCGGCCCTAAAATTATACGGACATTCGAAATTGTTGTTTAAGCGTGGCTTTGTGACTGAACTTGAACTTGAAAGCAATGCATTTACGGTAACTCAGGCAGATCTCGAGCTCAAGGTTAAGCAGACCGAACTGTTTGTTTTGAAAGAGTACACTAAAGCATTGGAACTTGAGAGGATGCGTGGCAATTTAGCCGGGTCTACATCCAAATTCGCGGCGGACCAAGCTGGGTTGCAAACGGATATTGCGAGGCGTGACCGCGCTGCCGTCGAACTGGAAAATTGTACCATCGTGGCACCCAAATCGGGGTTGGTGATTTATCCCACGGCCGCCGCTTGGAAGGATACGCCGGATGTTGCCGAAGGGGTGGGCGTTAGCCATGATCAGGTGTTGCTGATCATGCCTGTCCTCGAAACAATGCAAGTCCAAATTGGCGTCCACGAAGCCGTTATTGATACCGTTCGCCCCGGCTTGCCTGCTACGATAACGCTGCCAGATGACGTTGTGGAGGCAGAAGTAACTGATGTTGCCAATATCGCAAAACCGTTGGGTTCGTGGTCCGCAAATGTGGTTAGATATGAAACGGTTATTGAGCTACCGACAACTTCAGGTTTAAAACCAGGCATGAGTGCTGGCGTAGAAATTCTAATTGCGACTCACAAAGATGCACTCTCAGTACCTGTCTCGTCGGTCGTTGACACCGAGGCAGGTCCGTTTTGTTGGATATCTACTCCCAATGGTCCGAAAAAACAGCAAGTGATTCTCGGGGATAGTAATGATATCTTTGTGGTGGTTGTGCAGGGGGTCAAAGAAGGGGATAAGGTTTTTCTCCACCCTCTTACTGACATAGAGGAAGCACAGGACGATGTCGGAAGATTCCTAAGTCAATCCATCCCAACCGACACCGAACGTATTACACGGAATCATAGTTCCCGAGCGAACATTAAAGGGAGAATTCAATGAACGAAGCATCTGCAGAACCGACCCGATCACGACTCCGGCCCATACTGCTTGTTCTTTTGGTGCTTGTCTGCGCGGCTGTCGGCGGGTCCGCATATACGCAGGGGTATTTTACACCTGCTGTAGAAGACCCATTCGCCCATGCGTTGACCTATAAAGTAATCCGTTCCGACATGGTAATTAATGTGTCGGAGTTAGGTTCCCTCGAGAGTTCCAATAATACCAAAATCGTTTGCCGCGTACGTGGGCAAAATACGATCACGTCGGTTGTCGAAAGTGGCACTTACGTAAAAAAAGGTGACACCGTACTGACACTTGATACCCTCTATATTGACGAACAAATTTCGGAAAGATCAAAATACGCGCATTGGTCCAAAGCGGGTGCACAGCACTGGCAATCAGTGATGACTCGCGCCAAACTATCCATCCCGGAATACTTAGAAGGTCGTTATGTGGCTCGGCAAATGGAGATGGAAAAGGATCTTGCCATCGCAGAATCCCGTTTACGGACTTCACAAAATATTTTGGCTCATACGATGATGCTACAAGAGCGAGGTTATGTTAGTGCGTTAGACGTAGAACAGCGCGAATTTAATGTGACGACTAGTAAATTGTCAGTAGAGAATACGAAGACGCGAATGGAAGTGTATGAAAAGACATCCAAGGCCCGGGAGGTTGCCCGACTCGAAGGCGATTTGAAAATTGCCAAGGCACAATTTGGGGCTAACGATGAGCGGGCTGATGCGGACGCCTCGCGGCGTGACCGCGCCGTTGCGGAACGTGAGTATTGCACGATTATTGCTCCCAAAGATGGATTGGTGATTCACCCTCGTGCGGCGGCATGGAAGGGCGCACCTGATATCACCGAGGGCGGCACCGTTTATAAGGAGCAGGTATTATTGCTCATGCCGGATTTAGATAAGATGCAGGTTAAAGTTGGTGTGCATGAAGCTGTGGTATCTAAAATCAAAGTCGGTTTGCCTACGCGAATTATCCTCCCAAATCGAGAACCGATTGTCGCTGCGGTTAGCCACGTTGCGGATATTGCGAGGCCTGCTTCGCTTGGTTCGGGTGATGTTATTGAATATGATGTTATCGTCGAACTGCCTCCCATCCCAGACTTGAAACCGGGAATGAGCGCGGAAATTGAGATCATTATGGCGGAACATAAGAATGTCTTAGTACTTCCTGTTGCCGCGGTACTGGAACTCGACGATGGCTTTCACTGTTGGGTGAAAGTTGGCTCGGATGTTGTAAAACGCGATATTACACTGGGTGACAGCAACGACATTTTCATCGTCATCCAAGATGGATTAAACGAAGGTGAAGATGTTGTTTTGAACCCATTAGCGTACATCGATGAAGCTCAGAAAGAAGTGTTGGTGCCCTTCGGCGGCGATCCTAAGCAAAAGGATTCCCCTGAAGCTTCAAGTCCCCAAATAGAAAGTCAGTCAACCGACACAGATGCATGACGCGCAAACCGTCGCTCTCTTCTCTTACAAAACGTGAGCGACCCTCTCTTTTGAAATAGTCCCGTGTTTACGATGTTTTTCCGCACAATTTACCTAGGTACTCAAAGCCTGCTGCTGCACAAAATGCGGGCTGCGTTGGCCGGACTCGGTATCTTCATTGGAACAACCACGGTCATATGGTTAGTTGCCGTTGGCGAAGGTGTTAGCCAACGTTCTCAGGATGTCATCAAAGAACTCGGGGCCAAGAATGTTATTGTTCGAACTAAAAAACCGATCGAGAGTCTAGGACAGCAAAATGCCAAGGTAAATATTCGAAAGTACGGATTACTGCGCGCCGATTATGAGCGGATAATAGCCATCATTCCTAGCATTCGGCGGGCCGTCTCGATGCGTGAATTCAGATACACGCTCCGCGTTTCTGACCGTTCATCTGATTCGAAACTCGTTGGATGTATGCAGCCCTATCGCGAACTTAATCAACTTGAAATTGCCCGAGGCAGATGGCTCTCGCAAAGAGATCATGGAAAAAAAGTCGTCGTGCTCGCACATGATACGGCTCGGCGTTTGTTTCCCTATCAGAATCCAATCCGACAGAAAGTCTGGGTCGGCAAGGAGCTTTACACAGTTGTCGGAGAAACGAAGCCAAGAACTGCTTCAGCGGCCATCGGCGGTAGCATGGACGCTCGTGAGTACAATCTTGATGCTTACATCCCATTATCGACGATGGAAATTCGGATAGGGGATCGCGTGATGAAACGTGTGGGTTCGTCATGGCAGGGTGAAGAAGTGCAATTGAGTCAAATCACCATCGGCGTGGATGCCATCGAAAACGTGGATGAAACGGCTGCAATTATCCAGACCTTGTTGGCAAAATATCATGCCCAGGAAGACTATGCCGTGGTTGTACCCAAGGAATTACTAATCCAAGCGGAACGGCAACGAGACATGTTTAACTTGTTGCTCGTGGTGATTGCCGGTATTTCGCTTTTGGTCGGAGGGATCGGCATCATGAATATTATGTTGTCCACGGTAACCGAACGTACGCGTGAGATCGGGATACGAAGGGCCTTGGGCGCGAAACGTATGCACATCATTTTTCAATTCGTTGTTGAGGCTGTTCTGCTTACCGGTGTTGGTGGAATGCTGGGGGTTGTGGCAGGCCTCTTTTGCGCCCCGCTGTTTCGTACGGTACGCTCGGTCGTCACCGAGTATTGGCCAGATTTCATCACCGAAGACATGCAACAAATTGAACCGCAAGTCGCAATATGGTCTGTGGTGCTATCGGCTTCTATTGCGGTGTTGTCGGGAATCGTATTCGGCGTTTACCCGGCGTGGCGTGCAGCGCGGATGGATCCCATTGAGGCTCTCAGACATGAGTAGGCTTGTCTAGCACGGCTTTAAACGTGCGTCAGTGCTTTGCGGCCTGTGTCTAAAGATTAAATAATCTACGCTCTAACTTTTCTCTGTGAATATCGAGGTCTGATAATTCTCTAAACTAGACAACATTGCTATACATTATATAGTGGTAGTTAACTGATCGTCGGCGATCAGATGTTGCGAGTTTAAATGTTCATTTGTCCTGTATGCGGGTGGTCTTTATGAAGTTATTTCATTGTTCGTTAGTGACTGTATTATGTTGCCTGTTGGTTAGCGGCGGTTTATTTGCGCAAAATCCTGCCAAAAAAAAGCAGCCTCAGTTACCCCCAGGAGTGGAAGTTCATCAGGACATTGAGTATGCCAAACATAATGGCATATCGCTAAAAATGGATTTATATCTTCCCCAGGAAATCAAAGGGGATGTGCCCGTGATCGTGTTCGTGCACGGTGGTGGTTGGAAAAATGGCAGCAAAACTTCGGGGAAGCGGGGGGCGTGGATGGTACCCCATGGCTTCGCTATCGCAAGTATCAGCTATCGACTTACGGACGTCGGTCAATGGCCCGACCAAATTAACGACTGTTATGCAGCAGTACGTTGGGTTCGAAAAAACGCCAAAAGGTATGGATTAAATGGCGAGCGAATAGGATGTTGGGGTACGTCCGCAGGAGCTCATTTGACAGCGCTAATGGGTACCCGCACTTTTACTGGCAGGGAGAGAGTTTCCAGTCGAGTGCAAGCCACGGCAGATTGGTTTGGACCCTCAGAGTTACTATCCATGCCGCCAAATAATGTTGGCAATGGTCGAACTGAAGAAGATGTAGCTAAGAGCAATGGCGCGATACTACTTGGAGCGACGGTAAAGGACGTGCCAAAACTCGCAAAAGATGCGAGTGCACTAGACAACGTAACGGGGGACGATTCCCCTTTTCTCATCATGCATGGCACCGCCGATCCGGGAGTTCCTATCAGCCAAAGTGAAAAACTACATGCCGCACTTACGGCAGTAGGTGTCCCCAGCACGTTCGTTAAATTGAAAGGGGCAAAACATGGAGGGCCCGAGTTTAGCAGTCCGGCGTCAAATAAGATTGTCCTAGACTTTTTCACCGAACATTTGAAGCACTCTAATTAGCTCTAGACTGTGGAAAAACTGTCGTCCTTGGTTCTCACTCAGTCTCAGACACCGATTGAATTCTGGTATGCGTTTAAAGTTGGTTTAGGGCGATTTGCAATGTTGACCCAGACATGCACATGAGGGTCACCTCTAAAATACCAAACAAACGAGGGGCCTTCCAAACGCCAGTTGTCCCAGATTCTGTCTTCCCCCAAATCACCTTCCTTGTAAAACGCCAAATGGCAGGCATCCAGACCACCCTGTTGTTTTAAACACTGCGTGACTTCATCCTGATCGGATTGGCGGAATGGTTCTAACAGCAATTTCAAAATGGATTGTAGGTGCTTTTTCTGGTCGGGTGAAAATTCGGTTACGGGTAAACCGTCAAACTTTCCAGCCGCTCCGCGAAATCCGACAAATTCTTCGGATGGCATCCCTCGAACTACCAGTGCCTGTTCGCGTTGCTTTCCGCTAAACATGTCGTAAAGTTTGTTCGCTTCAATGGCTTGATGCCAGAAAACATTGCTCGGATGGTGGGCTTCTTCGTAAAGCCCTTCTCCTTCATGCGCATAGAGAATGGGGCCGCCAAAGGCGACATGTTCGGCACTGTTTCCATCACAGCGGAGGGTCATGTGTCGACTGGCTAGCACAAATTCGAATTGCTTGGATCCCGGTTTCCCGAAGATTGCTATCGATTGGTTCTTGCCAAAACCACCTACGTCGTCTTTAAGTTGCTGGTCGAAACGAGTGTGCCAATCCGGATGAGTCATGCCGCGAAAGATATCCAAGGCCAATTGCTGCTGTTCAGAGGTAAAAAAGCTGCTCTTGATTGAAGGTTTGGTAATCTTCCAATTGTTTTCAATCCGGGTCCTTAGCAACCCGCGCGTCTTATCGACATGATCCCAACTGAAACAGACTTCGCTCTTTTGCTTTTCGGTAAGCGAATCGTAGAGTACCGAGACGAGTGTCTCAGGATGTTTTTGCTTCTTATCGGCACCCACCAAGGTAGGCAAGTCAAGAGTTAAAGCAACTGGCGTAGCCAGCGCCAAAGCACCGGCTTGTTTCAAAAAATTGCGTCTTAACTCGACCGAGGATGGGGTCACGAACGTATCCAGTTTCTCAACCATTGTAAATTCCTCAATTAAAAGAGATGTCTCTGCAGAAGGTCTCTTTTAACATACCCAAAAACCCACTCCGCTGCTCACGAAGATGCGAATTTTTGGAGTGGATGTTAGCCGACCAGTCTAAACCCACGGCAATGGCTATACAAATCCCTAAATATTAATAAGAATGTGCATGACCCGCGTGATATCAGTAACACACTCATGAGACAAGTAATTTCCGAGGAACCATTATGAATCCGTGTAGACCCATATTCACCATTTTTTCAGTAGGATTGGTTCTTTGTTTCGGCGTCATCGTCCAGCCGCTCGTTGCAGAAAACAGCCAAGATAATAAAACGTTGCGCGTATTTATTTTTGCTGGCCAATCAAACATGGTCGGGTCGGACTCCAAGGTAAAAGACATTCATCGTTTTCCGCCATTTGCAGGTTTAGAAGAGCGCCAGTCTGACGTTAAGTTTTCCTACTCTATCGGTCGTGAGAACAAACTGGAGTCCAATGGCTGGGTGGATTTACAGCCTGTAAATAATGTCGTCGGGCCGGAACTTAGCTTTGCCCGTAAGGTCTCCGCAGCGATCGACGCCCCGATTGCCGTTATTAAATGTGCGGCGGGAGGTACCCATCTAGGCGGTGATTGGAATCCGGAACAACCGCTGGGCTTTAAAATGTACCCGCTGGCGTTGCAACTGATACAGGATTCGCTAGCCAAACTAGACCAGCAGAAAATCAAATACCGTATTGAGGGTTTCATGTGGCATCAGGGTGAAAACGACATGTTCAATGCCGAGTACATGGAGGCCTATGGAAATAACCTGAAAAACTTTCTGGCTCGCTGGCGCAAGGATCTCAAGACCCCCGATCTTAACTTCTATATCGGTGAACTTTGTACGAAAACTATCTGGGGGATGGATCTGCGACCACGCATGTATGCGATTAGTCAGGGTCAAAAAGCGGTCACGACTGCCGATCCTCTGGCTCAGTATATTCCCACCTCCCACGTCGGGGTAGAAATTGGGGGAGGCGTCGGTCTGCATTACCATTACGGGACACTCGGTCAGTTGGAACATGGCGACAACTATGCGACCGCCTATTTGGAAACTATTGGGAAACAACCTGCGGCTGCAAAATCACTGAAACCATGGCCGTACAAAAAAGGCGAAAGCATCAAACTCTTTATCCTTGCCGGTCACCGCAACATGGAAGGGGAACGTGCTTTTATTCAGGAACTTGGGGCGCTTCCTGAAGGAATGAAGTTGCTACAGCCAGATCCAAAAATTGCCTATAAATACAGCCTCGGTGGTGGTTATAGAACATCCAATTCATGGGAACCCTTAGCCCCATCAGGTTATTACGATACCTTCGGTCCTGAATTAAGTTTCGGACAGACGTTATCGCAGAAGTTGCCTGGGAATATCGCGATCGCTAAATTTACGCATAGTGGTACGCAGATCATCGATTGGACTCCGGCAGGCAGCGTTGCTAAAACACGAAATATCTACCCAGACTTCGTTGAATTTGTACGAGCTGCTCAACAGGAACTAACCGCAAAAGGGCAGACTGTCGAACTGCAGGGAATCTTTTACCACGTGGGAGAGAATGACATGTCATTTCATCCGTACCGGCAGCAGGCAGCGGAGCGATTGGCGTCGCTGATTGCTAAAAGCCGCGAAGATCTACAAAGACCAGCTTTGAGATGGTATGTCAGTCAGCAGGCACCAACCGATGACGAGCGGGTCAACAAGGTTGACGTGATTACAGCCATCAGCGAAATCGCGGCGGCGGATGACAACTTAATTCATCTTAAGGATCTGGCGATTCCCAAGCAGGAAAAGAAGTTGGTCATCACCACGGCGGGCATCGTCAAACTAGGGGAACTCATTGCCGAGGGCTATCTCGGTAATCGGTAGTCGCATCACGCCGCCTATTTTTTGGCCCATTCTGATTCGGCTGCGGCGATTTCTTTATCCGACATGCCAAAAGCTTTCAGGACGCCTTTGGCCATCATGTAGTTCCCGAGTGCATTCATGTGCACACCATCACTGGTAAGTTGTTTTCCTTTGGGTGCGTCCGCTGGAAAGTGCTTTAACGCTTCCTGCATATCGGCGTTCAGGTCGGCAAACAAACATTTCTTCTCTTTGGCTAAACTTTTTAGGAATGCATTGTAAGGGGCAAGTTGTTGATTGAGTTTATTGGATTGATCTTCGCGAATCATGGTCGAGGTTAAAATCATAACTTTGACGCCGGCAGCCTGAGCGCGATCCACGATCGCGGTGATGTTTTTCTTGTAGGGCTCTAACGCGACGCCGCGATCACCATGCCAAACATCGTTGACGCCACAGGACAGAGTCATCCAGTCAGGTTTGTGACTGAGAACATCTTTCTCCAGCCTCGCGAGCATTTGATTAGACTTATGACCACTGATTCCTGCGTAACGCGCTGTAACTTCCAGCGACTGCGCATTAAGTGTACGGATGACTAATTCACAATACCCGTTTGCTCTGGCGCCCGCTGCGGTAATGGAATCACCCAGAAAAGCTATTTTTTGACCTTCGGTGACGGTTAACTTATCGTTGGCACCAAGCTGTGAGGTAGCAAAACAGGTCAAGAAAATAGCGGCGCTGAGGATAAATCGTATCATGGTGAAATCCTTGGTTGATTTGCTGGGGATATTAGAATACTGAAACATCGTTGTCTAGAGTTTACTTGCTTCGCGTAACTTAATCAAATAGCAAGCGCAAAGGGCGCGACATTTCACGGAGTAGAATCTTCGACCAAAGTGCTATAGATATCGATTTTTCCTTTTACTTCGCTGACGTAAAAAACACGTTTACCATCAGGGTGCCAGCAGGCAAAATCATCTTTGCCAGGATTAGTCGTGATCTGCTTTTGGTGGGATCCATCTGCGTTCATAACAAATATCTCGTAGTTTCCCTGAATCAAACTTGTGTAGGCGATTTTCAAGCCATCCGGCGACCATGCGGGACGCGTATCGATTCCTGGGTGATCAGTTAGTTGCAGCATAGCGGACCCGTCAGCAGCCATGCGATAGATGTCGAAATTCCCACTGCGTGTCGACGTGAAGGCGAGCCGATTTCCAGTAGGAGAAAAACGTGGATGAGCATCGATGTAATCCGAGTTGGTAAGTGCGACTTTATTTTGTAGTTGGATATCGGTTTGCCATAGCTGTTGCGAACCGTTGCTATCCGGAAAAGCATAGACGACCGATTTCCCGTTGGGGCTGATCGTAAGTGCTCGGACACAGGCGAAGCCACCCCCCGGATTTAGATTATACGTTTCCCCCGCCACGACATCTTGAACCTGAACCGATGTATGCAGATTGCCATCGTTTCGAACGAACGCGTAATACTTCATATCCTTCGAAAAATCGATATGACTCTCGTTGGTGTTGGCGTTGATGTGAAAATCAGTGATTTCGCTAGACTGCAGATTCAACCGCTGCAGTTTAATAAGTTGAGCAGTTTTGAGGACAGAATAAATCAGATCTTGTGAATCGTGGGTGAAACAGAGATCCTGTTTCATGCGACCATCCGTCGTGATACGTTCGGGTGGATCGGCATGGATGCCGCTCGCTGTTAAGAGGGAGAAGACAGCGAAAACTAATGTGTGGAGTCTAAAACAATTCATGAATAAACTCTCCCTCCGACAAAACATTAAGTTTGGCCCGTTCGATACTATCGATCCCTAGACAATCAAGCATCGTCACACCCACGCCCGTCGGTTCGATTGGTCGAGTAACTGGTTTTTCAGCTTTGGCATCGCTGGCACCAATGACTCGCCCCGGTTTGACGCCGGCGCCGGCCCAGATCGAGAAGTAATTCTGGGCCCAGTGATCCCGGGACGCTCTCTTATTAATTCTTGGCGTACGGCCAAATTCACCCATGCAAACGACAAGTGTCGAGTCCAGTAAACCTCGGGCATCCATGTCGTCAAGTAACGCTGACAACGCCCTGTCGAGGATGGGACAGTGCCGGTTGGGTAAAAGGTCAAAGTTGTTTACGTGAGTATCCCAGCCAAAATCCGTGTTGGGGCTGTAAGCTTCGACATATTCACTCCAACTCACATTCACGAATGGAACTTCTGCCTCAACCAGTCGACGTGCCAACAGCAGGCTCTGGCCGAACGACGTCTGACCGTAGTCTTCTCGTGTTTTGACTGTTTCTCTTGTTAGGTCAAGCGACTCCACCGCCTTTTTGTTGGTCAATAAAGTAAATGCCTGTTTTGATTTTTTATCCCACAGTTCAAAGGAATTCGCTGTGACTTTGCGTTTGATTTTATCGAGTTGATCCTGCAGCAATCTGCGGTGGGCAATTCGATCAGGAGTGATGCCGTCCACTAGTTTAAGCGCGGGGATGTCGACTTTGCCGACTCCATCACACTGGATTAGAAACGGGTCATAGCCCTTTCCCCAGTCACCACCACCATAACCGTCCACAAATTTGGCCACATCACGGGGAATCCCCCGTGAGAGCATCACGTAGGGTGGTAAACCAGCGGTTGCTCCGTGGTGTCGAGCGACGATGGAACCCCAGCTTGGTTGAATCGTTACTCCCCGCCCTTCGCGACTACCGGTGTAGCCGTAAGTACCAGCGCCGGGGTGTCCACCATCATGGGTGATGTTACTGCGAATGAGTGCATACTTGTCGGTCCGCGCGGCTAATTTCGGGATCAGCTCTGAAAAGCGGACACCTGGTATGGTTGTGGGGATCGTACCAAACGGCCCGCGGAAATCGAGGGGTGCGTCTGGTTTAGGATCAAAAGTGTCGATGTGACTGGGAGCGCCCCAGAGCCAAATAAACATGACAGATTTAGCGCGTGCATTCGCAGCTGCTTTGGCAATCTGATCTCCGCTCAACGCAGCGGTCAGCGGCAAAGCTGCGCCGGCTTGCACGAATGCCCGACGCGATATGCCATCACAGGATCGACTATTAAATTCGCCCAATCTAATCATATGGTTTCACGATCGTAGGTTTGCAGAATGAATGGCAATCTATTATAGAGGAGCATAGGAAACGATGCACTAGATGACTGATTTAAACACGTTTGATGACGGGTATCCCCGCGTCTGCCCCTAGGGCTAAAACACTTCGCGAATCGGGTTTCCGTTGGCAGACAGTAGGATGGGGCGACCGTCAGGAGCCCGCAGCGGTTTCTCAAGATTCAAACCGAGCTTGCGATAAACCGTAGCGGCATAGTCGTCGGGCGTGTACGCACTTTGGGTCACGTAACCGCCCTGTCGATCGGACGCACCAATGATCTGCCCGCCGGGCACGCCGGCTCCTGCCATGACGATACTATAAGCGCCGGTCCAATGGTCGCGTCCTTGGGCCTTGTTGAGTTTTGGAGTCCGCCCGAATTCCGTCACAAAACAGACAAGCGTATCTTCCAATAGACCACGATCGTCCATGTCGTTGATCAGGGCTGCGAAAGCCTGATCGACGCTTCCCATCATCCACCAAGTGCCAATACCATATCGACCTCGCCCTCCTCCGCCAGCTCCCGGAAGATTGCAGGTGCCGGTCGCGTAGATGAAGTCATGATGATCCCAGTTGAGGTTCGTGCCACCGGGTGTCTTGGGTGTTAGGGGTTCGCGCACATCGATCGTGACGAATCGCACGTCCTGTTCAATCAATCGACGACCTAATAGGTAGCACTGCCCTCGATGACCTCGTCCATAAGCGTCACGAAGCTGATCAGGCTCTTGTTCAAGGTCGAAAGCGAGCTTGCTTTTTGGATTCAGTAGGCTCTCTTCAGCCTGTGCGATTGCTTGTTGCCATCCCTGTGCCTTTTTGCTGTGATTGTTGGGCAGCCCGACGTCTAGATTTCCAAGTAAGTTCAGACGATTTCGTAAACGTGATTCGCCGATTGCTTTGTTCAAGGCAAGTCCCGGTACTTTCCAGCCAGGTTCTGAGAGATCGCGACCGCCGGTCTTGAATACCTGCGTATCGTAAGGCATAAATCCAAGTCGTGATTCTTTGGCCTGTTCCGAATTACCTGGCGCCATAATATAGGGTGAAAGATATCGACAACTCGAACCCATTCGATGCGCAACGACTGAGCCAATATCAGGCATCTCCAGTGGGCCGCCTGGTACATGGCCAGATAGTGTGTATTGCGTCCCCTTCGGATGACCGTTAGCGATGCCGGTTGTATGGTGCATTGAGCGGATGACGCTCAACTTATGCGCGACCTTCGATGTGTGCGGCAGCAATTCCGTAAACTGCATTCCGGGTACGGTAGTAGAAATCGGTTTGTGGGGGCTAAGCTGTTGAACAAGTGTGTCCGGTTTGGGGTCCCATGTGTCGGTGTGAGACATTCCCCCTTGCTCCAAAATCACAAGCACGTTTTTTGCCCGTCCAGGACGATCTCGGTGCTGTCCTTCCAGTGCCGTCAATGTTTCAGGATTATTAAGCAGGGATAATCCACCAGCCATGCCGATGCCGATGAAATTTCGACGACCTAGACGATACGGACGGGGCATGAAAATATTCTCTATATTCAGCAGAAAGGAATCACATTGTTACAGTTATATTATTATTCACCCAAAGGGCAACAACAGCAAGGGGAATCGTGATTCACCGACTTGCTGCGTTGGCAGTCATCGTTCCCTGTAATTCACATTAAGTTTGCCAAGCCTTGCGGTCAACATGCAACCCTGCCTCACGATTTGGTTCGTTTGCTAGCACACGCCCATAGTTTTGCAGCGCCACACCGCCAAGGTAACTTGCCATCGCAGCGTACGCCTCACGGCGGTAGTCCCACCAGTTCATCCGCTCTAGCTGCTCCATCCAATCACATAAATGAAGCGTGATTAAGTCATCCCAATCAGGCTTCTCCAATGCATAGGTCTCGCCGGTCTCTCTGTTCACGATTTGATAACTAGTGGTTTGATCGATGATTAGCTGATCCATTAGTTTGCGATCCGCATAGCAATTAAGAAATGCTATCTGCTCGGCGCGGGCGCCTATTAGGTTTTGTAATTCGCTTCGCTGAGAAACCGGTAGCTTAAACCCTTGGAAGATTTCGGTCCCGTAAATGGAATGGAATAGTCCGGCACGAGCAACGTCTAAGTCACTTCCCCATCTCAGTAAATCGCGATGGACGGCGATGAGATGTCCCAAATAGTTTTTGTCACCAGAGTGTTTTATTGTCTCTGTCCCAAGTTGGTTGAGAAACGCAGCCAAATCTTGAAGCAACGGGTCTTTAACGGCATTCATGATAATTGCAACTCAGTTTGATCATTGATGATGCGGGGGGGAATAGGTTTGACACGCGTTGCTGGACCAATCGACTATTTGGCATTCGCTCTGACACTGTGCGCATATCGTAACTTTCCGGTGTAACCATCGTAATATTGGAAAATCACCTGAGGCCTAGGGAACGCAACCCAACGATGTTGCCCAAACTCAAGTGGATTGTCTAACACATTGTTAACCTGCACGACGCAATAAGTCGGTCCTCTGAGTTGATCCCGCGCGACGTCATTTTGCCAATGCGTTGACCAATGTATATCCACTTCTCGCGGACCGTATTTGAACAGACCATTGGCAGGACGATCCCCCTCATCGGTGTAGTAGTGGTTATTGGAGTTGTGCGGTCCGGAGGCAAATTCCCAAACATTGTCGGTAATACTACAAACAAAACTATTGTGTAGGTCACCGGTCAAGAGAAACACAGGTTGCTTTAGTTCATCCCAAGCGTCAATCAGCATTTCCCGTTCATGATAAAAAACCGTCCATGCATCATCCTTGTTATCAGCCCGCACCTTTCCACCCCCTACGTGCGGTACCATAAAGTTGACGGATGAAATGACGAAAAGGAAATCAGCCTGACTGTCGGCCATTCCCTTGAGAAGCCATTCCCGTTGTTTTAGACCAAGCATAGAGATATCTTTTTTGTAGGGATCGGACTTGTCGTGCATCTGCCGTTGACCACGAGTATCACAAACAAAAAAATCACAGTTGGCGACCGTCATCTTAAAATACGATCGTCGCCCCAATGAATACGATACAGTAGCGTCCTCATCGAAAGCGGGCGCCACCCGGATTCGATGCTTATCCATGACTTCGACGATTTCATAAACACCGGCATTTGCAATTCCTCCAACGTCATCCAGTTCATTTTCATTAACGCCGTCGGTCCGAGTGCCCCAATGCACATGCAGATTGCTGACCTGCGCCATGTCGATTGACTTAAAATCTGCCGTTGGGTCCGTTAGAATCGTCCCCTGCTTACCGACCGTCCCTCGACTGATGTGAACACGTTGGGGGAAATCGGTGGGATTTGCCCAGCCTAGATAGTCATACCAAGCTCGCACGCCAATATCACGAAAAACGGCTCGTCGATCCCGTAATCCTGGAGATCCGGCACCCCAAACATCATTTAGTATTTCATGATCGTCATACATGAAAAAGCTGGGGACTTGGCGATGCCATTCAGTTAATACCGGTGCTTGATTAAGAAAATGTTTGTAATTCTGCCAGACGCCAACGATCGAGGGAGCAGTTTTGACCAAAGCAGGCGCGGCATTAGCAGGTTGCCCGACTTGATGTAACCATTGACTCGGAGTGTATTCACGCTGAGTCTCATAAAGCCAATCACCGTTGAGGATAGCAAAATCGATGTCATCCTTGATTTCGCGAAGCATTGTGTGAAAGGCGGGTAACTGAGGACCGTTACTGTGCACAGGATTTTGGTTATTCCCGCAAGCATACTCAAATTTAAAATTAAATAGTCCTGCTGGGTTGAGTTGCTTGTGGTGATATTGTTTGGCTACAGGTAACGTACGGAAAGACCCTTGTCGACCGGTCAATTTAGCGACGTCGGGCATCTCAACGCGATAATAGTATTTCGTCCGACTGTCCAGATTCTCTAACAATACCCAGCCGGTACAATCACTGTCCAACTTCGTTGGGACCACGGCGCTGAGTTGATCTAGATTCGCTGAGTCCGTGCCATAATGCACTTGAAATCCGCCCGGTTCTGCCGTCCGCACCCAAACGCCCACCGTTGAGGAAGACAAGCGGCCGAGAATGGGCCCGTGAGTAATGTGGTTTTCGATTTCCGCTGCGTCTGTCGAAACGGCTAGTAAAGCACTCAACATTACCGTGCATAATAAAAGGGAATTGTTTTTGTTTTCAAACATCAGTGATAAACTCCTAGGTGGTTGAACCCCGCATTCACAATGCGGTGCGTTGGATAGTGTATTGTAACGTTTATTCACAGCGAGGTTGAGCATACCCCTTGGCAAACGGCGAGTAATCCCGACACGTCTTGCTCGCTACCTGTTTAAAAGTCGTTTTGTCCCAAAACCCAAATTGGATCAATGATCGCGGAATCCCAGGGAAACGCAGGACGTAGTGAATGGGAATAAGGCAAGTGCTTGCAAGTGGCTGGTGTGGGTCCCTTTGTATCTAGCACAATAAAATGCTCACAGCAGTGTCCAAATGCCATGCGGTAATTCATGGGGTTTTTGGCGACGATATATTTCATGCGTGTTACGTCTAGCCCAAAAGCAGCATACTGTTCGCCACACCATTCATAAGTAGGAAAGGAAGCAATGCAAACATGTACGCCACCAATTTTCAGAACGGCTGCTGGGCCCATGTTACTTTGACATCCATCCCAAATACCGCCGGAATAAATGAATTTCCCATCGGATAAATAAAGCACTTCACCCGACACATGCAGAGGAACTCCCCATTTCCGGTCATGCTGGTGACCGAGTTGAAGGGCAACCAACGCGCCGATTCCGGCGGCATGGCACTTTTCGGCAGCGGCGCTGTCTACAACCGGCATAACGGATGCCACACCCTCCCCTAAGTCAATCAAATCAGGAAGAACTTCAATGCTATCGCCGGCCGCCCCACCGCCACAGCAATCCGCAGTATCAACAAGAACGACTGTTCCGTCGTGGGCTTGGCCGACATTAATTGCATCAGCTACCGATACTAGCGTGGGTTCCAGAGAAAACCGTTGCTCCCAGTAAAACTCGGCAACATTTCGTGCCAACTGGCTCGCTAGGTCGGGTGCATTGTTGGTAATTACCAAACCACCGCCCCCCATTTGCGGTGCATCGAGATAGGGATGCACAAGAAAGGCACTGGTACTGTAAACCTCGGGTCGCGATTCCATGTATTTGGCGTATTTCATGGTTTGGGCAAATGGTCCGTCGCCTGCTGTACCACCGTTGATTGCACCAACCAGCACTGGAGCCAAACCCATAGCCATCGTCGGCTGTAAAGTTCCTTGTAACATGTCAATGAGAGCCTGAGCGGCACGAACGCCCGTTTCCGCTGCATCGCGGTGCGGGTATGTTTCCCATGCGATCAGGACGTCTGAGAAATCTAACATTCGTTGGGTGATGTGGGCGTGCAAATCCAATGTCGCCACGATAGGAATGTCAAATCCAACGGTCGTTCGCACTGCCTGGAGGAGGTCACCTTCGAGATCACACTCGCTTTCGGTCGCCGCGGAACCATGCAGGGCCAGTAGAATACCATCTAGGCCTTTATCCTGTTGGGCAGCGGCAAGGGACGTAAGTAGGTCGGTTTTGATGGATTGATATGTTGAGTCAAGTACGAGACCACCTGGACATGCCGTTGCAGCGACCGTCGGGATGATTGTGCATGGCTGATCTGATTGACTTAAGGTGTTCAGAAACCCGCCTATGGTTCCGTCGGTGAGTGCCAATACCTCGTTTCCTCGGACATACTGAGTTCGCTGGAAGGAGGCCATGTCGGTCGGAACCCCGCCAAAATGATTGCACTCGACTAACAACGCACCTATCGCGATTTGGTAATTCATTTATCTTCTTTCGTTCAACATTGCGTAGGTGTGGGGTAAAACCATTTTGCGTTACAATGAGTTCTAATACAAGTTTTAGTTTTACCACGAGTTTAAAACATGAAATTTCCAATTACGTTTGGGTTGCTGGTCATTAGCTTATCCATCGCAGGCACTTTGTCCGCCCAAAATTCTGCACCGTCGTCGCATATGGTATTTGATGATCGCTTCGATGGCGACATCCTCATTCAGGAAGTGCGTGTACCCAAGTCTGGTGAAGCGATGTACACCTATTATGAAACGTTGGGATGGCGTGGCATAGGCGCGGGGTATGCGGGGATTCAGGCGCACCCAAAAGCACATAATTACATCTTTTCGATTTGGGATCATAAGGATCATACAGCACCAATCCGCGCTCTGTATCATGGTGCCGGCACCAAAACGGAAGGGTTTGGGGGAGAGGGTACGGGGCTGAAGTCGTGGAATTTTGAACTAGGGTGGGATACTGATACATGGTACACGCTGGTTTTAAGAAGCTGGGAAGTCGTAAACCACACGCATTATGGGTTTTGGGTCCGATCGAGTAAAACAGGGATCTGGACGCACATGGTCACCATGGATGTCGCTTCCCCTAAAGCGTATTTTAAGGGGGGTACGGATGCTTTTATCGAAGACTGGTTGAACACCGGAAAGCAGGCTCGTACGACAAACTTGCGTAATGGTTGGAAACGCCGTCTCGACGGATCCTGGTATGCCTTTGGACAGGGTCGGTATTCGGTGAATTACTGGGATCTGGAAAAAGGAAAGCGCTCGTTTAACTATAAAACAAACTGGAATGGAGGGGTCCGTCGTGATGCGACGGGACTCTATTATTTCATGACCGCCGGTGGTGAGAAGACGCAGGCAGCGGCACTAAATCCCTCGACTCATTCGATTAAGAGAACGCTCAAAAATCCGACGCATACTCCCCTGGTCCTGAGGAGCGTTACGGTAAAATCCCCGCAAAAAGATGCGCTGGTCGTGGATTGGGTTGCTGACCCAAAAACGTTACCGCCGTTCTCTGTTGACGTCAAGGTTTATGACAATCAAGGTGGAATCGGTAAGCCGATCGGGATCGCTGTATCGACTAAACCTCATGCGCGTTCGATCGAAGTCAAACTAACCGCGGGGCAGACCACTCGGAATCTGTATGTGCACTTTACCAGTGAGGATATTCTGGGGAACCGCGCTATGAAGACCGTAATTAGCAAACAGTAGGCCAGTTGATATTCAGCACTGATCTCCGTTACGATTGACACTAGACTGTTTTGACTTGAGAGTCGGTTTAGCGAGATCACCGCAAATAGCGGCGGCGAATATTGTAGACTTTCATCGCGTTGCGATACATCGCTTTGTTAATTACCAGTTGGCCTTTAGGTTCAAGAAATTCCATAATAATATTCTTCACGTTGTCCACTGTTCCAAAATGGGCGCTGACCCCCCAGTTGGTGGCAAAGATCACGCGATTGGGTCCGAAAGCATCATATACCGGATTAAGAATCGGAAGATAATATTCCAGATCGGTAGGTGCGGCGACAGTGAACGGTAACACTTCCGAGAAATTGTTGATGCTGGATATCTTGCAGTAGACGTTCCGATGGCGGGCACACTGAATAATCGCTGATTTCAATTCCATCGATATATTGCTGTCGATAATCTTGGCTCGAAAACAATGGTTTATCACAATTCTCAAGCCCGGATAGGCATCCGCCAGAGCTGACACATCATCCGCGTGGGATGCCTCGATCAACAGATCTACGACCATGCCGTGGTTTTCTAATAAACGCAGGTGCTTCCGCGCGAGTTCGTTGTCTAAATATCCGCGAAGCTCATCAAATCGAAAGCGGAATCCGTTTAAATACCCCGTGTTATAGTACCGCTGGAAATGTTGCGGAAATGCAGGATCCGTTAAATCACCCCGAGCGACGTAACCGCAAACCAATTTCGATTGGGCTTCATTTAGTACCCAGTCGTTGAACTCCGGTTTGTCCTGATCACATGCTTCAATGACCAATGTCGAGCGAATTTCCAGGCGATCAGCTACGTTGCGGTAGTCCTCGGGCGTGACCACGCGTCCCAATGAATCTTCTGGCACACGCTGGACCCGCTCCCGTTCATACTCAATTTGAGTAGCACTTTTGAAATGGGTGTGTGGATCGATGATCCAAGGTTTGGCACCGAACGCAATCGACTGGAACGTTAGCATTGCGATGGTTAGCGATAAAAATTGAAACGGATATTTCATGGTGTAAATTGTTTATTCCAAATTATGGACTTAGTAGCTGGGGGCTCTTGTTTTATAATGCACTCAGCCTTCTTAAGTAAACCGATAAAGCTTGAAAAAAGATAAACACGCTCATTTTGGTATATCTTGTTTCTGCAGGTTGAAATCCAAAGTCGTTTTGCGTATGAGACCGGCAACCACCATCACATTCGTTAATCAATAATGGCCCACGAGTATACTATGAAACTTGTAATCACCCTTGCCTTACTATCACTAACAGCTGCCCTGCAATCCGCTGACACCACCGCTCCTAACATCATCGTCATCTTCTGCGATGATCTCGGATATGGCGATCTGGGTTGTTATGGTTCAACGAAAAACAGAACGCCCCACGTAGATCAACTAGCCAAAGATGGCATGATGTTCACGGACTTCTATTCATCGAGTCCGGTTTGCACACCGTCGCGCGCCAGCCTGATGACGGGTTGTTATCCCCGACGAGTTGGAATGCACGAAGATTTTACAGGGCATTGGGTGCTGATTCCCCGCAGTCGCCGGGGACTGAACCCGGAAGAAATCACCGTCGCCGAGGCGCTCAAGTCGAAGGGCTATGTTACGGCTTGTGTCGGAAAATGGCATTTAGGCGATCAACCCCAGCATCTGCCGACCGAGCATGGATTCGATTTTTACTTTGGCATACCCTATTCCAACGACATGCAAGCGGCTGGGCGCGGTGATCCGCCGTTGCCTCTGGTAAAACAAGCTACCGTGATCGAAGCGCCAGTCGATCAGGCAACACTCACCAAACGATACACCCAACAGGTGATTTCGTTCATTGAAGATAACCAGAAAAATCCATTCTTCGTTTATCTGCCCCATACATTTCCACACCTCCCGTTATTTGCTTCGCCCGATTTTTACGGAAAGAGTGCCAATGGGCGGTATGGTGATTCAGTTGAGGAGATCGACTGGTCTACCGGCCAGATCCTCGATTGCCTAGACCGCCTTAAACTAGCTAAGAACACGCTGGTGATCTTTACATCCGACAATGGATCCAACGGTCGAAATGGCGGTTCGAATCGACCGCTCTCGGGTGCCAAAGGGTCGACAATGGAAGGGGGGATGCGAGTGCCGATGATTGTGCGGTGGCCAGGCCGAATTCCCGCAGATTCTACCTGTCGCGAACTAGGTACGATGATGGACTTGCTACCTACGCTCTGTGCGTTAACCGGCGCCTCGCTGCCACCGCAAAAACTTGATGGCTTTGACATTTCCGGAATGCTGTTCGGTAAGGAAGATGCTAATTCACAATACGAAGCACTCTACTACTATCGCCGCCGCCAGTTACAGGCGATTCGTTACGGCGACTGGAAATATCATCTGCCGCTCAATGCGACGCATCCAAACTGGACTACCGCAAAACAAGCTGGGCCTGGTCGGTCAGGCAAGCTGGTTAATCTAAAAAGTGACTTGCAAGAAAAAATAGATGTTAGTGCTATGAACCCGGAGGTAATCAAACGCATGGAGGTTCACTGGAAACATGCAGTCTTGGCGTTGGGAAACGACGAAACCCTAGGCAGCGAGCAGCGTGATGCACGAACGCTTAGCTCCTCCAAGCCAATGACGCTAAAAAAATAACCTATTGGTTTTCACACCGCCCAATGGGATTCTTCCTCGTCAGGCTCTTCTTCGGCATCGAGCGCAGCGAGATGTGATTCCGTAAAGAATCGTCTCAAAATTTGACGAACGGGTACCAGCAGCGCGATGAAAACTGGGAATAAGATTCCAACGGCGCTACCCTTTACGTACCACAGAACTGCCAAACACACCAACTGAACAAAGGTAAATGCGTGAATAGTCAACCGTGGAACCCGTCGGATATAGTGTGTTGCAGGATACAACGTCGGGTCTCTTAGCCAGAGACTGAGCCGCTCAAAAAATTGATTTCCCGACATTGAGACGACACCCATAAAGAGGAATAGTCCATATAATACCGCCATTGGAATTAATTTTAACCAGTGCAAAAAAAACAATGAGAATCCCAGCAGCAGATGAATCGCAAATCCGGTTAAACGATTTTCACGCACGTGTAGTACTCGATTACGAGGTTCACCTTCGGTGTCAACGATCTCCTCGACGGTGGCCAAACTGCGTACGTGATTGAGTGAGCGGACTGTTGCTGCAACCAGCCAAGGCAAACCAAAGAATGAACAAATCCCTATTAATAGGCCGACTATACCTAAATCCAGATGATAGGCTTCGCCTTTATGTAACCGGTGGTCACGTGAGTTAACGATACGAGCTGTGATGTTTTGATCTAGAAAGACTAAAACTGTAACAAATAATGCCGGTCCGACTGCGGCGAACCTCACCCAAACAGGCGCCGCCGAAAGATTCACAACCCAGTCGCGTCCGTTTGTTGTTCCAAACGACTCTGGTGCGGGCATTACGTCAAGAAACACCTCGTGCAACAAAATCGAAACCACCGTCATGACGGTTATGGCGATGGCTGGACCAAAGTCGGCCAGGAATTCACGGAATCTAGGCAGTAGGTAATTACTTCGTCTAAATCGAGATAAAGTCATGGCTATGTAAAACGTGCCCAGCGCCAGGAGCAGTGAAAGTAGCGCGGTATCGTGATGTTTTTTTATGTCGAGATCTTGGAAGATGTCAGTCAGGGCATAAACGGCCTCAAAAATGAAGATGATCGAAATAAGTGCCGCAAAGATTTCATCAGTAAACCGGGTGAAAAATCGCATCAAACAGCTAGCATCAGTTATGGCTAGGCCAACAATCAATGCCGCGGACCACAATCCGATCCAACCGTAGGTCGGTAAAAAAGGTATCCCAAGATCGTTGCATAACTGATACAAAATGGCGGTGAATACGAGCAAGGGTCCTGTGCCACCGAGAATCACTAACGGTTGACCAGACACGAGTGCGAACACGATACCGCAAAAAACTGTTGCCACAATCATTTCTACAACGCCGATTTCGCCGCCGGTTTTCACAGCCATCACGGCTCCAAAAGTTACTGCCGGTGCCAAACAGGCAAAGAACAGAAACAGTGTAGACGCGGCGCATTTTGAGTGAAGCCCATCCTTGAAATCGCTGAGGTAATGAGGCCAACGGCGAATGACATCCTTTCGCAGACCCCCGAACAGTCTTCCGGTATATTCTAAACTGTCCGTTTCCTCGACTTCTGTATTCAGAATGGACTGGGTTCTAACGGCAAAGTGGTCGACCGCCGCGCGTAAAGCTTTTGGGGAACCAGCCTCACCTGCCTCAAAACGAAATTCATCATCAGACGTCAGACGCGCGATATATGCGAGTGTGTCTAGATGTTGAGCTGCCAAGTTTGGAGGTCCAAGTAAAAAGAATAGAAACTGAGTTGGAATTCCGTCAGGCGCTCCCATGTTCACGGGATGAGAAAGTCGGACAAACAAGACAATCTCTTGTTCGATTCCCTCGAGGTATGCATGCGGAATGGCAACTGCATTCCCGATGATTGTGGGGGTGTCACGCTCTCGTTGTAACAACGTTTCTATTACGGATTCTCTGAGCTGTTCAGCAAGGATTCCAGATGCGACCATTTTTCGTACGGTCTCCTGGATTGCGGACGTCATATCGGTTGCAGCGACGTCTAGAAAAATCTGATCCCGATTCAATGCTTCGACTAAATGTTTCATTGTTGGTTTTCTCCTTCGTGGTGAGTAGCATGTATTGGGATAAATTTATTTTCATTTGAGTTAAAGACGAGCACCTGACCTGTTTCGAACTGGTAAACCCAGCCGTGTAAATTCAACGAATTTGAGTTCAACGCGGAAGCGACTGATGGGTGTGTTCGCAGATGTTCAAGTTGCACAAGCACGTTTTCCTCCACGGCCGCTGATAACCGCGCTGCGGGATCTGATATGTGCGAATGATTTTCTTCAACAATCTGATACGTCGCTTCAGCATGATGCAGCCACCCCCGCACGGCTGGGAGGTTTTCAAGTTTCGATTGGTCAAGCAATCCACTCATGGCGCCACATTGAGAGTGTCCGCAGATTATGATGTCTTTGACATCTAGGACACGCACAGCATACTCAATGGTTGCGGATTCTCCCCCATCTACGGCTCCGTAGGCTGGAATGATATTGCCAGCATTTCTTAATACAAAGAGGTCGCCCGGTTCTGTTTGTGTAAGCAGATGGGGGGTTATGCGAGAATCCGAGCATGTAATGAATAGAGCCAACGGATTTTGGCCGTTTGCGAGTTCTTCAAATAAACGCTGTTTATCGTTGAAGGGGCCTTGTTGAAATTGATAAATACCTTCGACGAGTTTCTGCATAAAACCAAAAAGCCTATATTAGCTGGAGCGCAGTTAATAGCGCACCGGAGAGCCAGACGATACGAAATACGAGCGACTAGTTAGAGAACCAATCTATGCAAAGCGAACGATAAAGTTGATTAAAAACCGCTAAACAATCGCGTAACGCCGCCGCAAGAATGGTTACGGACCTGATGTCCTAAGAGAGGCTGTCGGTCAAATGACCAAAGGTGCTCGAAGTCCGTTGGCTAGTTGGTGGCCGACGATTGCTGCTTGTCGTTGGCAAACGCATAAAAGGCCACGTCGGTTTGGGGCTTGTAGTGCATGGAGGGTTTTGTTTCTGATTCGGTCGGGAAACCTTCGAGATCCGGTCGCGACTATCAGATCTTCCTCGTAGGTTTCGCCGTCCTCCTCAAAGGGACATTCCTCTTCAGACGATACAGGGCTGTTTTGGCCAACAAGGTGCGCTGCAGGTTCCAGAGCAAAAACAGATACCAACACCCAGACAGTCATAAACTGTGACAATGGAACTCGGGTGAATCCTGTTTTTTTGATAGTCATAGAGACGTTCTCGAAGTATTAGAACCATCTGCGGTGCAAAGTTGTGATTTCTGTATTTCCGGTAACCATACACTAATTCAGAATTGGTGTCAAGTTTTGTTATGTCAATCGCGATACCGTTGGCCTTCATCCAATAAAACTTTTAGTAACTTCCAGCGACTGTAGTCTGTCGTGGAAGATTACCTGTGAACCTGACTTTTTATCCGTTACTAGGGACGCTTGTTCGGATGTGCCATCGCTGAACTAAACGCCGGAGAATTCCTTTTTGGTTACGGAGAACATATGACGCCACATTGTTTACCGTCTGTGTGTTAACATAATTATCGTTACTCACTCTATTTACCCACCGGCGTTTTGGTTACACCCTCTGCGACACACCGCATGAAATGTTTTTTGGTTATTCTCTTGGCCGTAGGCATTTTTCATACCACGGCGTATGCGGTTGAAAACCAAGCGGCTCCGTCGGTCGAGTTGGATCATCAACGGATACGTGAAGCAGTTGAGAAATCACTGTTACTGTTGGAGCGCGCATCCGCCGGTAGCGCCGAAAAACGACCCTGCTTTACCTGTCACAGTCAGGCTCTTCCCGTCTTGGCGATTACGGCGGCGAGGGATCAAGGTTTCAAAATAGATAAGGCCAATCTTCGTCGTCAGCTCGATCACACGGCCGCGTTTCTGAGTCGTGGAAAAGAGAACTACGTTGCCGGAAAGGGACAGGGCGGGCGGATCGACACAGCCGGTTACGCGTTGTGGACCTTGCAGGCGGGAAAGCATAAACCGGATGACGTTACTGCCGCCGTCGCGGAATATGTATTGCAAAACAACGGGGACTCCGATCACTGGTCACACAACAGCAACCGACCTCCCACCGAAGCAAGCGACTTCACCACAACTTATGTGGCATTGCGAGGGCTGGCAGCATTTGGTACCGCGGAGCAACGGACACGGATTGCGCAGCGCCGGAACACGGTGCTCCAGTGGCTACTAAAAACCAAAACATCCGATACGGAAGACCGTGTATTTCAATTGCGGGCATTGTTTCATGCACAAGCAGAGGCTCAAACTCAACAAACATTTGCGAGCCAATTGATTGCTGCTCAACGTAAAGATGGTGGGTGGGCGCAAAAGGTGGATATGATGAGTGATGCTTACGCGACGGGAACCGTTTTGGCTTGCCTCGCTCAAACCGGCCATTTGGCTCCCACTAGTGCCGGTTATCAACGCGGGTTGCAATTTCTGCTGCAGTCACAAAAACCGGATGGATCATGGTTGGTTGAAAGTAGGAGTAAACCATTTCAAAAGTACTTTGAAACGGGGTTTCCACATGGGGTGAACCAGTTTGTGTCGACTAGTGCTACGGCCTGGGCTACGATCGCGCTGATCGAGTCACTTTCAAAACTGAGTTCTACACAACCGTCAGACGACGAATAGATATAAACTCCGATAGGCGCCAACCCCGTGATGCCCTACATGTCGAATACTTCTTGGCCTGGGTTTTCGCTCATTGTGGATTCGGTGAGCAAATATCGCCGCATTCATCAGAAACGTCCTGATCGATCATGCCAAAAGCCACTCGGGCCGTGGCACCGGTGACCCCACTATTGACTGCCGCCGTTACGGCGACCAGGGAATTAAGTTCGTCGTCAGTGAATCCTATACTGCGGGCCTTTTCAACGCGGTTTCGAGTGCAAACTTGGCATCCTCGAGTCATCGTCACGGCCAGCCCGATTAGGTGCTTCTCTCGTTCACTGAGCAACTCCGTGCTGTGAGTCTGCTTGATGTGATCTACTATTAACGTGTCGTCGTAAGCCATGTTAGAATCCTTTTTCTTTTGATAACATAATGTCTTGTAACTGAGTTTTTTAGGGCAGGAACTTAACTTCCACATTGCCGAAGGGCGGAACTTCGACCCGGATGCCGCTGTCCTCGGTGATCGGAATTAAACTCGGAATTGATCCGGTCAGAATAATTTGGCCGGTACGGAGTTGATCACCGCGGTCTCGCAACACTTCCATCAGCCATTTTAGCGAAGAACGGATTGTTTGCACCAACGATAGGCCACTGCACTCTTCGAGCAAACGAGTATCGGTAAAAATCGACAGCGATGATGTATCAAGGAATGCATCACAGTCGATGTCAGCGGGACTGACACCGGCACCGGCGATGAATCCGGCGTGTAGGGCATTGTTGGCGATGAGTTCTCCAGCAGAAGGTTGATCACCTCGCATCACGTGATGGTGTAATTCGATCACGGGGAAAACTCGTGCAATACAAGTAGGAATTCCCGTCTCGGAGAAACTTTCGTTACTGGGTTCGTGCGATAGTTCCACCGCCAACTCTCCCTCGATCGCAAGGTTCGCAAAGTTTTGACGCGACAACTCGGCGCCCGACGTGTGCTGTTCTGATTCATATAGCCGACCGGTGACACAGTGATCAATCCCGAGTTGTGCCCTTATTTTCGGCGACGTGCACCCAACCTTATAACCGATTATCCGTTCTCCTCGATCACGACGTAACTGAGCCACAGCCGATTGAAGTTCATACCCCTGCGCCACGTCCAGTACAACACCTTTGGCAAACATGGTACCGGGTTGGCATGCATCATAATCCGCCAGAAGACCTGACGCCCAATGCCATATCGGAGGGGTAGGAGAAGCCGCGGGTGTATTCATGGGAAAATCGTTCTATTGAGGGGAACCGTGGATAGTAATCCCCGCATTCAGCTTTTATCGAGATGATGTCCGCGATCCTGTTGCTCATTTGCAAGTATACCCAAGACGAAGAAAGCTGTGGATGCAAAAATGAGAAAAAGAAACTACAGTTTTACAATCATACATTGGGTCGAAGGAAATTCGATAAGGCCCTCGGGAATTTCGCTGACGAACTCGTCAAATGCCTGTTTCACGCCACGCAACAAAGAATAGTCGTGTGAAAGCATGATTCCACCCGAAACCATTCGCGGGTAATAGTACTCTAAGCAGGCTTTGGTTCCCTCATAGAGATCGACGTCAAAATGAACGAAGCTATACTCTCGATCGGCAAGAATCTCATGAGCCTCGTCGGTGTTGGCGGAGTCTGGAAAGAGCCCTTTAAAAAAATGCACATTGTCATAATCGTCCAAGTATTGCTGAACGGATTCCAGGCTACACGTATATCGATGTTCGGTATGTACGTTTCCGTCCTCTTTGGCATTGGCCGGCAAACCTGCAAACGTATCAAAAAGAAACAGTTGCTTGTCACCCTTGAGTCCACACAAAATCTTAGCCGATGCACCTTTAAAAACACCAACTTCCGCCATATCTCCAACGAGATCTTTAACACTTCGAGCCGTGCTCAGAATCGTATACGATTCGTAAGCGGTAAGCATAGAGACCCGTTCTTTGCGTATTTGTTTTAATAAAGTGACGTCTGTTTTGTCTTTATGAGCGCCAAGCAATAGAAATTGCATTTTGGAGATCATCCATAACCAGGTCCGTTCAAAAAATGAACCACCTAGTACGCGTTGTACCTTTTCATTCTTTGTGATCATGATTGAGTTTCAATTTAAATAATGTACAAAAGTTTCCCACGAGCGTGGTGGATACATGCCCAAAAATCAGATACTGCCGGTAGGTATCTTCCTAGTAGCATATCGGTTTTTGCGATAACCCAATATGAGTATAAATACCGGCGCAGGAAAATATTACGTACCCAGTACCGCGTATCCGACTCGATACCTCATCGCGCTCCCTACGGGTTCGAAAGTTGCTATCAAGCTAAATATACAAACGGCCTCAAGTGTTAAGAAGGCTGTCGCAAACAACCCGCAAATAATCTTGCTCATAACTCTTTAATATTTCTACGTAGCGCATCAATTGGTGATTCGCCGATTGCCCGTGCTGCGAAAATGTTGTTAAATTGCGTGCGGACCAACAATGGCAGCTCAAAAAACGATTCCGGGCCGCGTTAAAAAGCACTCTGCGAGGCGATCGTTAGTAGTTCCGCTGATTGTAATACGCCCGGACGATTATCATGGCGGCCGCCCCGCGAGCGTGATAGAATGTGACCACGTTAGGTAGATGTTTAGTCGAGCGCCCGAACTGCAGGTCCAATGAGGCTGTTATGATATCTCATTCCATTACACGTACATTCGCCTTTGCAATTTTTGTTACGCTGTCACTGTGTTACGTGCTTGCAAGACCTGCGCAAGGGGCGGATAAGCCAAATATCGTTATCATCCTAGCTGATGATATGGGGTACGGAGACCTTCAGGCCTTCAACCCACAAAGCAAAATACGAACTCCCCATCTGGACGATCTAGCAAAACGGGGAGTGTGTTTCACCGACGCTCATTCCGGTGGCTCGACCTGCATCCCTTCGCGTTATTCATTACTGACGGGGAGATTTTCTGCGCGAAAGGGTCGTTTCAATACCAATTACCCCGTTATTGCTGAAAACCGCCAGACGGTTGCTAGCATGCTCCATGACAACGGTTACCAAACGTCCATGGTCGGCAAATGGCATCTCGGTTTCGACCGCAAATCACTCATAGACGACAACGGGCAACAACGCCTTGAATTCGATTATGAAGGAGCGTTGACGGGCGGTCCGGTAGATCGCGGATTCGATTCGTTCTTTGGTATGCACGCTTCTCTCGATATTCAGCCATACTTCTACATTAAAGACGACACGGCTGTAATGCCGCCAACTGAGAGGGTCGGCGCCAGTGACAGCGTTGGTGGCAAAGAGGATTGGAATAGAATCCAGGGAGCGTTTTGGCGTGAGGGCGATATCGCACCCGACTTTAAACATGCGGAAGTGACCCCTCGGTTCGCTCGCGAAGCGTGCAAAGTGATTGAATCACACGACCGAAAAAAACCTCTCTTCCTCTATGTGGCACTACCATCACCGCACACTCCTTGGTTACCGGCAGCGAAATTTGTCGGCAAGAGCAACGCTGGAATGTACGGTGATTTCGTGATGACCGTCGATAGCATTG
The DNA here is from genome assembly GCA_018660825.1 of Planctomycetaceae bacterium. GTDB lineage: Bacteria > Planctomycetota > Planctomycetia > Pirellulales > Pirellulaceae > UBA721. Next base: position 11,577 of record JABJJO010000155.1, on the reverse strand, counting down.
TTGGGCAGGTTTTGAAGAGTCTGAATAAAGCCGGAATGAGTGACAACACATTAGTCATGTTCTCCAGTGACAATGGACCGGTATGGTACGACAAAGATACAGAAAGATTTGGTCATCAGTCCGTCGGACCATTACGGGGGATTAAGGCGAGTGTGTGGGAGGGCGGTCATCGCGTCCCGTTTATTATGCGTTGGCCCGGGCACATTGAGGCTGGAATCAAGACCGAGCACACGATAGCATTCGCCGATGTCTTCGCCACGTTAGCCGAGATCGCCGGGCAGAACGAAATCCCGAAGGGAACAGCTGAGGATAGCGTTAGTTTTTTGCCAGCCCTGCTCCACCCCGACAAACAACAATCACCGCGCCCCCCAATTATGCATGGCGGTGAGGTTATCCGTGACGGTGATTGGAAACTGATTAACACCAAAGGTAGCCGAGGTTTTAATAGTGAACGCGGCATGAAGTATGGTATTGAACTATACAACTTGCGTACCGATCTTTCAGAAACGAAAAACTTAGCTGACGAGATGCCGGAAAAAGTGGAAAGCCTGCGGGCGAAAATTCGGCAGGTCCTAGACGGCTCAGTCGGGTCTCCAGGAAACTGAAGCGTCGTCCTTACCTGGTGGGATACCCGACATGGAATTCATTTCGTTCCTCAAGGCGTTCCCTGAAAAGTTATCCTAATTCATTCACAGCTCGCCATGCCATCCTGATGGCAACGAGTGCATCTGCACCAGGGGCTGAGTCGCTGTTGGCGATAGTGATGCGACCAAATGGTTGCCGCCCTTTTCTGGTGGAATCGCCCGGGCCACCATAGGAATAACCATGAGCCCAACGATTTACGGAAATGCTCTCGACATCCCGGTCGAATTCGAATGAGCCCTGTGGAAGCATGCCGCTTAAATGGTCTCGGATTTCATTTTCGTAATCATCAAAATTCAATTCTAACATTCGATATCTTGCTTCACGGAATTGTTCTACCGCTGGTGCACCCACGGTGTCTCCTGTTGGGCAACTTACCATTTGAAGGATACAGGGGTCATTGGGGGTCTTGGTGAATTCATATCCGCCCAAAGACACCGGAAAGTCCATCTGCACTACCTGGTGCATATTACCGGGGCACATCGCCAAACCGATCCCCATTTCTTTCATGGCGAGCCAGTTTTTTAGTCCGACGGTAGTGTATTGCAATGGAGTTTTTGTTTGAAGTCTAAGTGCGGCATCTTGTTCTTTTGGAAGATCGGGAACAATATAAGGAATCATCATATTGTAGCAAGCCATCACGACGCCTTTACCTTTAACCTGATACGATTTGTTGTCATGGATATAGTTCACCAATACCGTACCTGAGATTTTGGGATCGCCATCATGCCGCACCTTAACCACGGTACTGTTAAGTCTGATGCGGACAATATTGCTCGTTTTGTCTAACTCCGCATACTTGAATTTGGACAAAAGAATCTCTTCGGCGTTATTTCCCTCCCCGACATTAGGAATCATCTTTTTCACCAGCGCACGCGCCACGCTGGCATTCCCATCGGGAAAATGGTGAATATATGGATTTCCTTCATCGTAGGTTGCCACCGGAGCGAAGCCGAGTGCCCCACAACTCTTGGCTGCCTCTATGCTCATTACGTCTGTTCCGCCAGAACCCCAATCGGCGGCAGAATGTCGGGCCATTCTGAAAATCTCAGGAACATCAACACCCAAATTGGTTTTAAGATAATCGTAATAGGAATGAGAACGAATGTAATTTCGCAATTTCCCTTGGGGTACCTTTATTACATGCAGTCCGCCATTTAATACCCGCAGCAATTGGTCTTTGCCCTTCCTGTTCAAAGGGGCCTGTCGCGCAGCCTCTTCATGGGATAGCGTCGATTGTGGCAGTCCCTCCACAAAATTTGGATAATTACAATAGGGATGTTTGACCACCTTGTCTTCACCAAACGTTTTATTGTTGAAGTAAGTAACCGCCTGTAATTTGTTCCTCTTATAGAAGCCAAGGTCATAGGCCGTTTTAAATCGCTCTAAATCTACGCCTATGTCGTTTAACAAACTGCGAACGGTTTCGCCAGCATGCTGTGGGTTTACCAGAGTCTGAGAACCGCCGTAGCCTAATAGAATCTTGCCATCAATCGTGTGCTCATTTCTTCTAGCATGACCCCCAAAATCATCGTGGTTGTCCAGTATGAGAACCCTCTTATTTCTTCCATGTTCTTTCTGATAAAAATAGGCAGCTGCTAGTCCGCTGATCCCCCCTCCCACGACGACCAAGTCGTATTCCTCCGTTAAATGGTTGGTTTGTCCCCAATCCGATTTTCCATCGAAAGCCCTGCTATGTGCATGGGTGTTGGAGCCTGGGTGACTTCCCCGCAGTCCGGTACGCGCTGGTGGATAATAGGTTGGGTCGAGGGTTGCCAGAACAGCCTGGCTGTCGCCTGAAAATGGCAGCACGGAAGTTCCCGCGGCTATTAGGGATCCATTAACAAAGTTTCTTCTCGTTATTTTGCTCATCCGCGTATCTCTTAGTGGAAGTTTTTCATCGCTACCTCAGACTATAATATCATCGTCTCTGGAAAAGAAGTAATGGAAAGCAAGCACTAAATCTCTAAGCTGCCCGTGCTGGTCGCGAACGACTCGGTTTCCACGCCCATATTGTTGAGCATGTTGACGAATAAGTTGCACAATGGAATATTGTTCTTCTTGTCGTAGGCCACGTACTGACCGTGGCGGTATCCACCTCCCGCCAGAATGACGGGTAGATTGCTTGGGTCGTGGGCGTTAGCATTACCAAGGTTACTTCCGAAAAGCACGGCCGTGTGATCCAGCAGTCGCGTTCCTTGTGCCGATCGCTGTCCAAGCTGGGTCAGGAAGCCCGAGAATGTTGAGAGGATTCCGGACTCGATGATCTTCAATTGGGCAATCTTCGCGGGATCCTGACCATGATGGGACAGTGGGTGATGCCCCGCCTGGACCCCGGCGATGTTGGGCACAGTTTGGTGATCCTGAATCATCAGGCTGACCACTCGCGTTGAATCGGTCTGCAGCATCAGCGGAATCAGATTCATCAGCTCACGAATGCGGCCGAGCAATTCCGACGGTTCCGCAATGTCCTGCGGAACTTCGACGTTCACCTCAGGCTTGGGGCGATCCAGCCACGCATCGGATGCAGCCAGTTCCTTCTCAGCCGTGCGTATAGCAGCGGAGTATTCATCTAGTTGCTTCCGGTCACCTCCACTAGCTTGTCGGTTGAGCGCTTTTGTCTGATCGCCAACGGCATCAAGAATACTGCGACCGTTCGCGAGTCTCTGCCTTTGTCGCCGCTGTTCTTCCGGGCTTCCGGCCATGAATAATTTCGTAAACAGCCGCGATGGCCGATAATCGGCTGGCAGCATTACACCATTACTGTCGTACGACTGACTCTCCTGAGTGTTGCTCCCCAGCGTGATTGACGGAAACCTCGTGGCGTGACCGAGGTGCATCGCCGCCACCTGATCCACCGAAATCGAATTCTTGAAGCCTCCGAGTCCCGGATTGATCGCCGCTGTCAGAAAGGTCATTTTAGTATCGTGAGGATCCTTGCCGTTTTGGTCCGGATGGGACAGCCCGGAAAAAATCGTAAAATCACTTCGGTGTGGTTGGAGTAGGTCGAGGTACTCCGTGTTTGCATAGTCGGACCCGGGCGTCTTCGGAAACAGCGATGGGGAATGCAGTCCCAAAGCATTACAAATCAAAACCATGCGTTTGGGCGGTACCGTATATTCATGGCCGATCGCAGGTTTCATTGATTCGAGCAGTGGCAGCGCAATCGTGATTCCAGAAGCTTTGAGTGCAGCGCGACGTGAGATTGGATTATGCATTAGCGATCCCTAAAGAGCCGGCTTGTAACGACATGATGGATAAGACTCCGTATCGGATAGCCGTTGTCCTTCGCGGAAAGCAGGATACGTTCGACCTCGTCGCGGTCCGCAAACTCAATCTCTCCACCTGTGGCGAACGTTATCAGCAGCGAAACCAGGTTGCGCGCGACCTGTTTTTTAGATGTCAATAGATGGTTCTTGTAGTCGCGGATACCATTGAACTCGATGCCATCGGCGGTCACACCCGTTGTATCGACGGGGGGGCCTAAATCGTAGTCTTTGTGCAAAAAACGTAGTCCGACTTGGGCTGTTCGTTTGACATCTTTGCTGTTGCGATAGCGAGTGCGAAAATTGCCGACTGGATCAAAACATTCCAATGCGAATCCCGGTGGATCAATCCGGCGGTGACAAACGGCACACGCATCGAGCGTTTGATGTTTTAACAATGTCTCCCGAATGGTCGTTGCTCCGCGTGTGTCCGGTTCAATCCCGCCAACCGCCGGTGGTGGCGTATTCGATGGTATGCCCAGAAGGTTCGTTAGTACAAAATTGCCACGTTTAACTGGCGTGGTCACCGTACCGTTTGCCGTTACCTTGGCAATCGCGGCATGGGTCAATATGCCACCACGAACGCTGTTGGGTGGCAGCATGACTTTACGCATTTCTTCACCGCCGACGTTCGGAATACCGTAGTGTTCGGCGAGTTTTCGGTTGAGGAAAGTGAAGTCAGAATCGATGAGGTTTGCTACGCTCAGATTCTCGTCAATCAGATGCCCGAAGAACTCGCGAGTTTCTGCCAACATGGCTCTCCGCAACACGTCGTCGTATTCAGGATACAAATAGGCATCAGGAGTCGTCGCATCGATTTGGTCAAGTTCCAACCATTGACCCAGGAATTCATGCACGAAGCGATCACACTTTGGGTCGGACAGCATACGGTCAACCTGAGCGTCCAGCGTTTTTGTGTCGCAGAGCATTCCTTCCCTAGCAAGTTGAAGCAGTTCTTCATCGGGAGGGCTGCGCCAGAGGAAATACGATAACCGGCTGGCGAGTGCGTGATCGGTCAGTGCCGATTCCATGGGTCGCGTTTCGTTTGTCAGGAACAACGTATGAGGCGAAATCAGGATCGCTCGTAACGGAACCCGAGCGCTGGCGAGGAAGCCGCGTCGGGCACTGAGATTTGGGACGGCGAGACGGGTGAGATCATAGATTTCTTTGTCGCTCACCGGACGTCGGAAGGCTTTCGGTGCGAGCGCGGCGACCGCATCGCGAATATGTTCGTAGTGAGACTTCGTTGTGACCGGTTGGTAATAACGGCCGTTGGACACAGGCTCCCATTCGACGCCGGGGAACAGGGTGCGGGTGCGTTGCGGAGGCCAGGTGGATTCCAACGGGCCTTCGACAAGCACCTCGCGAACCCGCACGCCTTCCCCTTTGAACGCGCTCGCGGGTTGCGAGTTGTAAATGACTTTTCCGTCGGGTGCTGGTTCGAGTTCGTCGGCGCTAACGTAGAAGTAGTCGTCGGGTCGAAAGTATTTGATCGTTGAAACCGTACGAAGATCCTCGCTGACATCCCAGGCAGCAAAGAGTTCGCTGTCACCCCGGATGTCGTTTTGACGCTTGAGGCTCATCGTTACCGAGGATCTGGGCTGATACGCCGAACCGGTGACGGTGATACGGTATCGGCCGGCGACGGGAAATCGCAGGCCGTTGTTGTCTGAACGCAGGTTATGGTTCTCGCCTCGGAACATGATGAGATCGTCTTCGGCTCGGAAGACCGTACCACCGCCATTGCGTACGGGGCGCTGAAACCACATTTGCATGTAACGCGAGTTCACGTAGTCAAGTTCGCGCACCATTGCTGGTTTGGCGCCAAATTGAATCGCTTCGTCGAGGGCGGCGTCAGCGGCCTTGAGCAAGCCTTTCACATGAACACTGGACATTTCCTGCTTTGCCCCAACGACGTCAAACGTAGCCGCTTTGCTTTCCGGCGGAAGATATCTTGCCAGCTGACCCCCAATGCCGATCAAATCGTGCAGCGTATGTTCGTATTCCGAGCGAGTCAGCCGACGCGATGGCACACGCCCTGTTTTTTGCTGCCGCTCTAAATTCGCCTCAGTCAATAAATGGCTCAACCGATCCAAGGTAGTCGCTTTGAGTTCCTCGTTAGGCTGAGGAGCGTCCTTGGGCGGCATTTCACCACGATCGACTCGGTCAAATACTTTGACCCAGGCGCGAAACTGAACCGCATCGTCTAGCTCCAAAGTAAGCCCTGTTATATCAAATCCAGTGTCGGTCTGTTCGCCATGACAATCGATGCACGATGCCTGAATCAGACTATCCAAGGATCCATCCGCCAGCAGCGCATGGCAGGGTACGCAATATGTGCAAACCAAAGCAATCAATCTGAGCCTATAGCAAGATTTTGTCATTCGGGTGCTGGGCTCCCGCGTTCAGGCGCCACCGAGCGAATATACGCGACCAGATCAAGTATTTCTTCGACCGTAAAAGTATCCAATAGCCCGGCGGGCATGCTCGAAACCTCCGATACCTTTCGTTCCTCAATGGACGATTTATCTATCAATTCAACTTTATCGGGTTTGAGTAGATTGGGCACTAGGCGGAGTTGGTCCTCGGTCTCTTCTAGGACTAATCCTGCAAGAACCCGTCCGGTATCAATTACAATCAACTGCGGACGAAAATCCTTGTGGATCTCAGCCGAGGGTTTCACCATCTGGTGTAATAATTTGGTACCCTGGAATCGATGTGCTGTCGTCGTCAGATCTGGACCGTATTTAGCCCCCTTGCCGTCAATCGTATGGCAACGATTGCAGGCGGCTTGTTCATAAATTAGTTTGCCATTTTCAATCGATCGGCCATCCAGTCGATTCGCTAGCGATCCGAAATTGTGATGCTGCCATTTTTTAATAAACCTACGTTGAGGCCCACTGTCCGAGTCGAGGTTGACAACGTAATCGAGTATCCGGATGAACATTGCACCGTCGCTACGCCGGGCGGGATTCAGACGGGTAAATTCGTTCCATAACTGGCCAACTCGAGGCCGCCGTTGAGGTGGCAGGGCCGCTATTTTTGCATCCACGTATTTCTGGTGCTCTTGTGCAACATAGGCGGCGGGCATCTCCGCTTTGTCAATCTCCGCGAAAAGCGCCCTGTTATCCGGTTTGGGTTTCTGTTTCGGCGCTGTCGCGAGATTGCCAATATCATGATCACCGGCATACGTCTTCGCTAACAGTTTGACGCCTCCGTTTGCTGGCAATGAATTGGGAAGCGAAATTCGGATTACCGCTCCCACACCACGTTCCATGTGCCGGGCAGGTCCGGACGTACTGGTCCAAATGTTTCCCTCATCATCGAACTCAATTTCACGAGTGTAGGATACACGCATCGGTAAGCGGAACTCGACCATTGTTTCCGTCTTGGGGTCGAATCGATTGATCGTGTCGTTACCGGTTCCACAGATCCACACGATTCCTTTGGAGTCGACGTTTAAGGCATAGGGTATTTGGTTCTCTGCATCGGGCAATGCATAGACCGTCCATTTTTCTTGATACGGATCGAACTTACCAAACACACCGGAGCCGAACCCTGGCACCCAAACCATCCCGTCCGGGGCGACATGTAATCGTCGGGGACCGCGGAACGGAGGGTTCCATTCCTTGATGGCTCCGCCCTCAACGGTAGGGTCAATTCTGCCAATCCGATTTCCATTCAATTTGGAATACCAGATCCTGCCGTCGACCGGCGAAAAGTCGATGCCATATGGGGTGATTCCACGCGACTCACCGCGTCCTGCACCGAGGGCCTGCCCAGCACTTAGCAGTTTGTAATTTACAACTTCATGGGTCACCGGGTGCAATGAGTAACACGAGTTGGATCCGGCATCGGTGTACCAAATTAATCCCTCTGGATCCTGAGGGTTGATTCTCAGAGTGTGAGGATAACTACCGCGAGTTTTCGGGGCTTCGGCACTGCTGTAGGTTTCAAATTGTTTCGTGTTAATATCAAAACGAACCATTTTTCCGCTCGCACACATCGTTGTCCAAAGACTACCGTCATTGGCGGTTTCAATCGAATGAGGCGCATGTACACCCCGCGGATATTGAAAACTCGTCTGCTCACCGGTGCGCGGGTCTAACACCAGCAAACGCCCTCTACTGATGTTAACAGCGTATACATTTCCATCACGTCCGACTTCTAAGTCATGAAACGACCCCTGGTGCAATTCATCCATTTCCCACATGGTGATGGTCGCGGCGGTCGCCATTCCCGTGGGTGCTGGAGGGGGCACAAAAGCCGGCCACTTCTCAACGGCATCGTCTTTATAGGTTTCCCTGAGACGGCCAATAATCGTTTTCTGTGTATGCGGATAGAGTCCGCCGAATCCGTCCATTCGGCGCAGCATGGTTTCCCAGTCGACTGGCTGTTCGGGAGTTCGAAACCCTAGCGTCCCAACTTGATGACAATAGGTGCAATACATTTTGAAATTCATTTTGTCGCGAGGGTTGTCGAATTTGAGCATACTAAAGGCACTGTTCGCCGTCCGCTGCAATTCCAATTCTTGCCCAATAGCCGATCGAGTTTGAATTACTAGGGCGTCGGAACCAACTTCGACACGACTCTTCCATTCGTCCGCGAGGCCCAACAGTCGGGTGCGGAGTTTGTGGTCTACATTTCGCAGACCAGCAATCGCAAAGGAACCATCCTTCTGTGTAAACACGGAGGTCCACTTGCGGTGCTGGTCATCAACCGCCGATACCATCACGCCTTCGACTCCAGTGCCTGATGTGTCAACAACGGTGCCACGAATCGAATGAACGCTGTCCTCGACCGCGTGCCCGTGAGGGCTGCAAATCATTAGTAGGGCAAGGACAAATAGCGGGGTCAAAAATCTCATTTCAGGTCTCCTGAGTTATCTAGTACACTAGCCTTGATTATCTGTTCGCGAAATTGTTTGTCTGGAATGTCCGTAAGAGTTTGTAAAAATGCGTGAAGCTGTTCGAGTCGCCGCTTGTCCTGTTTGATGCTGCGGTGTGTTTTGTTTTCCATGACCTCTCGCAAACGTTCAATAGAATACGAGCGATTTCTTAGCGACGGCACGGGTGAAGGTGTCGCTGTGCGGCCAAGATTAGGTAATTGGTGACATGTAATGCAACGCCCAGAAGTCGTTTTAAGGTCACTTTCCAGAGTCAACTTAAACCCCTCATAGGCCTGACGATTCATTGCCGGCGGAAGTTTTACCAGGACTCGGCCTTCCTGGTTCGCCAACCGACTAAGGATTCGCCCGCCTAGATCGTCCTGCGTTTCATCCTTCTCCGGTTCAATGGGAATTCGATTTATGTAGGCAAATGCGTCAAAAGTCGAACGTCTATCTGAGTCCAGACGATGGATTCGTGTTTGGGTATCGTCTTCACCCCAAATCGGCGCTTCTTCCAGAACCATTTTATGAAGCCCTGCTAAGCTTCCTTGTAAACGCTTGGCTACCTCTGGAAGTTGGTTGACGAGATTTTTCTGTTGCCTCGGGTCTTTCGAGAGATCAAATAACGAAACACGCGTAATCCCACCAAAACCGGCCTTAATCATCGGCGTCCAACGTTCCTGGAATGTATTAAGCGTGACAAATTCGGATCTTAGCTTATTGTATTCAGGATTTTTAAGAGGACTGTTCCAGCACTCATGCATTAGTTGCTGGGGATTAAGGTCCTGACCCAGATGTTTTTCAAGGTGGACTCGCATTTTTGCTATCACGGCGGTAATGGCTTCTTTGTCTTTGGGATATTCCTCGCTACGATAACCGACAAGCGAATAGTTACCTTCACGGATCGCTGCGACAGGCTGGCTTAATGGCGAATGCCAAGTGAGTGGCTGGTGTCTTACGAATTCGTCTCCAGTGTTGGTCAACAAAGGCCGTAAGTCTGTGCCGTCAATGTGCAAGCCTTTCGGAATCTTGACATCGGCGATCCCGCAGATTGTTGGCAGGATATCCATCGCAGCCCCAGGTGTATCCTGAATTCGACCTCCTTTAATCCCGGCAGGCCAGTAGAAGATACCAGGAGTGCGTATCCCCCCTTCTAACAAAGATCCTTTGCCAGCGGCGAGGTTTCCATTACGCTCCTGTCGGTAGCTGCCGTGATCGGACGTATAAATAATCACTGTGTTTCCAAGGCACCGATTGTTTCGAGATGTTTTACAAATCGACTAATGGCCCGGTCGGTATTATCGATCGTTGCTGAATAGATAGCAGCCTGGTCGTTCAATTCTCCATACTCTTTGATGATCTCTGGCGGTGCAGCTAAAGGCGCGTGTGGCTCATGAAACCAAATGTTAAGGAAGAAGGGTTTATCGGGGTCTCGTTTCTTGTCGAGCCAAGTGATCGCTTCATCGACCACGATTTGACAGGCATACCCTTTGATTTCACCAACTTTTTTCCGATTGCGCCAGAAGTTAGCCGGATTATGATGCGACGGTGCTGCGTTGAGGTCTGTCGCAAACCAGTAGTCGAAGCCATGCTCATCAATCCAAGGCTTTTTCATCCCCCGAAACGGCGTTCCCAAATGCCACTTACCGAGATGAACCGTGTCGTAGCCGTTCTCCTTAAGAAGTTCAGCGATGGTCACCTCTTCTTGTTTAAGATGCATGTCGTGTATGTGATCTTGTATCACGGTGTAAACACCGGTCCGCAGGTGATGGCGACCCGTCAATAGAGTGGCGCGGGCTGGAGAGCAGACCGGAGCAGCTGAGTAAAAGTTAGTGAATTTAACACCTTTTGCAGCGAGGTTATCCAGAGCCGGAGTTTTAACCGGGCCACCGTAGCAGCCGATGTCCTTTGAACCCAGATCATCTGCCAGCAGGATTACAACGTTGGGACGTTTACTTGTTCCTACGTCTTCGGCGACGTGGGTGAGGATTTTGACGAAGGAGGCTCCCGGATTGGGCATGTCAGGATCGAGGCGTCGATTTTCTTTCCAGAGTTGGCCGACCCGGGCACGCTGTTCGGGTTTGAGACCGGCCATGACGCTGTCGACGTAAGGCTGGTGGTGGTTTCCGTCATAGCCTTTGGGAAGAGGATTCTTGTCGATGCGAGCGAGGAGCTTCGCGGTATCGGTGTCGGATGCTCCGGGGGCAGGCCGATCAGGCGTATTTTCTTGAGGCTTTTTCGCGGCGGCCAGTTCCTCCGGGGTGATCCATTCCGGGGCGTCGGCCATGACACTTTGGTAGATGGCGTTGGCCCGTTTTTTCATCCGGGCGACGATCTCGGGCTTTTCGGCCGCGATGTCCCGCTCTTGGCTCAGATCGCTTGCAAGATCGTAGAGTTGAACCCGATCGACGCCGCCTTTCTTCATCAGGGGGATCAAGGCTTCATTAAAATAGAACATGGCTCGGAATTCATCGCGAAGTCGATTAGCCTCGGGATTGGCAAATTGGCCGTTGAACATGCGTGAGCGCAGATCCAATCCGCCCAGCTCTTTCTCAAGCCCGTCCCCTAGGGCCAATTTTGTCTGCTGCAGCAAGCGGTTCGCCTTCGCATTGTCAAACGGGAGTTGGGCTGTGCTCGGTGCCAAGAGGGTATGGTCCCCCATTCGAAGCACCATTTTGGAGCCGTTCATCCAGAAAAGGGGTTGATGACGTTCAAAACTGCCCGTGCGGGTGAGCAAAGGCGTGAGGTCAGAGCCGTCCAGGAAGACGTCATTGGGTTTGT